>JBBSKF010000128.1:0-10387 GCA_038256525.1 Mycobacteriales bacterium | reverse complement strand
CACCGCGCAGGCGCTGTTCCTGTCCACCTCGACCGACTCCGGTCGGAGCTGGACCACCGCGCAGGCGACGCCGTTCAGCGCGGACAACCCCACCGGCGGGCCGGCCTTCGCCGGTCAGCAGATGGTCGTTGCGGACGACGGCACCCTGCACATCGTCTACGGCCTCAACCCCCGTCCGAAGCTGGCTGCCTACGGTGAGGTGTTCCATCGCGTGTCCCGCGACGGGGGCAAGACGTGGAGTGATCTGAAGGCACTCAGTGACGACGTCCCGGGTGACCTGAAGGCCCAGTTCTTCCCGAACATCAGCATCGCGCCGAACGGGCGGCTCGACGTCGTCTGGTGGGACACGCGTGACGATCCCGGCATCCGCTCGAACGACGTCTACTACACGTACTCCGAGGACGACGGCGCGTCGTGGAGCGAGAACCGGCGCATCACCGACCGGACCGTCGACCGCCGGCTCGGTGTTTACGGTCTGGGCTTCGACATCGCCGCTCCGCCCGGCGTGGCCTCCACCGACACCTATGCCATCTTCGGCTGGGACGACACCCGCAACAGCGGTCCGCCACCGACTGGCCTCGATGCTCGCAACGGCACCGGCGTGCAGGACATCTTCACCTCAGCGGTGCAGTTCGCGCCGGTGGCGGTGCAGACGTCCAACACCGCCAAGCTTCTCCTTGCCGGGGTCGTTGGGCTGCTGCTGGTCGGCCTGTTCCTCACCATCGCCTCCTTGCTCACGAGGCGACGCATCGTCTCGCAGCCGGCCGGCGCTCACGAGAGCCTGAGCGGACGCGAGTCCGCGGGCGCGACGCCGCCCCGCTAGGCCGCCACCGCACGGCCGGCTGCAGTCCTGGCCGGCCGGCGGTCCCCGGCGCCGGCGCCTGGCACGATCTTTGCCATGCAACCGGTGCTCGCCCTCCCGGTCGGGCCGAGAGATCACGTACGCGGTCCGCGGGATGCCCGCCTGACGATCGTCGAGTACGCCGACGCCGAGTGTCCGTACTGCGGGCGGCTCGAGCCGTTGCTGCGCGACCTCGCGGCGCGGCGCGGCGACGTCCGGCTCGTCTACCGGCACTACCCGCTGGTCGACGTGCACCCGTCCGCCTACTCGGCGGCACTGGCCATGGAGGCAGCGGGCGCGAGCGGGCTGTTCTGGGAGCTGCACGAGCGCCTCTTCGCAGACCAGGGCGCCCTCGGCCGCGCGAACCTCGCCCGGCATGCCCAGGCCCTGGGCCTGCCGGCCGAGTCCGTCCTGCGGCCGGCGAGTGAGGCCTGGGACCAGCGGGTCCGGGACGACTTCGACAGCGGGGTCGCGAGCGGTGTCGAGGGCACCCCGGCGCTGTTCCTGAACGGCGTCCGCTACGAGGGACGCCTGAAGATCGACCAGCTCGCCGCCGCCGTCGAGGCAGCGCTGACAGACCGGCCGGGGCGTCCGTGACCCGGCCGGCGGCGCTTCCCCCCGTCGAGCTGACAGCCGCTGCGCGCCGATACCTGCAGACCGAGTCCGGCGGCGCCCTGCTGCTCCTGCTCGCGACCGTGACCGCGCTGGTCTGGGTCAACAGCCCGTTCGCCGCGGCGTACGAGCAGCTGTGGGGCACCGAGCTTTCCCTGCAGCTCGGGAACCGTGAGCTGCGCGACGACCTGCGGCACTGGGTGAACGACGGCCTGATGACGCTGTTCTTCCTGCTGGTCGGACTGGAGATCGCCCGCGAGCTGTCGGTCGGTGAGTACCGCGACAGGAGGGCGGTCGTCGCCCCGGCCCTCGCCGCGCTCGGCGGCCTCGCCGTGCCGGCTCTGCTCTACCTCGCGATCGCGGGCGACGAGGCGGCCCGCGGGTGGGGCATCGCGATCTCCACCGACACCGCCTTCGCCCTCGGCATTCTCGCGCTTGTCGGGCCGCGGTGTCCGAACCGGCTGCGCATCTTCCTGCTGGCCCTCGCGATCGTCGACGACATCGCCGCCATCGGTGTGATCGCCGTGTTCTACACCGACGACGTCGACGTGGCGGCGCTCACCGTGGCCGTCCTGCTGATCGGCTTGCTGGCGCTGCTGCGCCGCCTGCGGGTGCACAGCGCCACGCCGTACGTCCTGATCGCCGTCCTGGTGTGGCTGGCGACGCTGACCTCGGGAGTGCACCCGACGGTGGCAGGGGTCGCGATGGGCCTGCTGTTCGCGTCCTACCGGCCCAGCGAGCAGCAGCTCGAGCCGATCCCGGAGATGGGCCGGAGTTTCCTGTCGGCGCCGACGGCCGAGCGGGCCCGCACCGTCGTCCGCGGGCTCCGCAGCGCACTGCCGTTGAACGACCGGATCAGCCTGCGGCTGCACCCGCTGATCAGCTTCGTGGTCGTGCCGCTGTTCGCTCTGGCCAACGCCGGCGTGGTGCTGGACGGCCCGGCGCTGCGCACGGCCGCGACGAGCCCGGTGGCGGTCGGCATCGTGCTGGCGCTGGTCTTCGGCAAGCTGTTCGGTGTGCTGTCCGGGACCTGGCTGGCGCTGCGCGTGCCGGGTGCGACCTTCGTCGGCGGGGTGCGCTGGGGGCAGGTCACCGGGGTGGCCGCGGTCGCCGGGATCGGCTTCACCATTGCGCTGTTCATCACCGACCTGGCCTTTACCGACCCGGACCTGCAGCAGGAGGCCAAGATCGGCATCCTGTTCGGATCCGCAGGAGCCGCGCTGCTCGCCCTCGCCATCTTCCGGGTGCTGGCCTACCGCGGGTCGCTGTGCTATCCGGAGGACGCGCGGGCCTCGCTCCCGCCGATCGCCCAGATCGCCGACCCGGACTGAGCCGGCCCGGCAGGCTCCACTCCACCCGCACCGTTCCCGCACCCTTCCCGCTGATCATGGAGTTGTGGCCCGCGCGCTGAGCGTGCGAAGCGAGCCTCAACTCCATGATCGCGGGGGAGGGGGAGGGGGAGGGGGAGGGGGCTGGGGGCTGGGGCTAAGCGGCTGCTGGGCTACTGCCCGGGGCCCGGCTCGACCAGCTCGACCAGCACGCCGCCGGCGCTCTTGGGGTGGATGAAGTTCACCCGGCTACCCGCCGTGCCCGTCTTGGGCTCGTCGTAGAGCAGCTGCATGCCCTGCTCGCGCAGGTGGGCGCTGACCTGTTCGATCGAGTCGACCCGGTAGGCCAGCTGCTGGATGCCGGGACCGTTGCGGTCGAGGAACTTGCCGATCGGGCTGTCGGGGGTGAGCGGGGCGAGCAGCTGCAAGAAGCTGCCGGAGTCGCCCACCGCGAGCATCGCCTCGCGTACGCCCTGCTCGGTGTTCACCTCCTGGTGGACGCAGCGCATCCCGAAGGCCGACTCGTACATCGCGATGGCGGCGTCGAGGTCGGCCACGGCGATGCCCACGTGGTCGATGTGGGTGACCTGCATGGGACGGCTCCTCGTTCGCGCGGTGGCCTCGTATCGTTGACGGTACGTGTCGTCAGTGGAAGAGGAAGCCCGTGAGCAGCTCCGTGATCGTCGCCGGTGCCCGGACCCCCATCGGCAAGCTGGCCGGTGTCTTCCGGGATCTGCGCGCGATGGACCTCGGCGGCCGGGCGATCTCGGCGGCGCTGGAGCGGGCCGGCGTCGCCGGCGACCAGGTCGACTACGTGATCATGGGCCATGTCCTGCAGGCCGGCCAGGGTCAGATCACCGCTCGCCAGGCAGCGGTCCTCGGCGGCATCCCGATGACCGTCCCCGCTCTGACGATCAACAAGGTCTGCCTCTCCGGGCTCGACGCCATCGCGCTCGCCGACCAGCTGATCCGGGCCGGAGAGGTCGAGATCGTCGTCGCCGGCGGGATGGAGTCGATGACCAACGCGCCGTACCTGCTGCCGAAGGCCCGCCAGGGCTATCGCTACGGCAACGCTGAGCTGCTCGACGCGACCTTCCACGACGGGCTGTTCGACGTCTTCGACCGGGTGCCGATGGGGGAGGGGACCGAGCGGCACCAGGCGAACTTCGCGCCGATGACGCGCGAGGAGCAGGACGAGTTCGCCGCGCGCAGCCACGAGCTGGCTGCGGCGGCGATCAAGGAAGGGCGGTTCGAGGCGGAGATCGTGCCGGTCGAGATCCCGCAGCGCAAGGGTGATCCGGTGGTCGTGCGGGAGGACGAGGGAGTACGCCCCGGCACGACCGCGCAGTCGCTCGCGAAGCTGCGCCCGGCGTTCACCTCGGATGGCTCGATCAGTGCCGGCAACGCCTCGCAGATCAGCGACGGGGCGGCCGCTGTCGTCGTCATGAGCAAGGACAAGGCGGAGCAGCTCGGTCTGTCGTGGCTCGCCGAGATCGGTGCGCACGGCATCGTCGCCGGTCCGGACAACTCCTTGCAGGAGCAGCCGGCGAACGCCATCCGCAAGGCCCTGGCCCGGGAGGGACTATCCGTCGACGAGGTCGACCTGTTCGAGCTGAACGAGGCTTTCGCCGCCGTCGGCATCGCCTCGACCCGCGCGCTCGGGGTCGACCCGGGCAAGGTCAACGTCAACGGCGGCGCGATCGCGCTCGGCCACCCGATCGGCGCCTCGGGAGCCCGGCTGGTGCTGCACCTGGCCCACGAGCTGCGGCGGCGTGGCGGTGGGGTCGGGGCCGCTGCCCTGTGTGGTGGCGGTGGTCAGGGTGACGCGCTGATCCTGCGGGTCCCCGCCAGCTCCGCGGGGTGAGCTCGGTCCCGGTGCGTGAAGGGACGGCGCGTTCCCGGCGGGCGCTGTCGGTGCCGTTGCTGGTGGAGCAGGCCGGCGGGGATGTGCCGGCCCTGCGGGCGCGTGCCGTAGCCCGGCTGATCAGCCTGATCGAGGACGACAGCCCCTCGCTGCGCGAGGTGATGTCGCTGCTGGCCCCGCACGCGGGGCATGCCCGCGTGGTCGGGGTGACCGGGTCGCCCGGTGTCGGCAAGTCCACCTCGACCAACGCGCTGGTCGCGGCCTACCGGCGCCAGGGCAGGACCGTCGGGGTGCTCGCGGTCGACCCGAGCTCGCCGTTCTCCGGAGGGGCGCTGCTCGGCGACCGGGTCCGCATGCAGGAGCACGCGACCGACGACGGGGTGTTCATCCGCTCGATGGCCTCCCGTGGGCATCTCGGCGGCCTGTCCCGGGCGGCCCCGCAGGCGCTGCGGGTGCTGTCCGCCGCCGGCTGCGACGTGGTCCTCATCGAGACGGTCGGGGTGGGGCAGGCCGAGGTGGAGGTGGCGGCCCTCGCCGACACCACGCTGGTGCTGCTGGCGCCTGGGATGGGCGACGGCATCCAGGCGGCCAAGGCCGGGATCCTCGAGGTGGCAGATGTGTTCGTGGTCAACAAGGCCGACCGGGACGGTGCGGACACCGTCGTACGCGATCTTCGCTACATGCTGTCGCTCGGCGACCGCCGGACCGACGACGGCTGGCGGGTGCCGATCGTGAAGACCGTGGCTGCACGGGGTGAGGGGGTCGAGGACGTGCTCGCCGAGATCGAGCGTCACAGCGGCTGGTTGGAGGGTAGCGGTCAGCTGCTGGCGCGCCGGCGGCGTCGCGCCGCGGACGAGGTCGAGGCGCTGGCGGTCGCCGTGCTGCGGGGCCGGATCGGTGACGTGTCGGGCAGCGAGGCGCTGGCCGAGCTGGCCGGCCGGGTGGCTGCCGGTGGGCTCGATCCCTACGCCGCCGCCGACGAGCTCGTGACGAGCGTGACGTCATGACGCGGGTGCGTGCGCCGTGGGAGTGCGTTTGCGTCGGTCAGGCCCAGCCGCCGGCTCGCGTCGCGGTTGACGTTGTGGCGATCTGACCTGGGAGCACGCGGGCAACATCGCCACAACGGGTACGGCGGGCTCACCCGGGGTGACCGTTCGGAGATGCGGAAGCGGGCGGCAGTTCCGGCAGGAACACCGGGCGCGCGTCCGGCAGGATGGGAAGGTGGCTGACTCGCGCACGACAACAACTCATTCGACCAGCAGCATGGCTGTTCGTGTGCTGCGGGTCGTGGCGCTGCTGGAGTCACTGTCCTTCGCAGTGCTGCTGGTCGGGTCCTTGCTCAAGCGCACCACCGGCCCCGACCTCGTCCCGGTGCTCGGGCCGCTGCACGGCGGGCTGTTCACGGCACTGGTCGTGCTCGTGCTGGTCTGCTGGCGGCAGCTGCGGTGGGCGCCGTGGTTCGCGCTGGTGATGCTGACCATTGGCTCGCCGGGTGCGCATTTCGCTGTCCGGGCGACCGACACGAGGCCCAGGCATTGACGCCGAGCCGAGCGGGGCGATCATGGAGTTGGTGCTCACCCGCTGAGCGTGACCTGCGTGCACAAACTCCATGATCGCCGGGGAATGGGGGGGTCAGCCGCGCAGCCGGCGGGTCCGCGGGTCCAGGGCGTCACGAAGTCCGTCGCCCAGCAGGTTGAAGCCCAGGACCGCCAGACTGATGGCCAGTCCGGGGTAGGCCATGAGCGTCGGTGTGCTCTGCAGGAACAGCCGGCTCTGGTTGATCATCGTGCCCCACTCCGGCGTCGGTGGCTGGGCGCCGAGCCCGAAGAAGCCCAGCGCGGCGAGGGCAAGGATCACCCCGCCGACCTTCAGGCTCGCCAGAACCACGACCGGCGAGATGACGTTGGGCAGGATGTGCTTCAGCATCACCCGCCGGCTGCTGGCACCGAGCGCGATCGCAGCCATCACGTAGTCGCGCTGCCGGGCGGACACGACGAGGCCCCGAACGATCCTGGCGTACTCCGCCCAGGAGATGGCGATCAGAGCCAGGAAGACGTTGCGCACCCCGGGACCGAGGGTGCCGACGATGGCGAGGTAGAGCAGGAGCGGGGGGAAGGCGAGCAGGACGTCGACGACCCGCATGATCAGGCTGTCGAGCAGTCCGCCGAAGTAACCCGCGACGAGTCCGACGAGGACGCCGACCACGGTGACCACCGCGGTCGCCAGGAAGGCGATCCCCAGCGACCACCGGGCGCCGAACAGCAACCGGCTCAGGACGTCGCGGCCCAGCTCGTCCGTCCCGAGCGGGTGGTCTGCGCTCGACCCCGCCAGCCGGGCGGTCGCGTTCACTGCGCCCGGGTCGTGCGGAGCAAGCACAGGGGCGAACACCGCGGCGAGCGCCAGCGAGACCACGAGGACGAGCCCGAACGTGGCGAGCGGGTCGCGCAGCAGCGTTCGCACCGGTCGGGTCGCGGGGGCGACCACGTCGTCGCGCCCCGTGTCCGGCGCTGCGCCCTCCATCGGACGTGCCTCGGCGGTCGGCAGGATGGTCACTGGTGAACCAGCCGGATGCGCGGATCGAGCGCTGCCTGCAGCAGGTCGACGATCAGGTTGACCAACAGGAAGACCGTGCCGGTGAACACGACGAAGCCTTGGATGACGGGATAGTCGCGAGCGAAGATGGCGTCGACGAGGAGGGTGCCGACGCCGGGCAGGGCGAAGATGGTCTCGACGATGACGGCTCCGGTCACGAAGCCGGCGAGCACGAGGCCGGCGACGGTCGTCACCGGCAGCAGCGCATTGCGCAAGGCGTGGCGCAGGACGACCGACCGGGACGGGAAGCCCATCGCCCGGGCGGTGCGCACGTATTCCTCCCCGAGCACCTCGAGCATGCTCGACCGGGTCAACCGCATGAGGCTCGCGGTGGTCCCCAGGGCGAGGGTGAGCACGGGCAGGACGAGGTGCTGCCAGGTGCCGCGTCCGGCCACCGGCAGCAGCCCGGCCTGGACGGCCAGCACGATGATCAGTGCATAGGCCAGGACGAAGGTCGGCACCGAGTCGCTCATCAACGCGGCCAGTCGCGAACCGTGGTCCACCAGGGAATTGCGCCGCACCGCCGACAGGATGCCGATCGCGACAGCGAGGAACAGGGCGAGCGCGAACGCCGGCAAGGTGATCGACAAGGTCGCCGGAACGCGCGCGACGAGCTCGCCGAGCACGGGCTCCCCGCTGCGGAAGGAGGTGCCCAGCTGACCCTGCAACAGACCGAGCACGAACCTGCCGTACTGCACGGGGGCGGGATCGTCGAGCCCGTTGGCCTCCCGGAACTGCTGCAGCTGCTCCTCGCTCGGCGGCGTGTCCAGCTCCGCGTTGAGAATCAGCTGCGCCGGGTCCCCTGGCGCAAGCCCGGCCAGCAGGAAAGCTGCCAGCGAGATGCCCAGCCAGGTCGGCACCAGGGCGACGAGACGCCGCAGGACGTACCTCGTCACAGGGACCGGACGGACAGCTGGGGCCGCTCGCTCACTTAGCCATGAAGACCGTTGCCCAGCGCTGGTTGGTGCCCGATGGGTGGATCTCCACGCCCTTCACCTTGTCGCTCATCGCGAAGGTGCGGAAGTTCCCGGACAGCGGAATCCCGCCCACCTCCACGTCCATGAGCTCAGCCATGGCCTCGGCCGCCGTACGCCGCAGCGTTGTGTCGTCCTTCGCGGCCAGGGTCTGCGCGATGAGTCCGTCGAACTTCGTCCCCGCTCCGGGCGAGATGATCTTGGCGTTCTTGCCGGTCGCCTGGGAATACCACCGCAGGGCGGTCAGGAAGGCCGGATTGGCGTCGTTCTGGCTCGGCTGTGACACGTCGAGGTCATAGTCACCGGTGTCCAGCGCCGCGCGGTAGGCGCCGGCATCCAACTGCTTGATCTGCGCGTCGATGCCGACGGCGCGCAGCTGCGCCTGGACGAACTCGACCGTGCTGAGGTCCACCCGAGCGAAGACGATGGAGATCGCCAGCGGCTGACCGTCCTTGGCGCGGATGCCGTCCCCCGGGCGAGCCCAGCCGGCCTCGTCGAGCAGGCGACCGGCCTCGTCCTTGTCGAACGGAACCCCCTTGACCATGTCGGCGAACTCACCGAGCACAGCCGGCGGCGAGACGGTCTTGACCTGCTCTGCATTGCCGTCGAGGAATCCCTCGACGAAGCTCTTCGTGTCGATGGACGCGGCCACCGCTCGCCGCAGCCGGACGTCATCCAGCACCCTTGGAACGCCCGCAGCGGTCCGTCGCGCCACGTACATCATGGTCACGTTGCCCACCGGTGACTGCTCGATCGTGGTGCCCGGTCGATTCTCCAGCGTCGACAGAATGCCCTGGGGGACGTCCGTCACGAGGTCGACCTCGCCGTTCTGGAGCGCAAGCAGGCGGGTCGTGTCGTCCGGGAAGAAGCGGAAGGTGATCTTGTCCAGCTTCGCCGCCGTGCCGGAGTACTCCTCGTTGCGCTCGACGACGAGCTGCTCCTCCGCTGTGTACTCGGTCACCTTGAACGCCCCGCTGCAGATCGGCTTCGGGTTGTTGAGCGGGTCCTCCCCAGGAGGCATCACCACGTAGCTCGGGTGGTTGATCTGGTCGATCAGCCGCAGGTTGGGCTTGGTGGGAGTGATGTCCACGCTCTGCTCGTCGACGACCTTCGCCGAGTCGGCACCGATGAAGCTGAAGCCCGTCGACGGCTCGGACACCGTGTAGTCGATCGAGGCCTTGACCGCCTCGGCGGTCACCGGTGACCCGTCGCTGAAGACCCTCCCCTGCGCGAGCTTGAACCGGTAGGTGTTGTCGCCGACCAGCTCCCACGACTCGGCCAGCATCGGCTCCAGTGAGTAGTCGGTGCCCAGGTGCACGAGCGTCTCGCAGACATCGGCGTTGATCGGGTACGAAGGCCGGCGCTTGCGGTCCCCTTCGCTGTCCACCCAGGGATCCGCGTCCACGCCGACCACCAGCTCCTGCACAGGTGCTGGTTCGGCCGACGTGGAGGACCCACCCTGCGAGGTGTCGCTCGTGCCGGCGCAGGCCGTGGCCACCAGGCTCAGCAGCAGCAGCGACGAGACGATGCGGGTGCGACGGATCGCAGCGTGGTGGGTGGGGCGGGTGGTCACAGACGGGTCTCCTCCAGCGCGGCCGCAGGCAGGGCAAAGCGCTCTGCTGGTGCGGGGATTCCGGGGGACGTTAGTTTGCTGGCGATTCGCCTGGTAAGTGCATCGGACATCTACCTCTGATCAACAAGGGTCGACTCCGTGACGCGGCCTGACCCACGAGTTGCGGCGGGGCGGCGGCGGGGTGAGCTTCGCACCGGTTGCCCTACTCCTGTGCTCGACGGCGTAGCCCGAGCCGGAGGAGGAGGCAGCCGGGCAGGGCGTACACGACGGCCACCAAGGCGTAGAGCAGGCGGGGGCTGTCCTGCTCGCCTTGACCTAGAGCTTGCGGCAGCAGGAGCAGCGCCAGGACAAGTAGTGCGGCCCCGAGCAGAACGGCGATGACACGAGGCAGCGAGCGTCGCTGCCCGGCTCCCGACCCGCTCACGGACCGAGGGTAAGGCCGGCGCTACACCTGTGGACAACGTGATCTCGCGGGAACGCGTCACGCCCCGATTATCCGGTGTCGTTGATGGGTGGCAGCGTCGTGCCGGCCGGGATGGTCGGTGGGATGGTTCTTTTCGGGCGCCGGTCGTAGACCCCGCCGCTCGGTGAGGTCCACCTGGT
>JBBSKF010000127.1:0-10436 GCA_038256525.1 Mycobacteriales bacterium | reverse complement strand
GCCTTCGACGACCCCGCGACGGTGCGCTTCGACGGCCGCGACGTGCACATCCTGGTCGACCTGCACGCCGGGGACCACACCGCGACGATCCGCACCAACGACCTCACCACCGCGTACGTCCATGAGAACTCGGCGTATTCCACATGACCGGCGCAAGAGGCCACGTCGCCCTGCCCAAGGCGGCCACGCTGGTCGAGGCGCTGCCCTGGCTCAAGCTGTTCTCCGGCCGCACCATCGTCGTGAAGTACGGCGGCAACGCCATGACCACTCCCGCGCTCCAGCAGGCGTTCGCCGAGGACGTGGTGTTCCTGCGCTACGCCGGCGTCCGCGTCGTCGTGGTGCACGGGGGTGGCCCGCAGATCACCGCCCACCTCGACCGGCTGGGGGTGGACAGCGAGTTCCGCGGCGGTTTCCGGGTCACGACCGCGGACACCATCCAGGTCGTACGCATGGTGCTCGTCGGCCAGGTCAACTCCGAGGTGGTCGGGAGCATCAACGCACACGGGCCCTTCGCGGTCGGGCTGTCCGGCGAGGACGCCCACCTGTTCACCGCCGAGCGGCGCGACGCCACCGTCGACGGCGTGCCGGTCGACATCGGCCTGGTGGGGGAGGTCGTCGACGTGCAGCCCTCGATCGTCACGGCGCTGCTCGACGGCGGCAAGGTGCCGGTCGTCGCGACCATCGCCCGTGGTGTCGCCGGCGAGGTCTTCAACGTCAATGCCGACACGGCCGCGGCCGCGCTCGCGGTGGCGCTGGGCGCCGAGAAGCTGGTCGTGCTCACCGACGTGGAAGGCCTCTACGCCGAGTGGTCCGGCGACGAGCAGCAGTCCGAGGTGCTCAGCGAGCTCACCGCCGATGCGCTCGACGTCCTGCTGCCGACCTTGTCCAGCGGCATGGTGCCCAAGATGGAGGCATGCCTACGGGCGGTGCGCGGCGGAGTCCCCCGCGCGCACGTGCTGGACGGGCGGGTGGCGCACAGTCTGCTGCTCGAGCTGTTCACCGACGAGGGTGTCGGCACGATGGTGCTGCCGTGACCACCGACACCGAGAAGTGGCAGCAGCGCTGGGATGCCGCCCTGATGGGCAACTACGGCACCCCGCCGCTGGTGCTCGCGAGCGGGAGCGGCGCAACGGTCACCGACGTCGACGGTCGGGTCTACGTGGACCTGCTCGGCGGCATCGCCGTCAACCTTCTCGGCCACGCCCATCCGGCGGTCGTCGAGGCGGTGCGCGCCCAGGTGGCGACCCTCGGCCACACCAGCAACCTCGTCGCGCACCCGCTGGGCATCGAGCTGGCCGAGCGGTTGAAGGCGCTGGTGGGTGCCGGCCCGGACAGCCGGGTGCTGTTCACCAACTCCGGCGCCGAGGCCAACGAGGCGGGCCTCAAGCTGTCCCGCCGGTTGCGTCCGGGAGGCGGCTGGGTCGCGTGTGAGGGGGCCTTCCACGGCCGCACGATGGGGGCGCTCGCGATCACCGGCCAACCGGCGAAGCGCACGCCCTTCGAGCCGCTGCCCGGTCCGGTCACCTTCGTGCCGTACGGCGACGGCGACGCCCTGCGCGCCGCCGTCACCGACCGGACCGCCAGCGTGGTCCTCGAGCCGGTCATGGGTGAGGCCGGCGTCGTCGTCCCGCCGACGGGCTTCCTGGAGGCGGCCCGCGAGGCCTGCGATCGCACCGGCGCGCTGCTGCACCTCGACGAGATCCAGGGCGGCGTCGGCCGGGCAGGCGCCTGGCTGACCAGCCGGGTGACCGCACCGGGCGTCGTACCGGACCTCGTCACGATGGCCAAGGCGCTCGGCGGCGGGCTGCCCATCGGGGCGGTCATCGCCAACGGCCGGGCCGCCGGCGCCTTCGGCAAGGGTGATCACGGGACCACCTTCGGCGGCAACCCGATCGCCTGCGCGGCCGCCCTCGCGGTCCTGCGCACCGTCGAGCAGGACGACCTGCTTCACGCGGCGCAGGTCCTGGGCGACCACCTGCGTGGCGGCATCGAGCAGCTCGCCCATCCGTTGGTGAAGCAGGTCCGGGGGCTCGGGCTCTGGCTCGGCTTGGTGCTCCGCGAGCCTGTCGCGGTCGCTGCCGAGATGGCCGCCCGGGAAGCCGGATTCCTCATCAACGCCACCGCACCGGACGTGCTGCGGCTCGCGCCGGCCCTGGTCGTCACCCGGGAGCAGCTCGACGCTTTCCTCCAGGCGCTTCCCGGCATCCTGTCCGCAGCTAAGGTCCAGCCATGAACCGAGCGCAGATGCGACCCCCCGTCATGTCCGGCCGGCCGTGAGCGCCGTCAAGGTCCTCGTCGTCGAGGACGACCCCAGTGTGCGCGGGCTCCTGCAGACGCTGCTGTCCGCGGAGGGCTATGAGGTCGCGACCGCCTCTGACGGGCTCGCCGGGCTGGTGAAGGCCGCAGCGTCGCCTCCGGCGCTGGTCCTTCTCGACCTGATGATGCCGGACCTCGGGGGGGTGCGCGTGCTCGAGGAGATGCGGGAGGACCCCGAGCTCGCCGACATCCCGGTCATCGTCGTGACCGGCAAGATCGACGCGGTGCCGAGCATGCGCGAGCTGCTCGGCGAGGACAACGTCTTTCTCAAGCCCTTCGCGGTGGGCGAGCTGCTGGCCCGGGTCGGCGACGTCACCGGCGGTCCGGGCGCCTGATGCTGACCGCATGACACGTCACTTCCTGGCCGACGACGACCTGTCGCCCGCCGAGCAGGCCGCCGTCCTCACCCTGGCCGCCGAGCTCAAGCAGGGCTGGGTCGACAAGCCGCTGGCCGGCAAGGCGATCGCGGTCGTGTTCGAGAAGCCCAGCACCCGTACCCGCCTGTCCTTCGAGGTCGGCATCGCCCAGCTCGGCGGGCACCCGGTCATCGTCGACGCCGCCAGCACCCAGCTCGGCCGGGGCGAGACGATCGAAGACACCGCTCGGGTGCTGTCCCGCTACGTCGACGCCGTCGTGATCCGCACCTTCGGCCAGGACCGCATCGAGGGGCTCGCGGCTGCGAGCTCGGTGCCGGTCGTGAATGCACTCACCGATGCCTTCCACCCCTGCCAGGTGCTGGCCGACCTGCAGACGGTGCGCGAACGCCGAGGCCACACCGAGGGACTCACGCTGGCCTACCTGGGCGACGGGGCCAACAACATGGCCCAGTCGCTGCTGGTCGGCGGCGCGATGGCCGGCATGCACGTACGCGTCGGCGCGCCTGCCGGCTACCACCCCGACCCGGCTGTGGTCGAGCGCGCCCGGGCATACGGGACGGACGTCGTCGTCACGGACGACCCGGCCGGGGCGGCGGACGGCGCCGACGTCCTCTACACCGATGTCTGGGTCTCGATGGGACAGACCGGCGCGGAGCAGCGGGTCCGCGACCTGGCCCCCTTCGCGCTGGACGAGAACGCCGTCGCCCGCGCTGCCGCCGACGTCCTGGTCCTGCACTGCCTGCCTGCCCACCGCGAGCAGGAGATCGCCGGCTCCGTGCTGGACGGACCGCACTCGGCGGTCTGGGACGAGGCCGAGAACCGCCTGCACGCGCAGAAGGCGCTGCTGGTCTGGCTCCTGCGGCAGGCCTGAGGTGCCGCAGACGATGACGACGACCCGGCACACCGCCCCGGTCACCAAGGCCGCCCGCCAGGCGCGGATGACGGAGCTGATCGAGTCCCGGCCGGTGGCCAGCCAGACCGAGCTCGGCCGGCTCCTTGCCGCCTCCGGCGTCGCGGTCACCCAGGCGACCGTCTCGCGCGACCTCGAGGAGCTCGGTGCGGTCAAGGTCCGCACCTCGGCCGGCATGGCCTACGCCGTCCCGGCGGCGAACTCGCCGCGCCCGGGCACGAGCGAGGCGGTCGACGCCCGGCTCGGCCGGCTGCTGGAGGAGCTGCTGGTGTCCGCCGAGGCCACCGGCGGCCTGGTCGTCCTGCGCACGCCGCCCGGGGGGGCCCACCTGCTCGGCTCGGCTCTCGACCGGGCCGGTCTGCCCGACGTCGCCGGGACCGTCGCCGGTGACGACACCGTGCTGCTCATCACCCGCACCCCCGCGCTGCCCGGCGCGGGTGCCCTCGCCGCCCGTCTCCTGAGGCTGGCAGAGGGCCGAACAGTGGAAGGAACACCGTGAGCAAGGATCGGATCGTGCTGGCCTACTCCGGGGGCCTCGACACCTCCGTGGCCATCGGCTGGATCGCCGACCAGACCGGGGCGGAGGTCATCGCCGTCGCGGCAGACGTCGGCCAGGGCGGTGAGGACCTGGAGGTCATCCGCCAGCGGGCCCTGGACTGCGGCGCCGTCGAGGCTGTGGTGGCCGACGTCCGCGACGAGTTTGCCGATCAGTACTGCCTACCCGCCCTGCAGACGAACGCGCTCTACATGGGGCGCTATCCGCTGGTGTCGGCGCTGTCGCGGCCGCTGATCGTGAAGCACCTGGTGGCGGCGGCCCGGACCCACGGCGCGTCGACCGTGTCGCACGGCTGCACCGGCAAGGGCAACGACCAGGTGCGCTTCGAGGTCGGCATCGGCGCGCTCGCCCCCGAACTGCGGGTGATCGCCCCGGTCCGTGACTCCGGGATGACCCGGGACAAGGCGATCGCCTTCGCCGAGCAGAAGGGGCTGCCGATCGACGTGAACAAGCGCTCGCCCTACTCGGTGGACCAGAACGTGTGGGGCCGGGCCGTCGAGACCGGCTTCCTCGAGGACCCGTGGAACGCGCCGATCGAGGACGTCTACAGCTACACCTCGGCGCCGGGTGCCTCCGCCGGTCCGGACGAGGTCCTGCTGAGCTTCTCGGGCGGCGTCCCGACGGCGATCGACGGCGCTGCGGTCACCATGCTGCAGGCCATCGAGCAGCTCAACGTCCGCGCGGGCGCGCAGGGCGTCGGGCGGCTCGACATGGTCGAGGACCGCCTGGTCGGGATCAAGAGCCGTGAGGTCTACGAGGTCCCGGGCGCCCAGGCGCTGATCCTGGCCCATCAGGAGCTGGAGAACCTCACTGTCGAACGCGACCTGGCCCGGTTCAAGCGGGGGGTGGAGCAGCGCTGGGCCGAGCTGGTCTACGACGGTCTGTGGTTCAGTCCGCTCACGCGGGCGCTGGACGAGTTCGTGCGCTCCTCCCAGCAGCACGTGAGCGGCGAGATCCGGCTGACCCTGCACGCCGGCACCGCCACCATCACCGGCCGGCGCAGCGACGCCTCGCTCTACGACTTCAACCTCGCGACGTACGACGCCGCCGACACCTTCGACCAGTCACTCGCCAAGGGCTTCGTCGAGCTCTGGGGGATGCCGAGCAAGATCGCCGCGCGGCGGGACATCCGGCTCGGCTCGTGACTGGCGAGTCCCCGCGCGCCAGCAGCCTGTGGGGCGGGCGCTTCGAGGGCGGTCCGGCCGACGCCCTCGCCCGGTTGTCGGTCAGCGTGCACTTCGACTGGCGGCTCGCGCCGTACGACCTGCTCTCCTCCAAGGCGCACGCCAAGGTCCTGCACCGCGCGGGTCTGCTCGCCGACGACGAGCTGGCGCAGCTGCTCACCGCCCTCGACCAGCTGCGCGCCGAGGTCACCGACGGCACCTTCGTGGCGGATGTCGACGACGAGGACATCCACACGGCGTTGGAACGCGGCCTGCTCGACAAGCTCGGCGGCCTCGGCGGCAAGCTGCGGGCCGGCCGCTCGCGCAACGACCAGGTCGCCACCGATCTGCGGCTCTACCTGCGAGACCACGCCCGCCACGTCGTCGCAGCCCTCACCGGGCTCGAACAGGCGCTGGTCGACCAGTCCGAGCAGCACCTCGACACCCCGGCCCCCGGGATGACGCACCTACAGCACGCCCAACCGGTGCTGTTCGCCCATCAGCTGCTGGCGCACGTCCAGGCCTTCTCCCGCGATGTCGACCGGCTGCGTGACTGGGACCGGCGCGCGGGGGTGTCGCCGCTCGGCAGCGGGGCGCTGGCCGGCTCGACGCTCGCGGTCGACCCGGTGGCGACGGCACGTGAGCTGGGTTTCGACTCGGCGGCCGCCAACTCGATGGACGCCGTCTCCGACCGCGACTTCGTGGTCGAGTTCCTCTTCGCCGCAGCGCTGCTCGGTGTGCACCTGTCGCGCCTCGGCGAGGAGGTGGTCCTGTGGAACTCCACCGAGTTCGGTTGGGTGACCCTCGACGACGCGTTCTCCACCGGCTCGTCGATCATGCCGCAGAAGAAGAACCCCGACATCGCCGAGCTCGCCCGGGGCAAGTCCGGTCGACTGATCGGCCACGTCACCGGCTCGCTGGCGATGCTCAAGGGGCTGCCGCTGACCTACGACCGGGACATGCAGGAGGCGCAGGAGCCGTGCTTCGACGCGGTCGAGACGCTGCTGCTCGTCCTCCCCGCGATGGCCGGCATGATCGCGACGATGACGGTGCACGCCGAGATCCTGGAAGCCGCGGCGCCGACCGGCTTCGCCCTGGCGACCGACGTGGCGGAGCTGCTGGTCCGCAACGGCGTCGCCTTCCGTGAGGCGCACGAGGCTGTGGGGCGGCTGGTCGTCTGGTGCACGACCCACGGCAAGGACCTGACCGATGCCACCGACGGCGAGATGGCCGAGGTGTCGCCGCACCTGACGCCCGATGTGCGGACGGTGTTGTCCGTACGCGGCGCCATCGCCGCGCGCGACGGCCACGGCGGGACGGCGGCCGTGCGGGTCCGTGAGCAGCTCGCTGCCGTGCGGCTCGATCTCGCGGAGCAACAGCAATGGGCCGCCGGCCGGGCCTCGGGTCACCCTGGGCGGACCGGGCCGTAGTCCTGGCCATGACCGCTGGTGCCGTTCCGGCCGTGACCCTTGCCACGCTCCTGCTCCCGGCGGCGCAGGCGGCCCCGGCGCTGCTGGGTGCCCGCCTGGTTGCCGGCGGCGTGACGGTCCGCCTCACCGAGGTCGAGGCCTACGCGGGGGAGTCCGACCCCGGGTCGCACGCCTTTCGAGGGCGCACACCGCGTACAGCGGTGATGTTCGGGCCCGCCGGCCGTGCCTACATCTACTTCAGCTACGGCATGCACTGGTGCCTCAACGTGGTCACCGGTCCCGACGGCCAGGCCGGCGCGGTGCTGCTGCGGGCCGGGGAGGTCGTCGAGGGGACCGAGGTCGCTCGGGAACGGCGGTCGGGCGCCCGAGACCGCGACCTGTGCCGGGGGCCGGCCCGGCTCTGCCGCGCGCTCGGCCTCACCGGCGAGTCGGCCGGGCTCGACCTGCTCGATCCCGGCTCGGCCGTACGCCTGGTGCTCCCGCCGACGGCTGCCGATGCCTCGCGGGTCCGCAGCGGGCCGCGGGTGGGGGTCGCCGGTGCCGGCGCCCCGACCCCGTGGCGCTTCTGGCTCGCCGACGAGCCGTCGGTGTCGGCCTACCGGCCGGGGGTCAGCCGTCGCCGTACCATCGCCCCGTGACGCAGGAATCGCTGCAGGGACGTGTCGCGGTCGTCACCGGGGCCGGCCGCGGCATCGGGCGCGAGATCGCGCAGGCCCTCGCCGCAGAGGGGATGCACCTGGCCCTGATCGCCCGCACCGGCGCCCAGGTGCGCGAGGTGGCCGCGCAGGTGCAGACGCAGTACGGCGGGAAGGTGCTTTCCGCGGCCGTCGACGTTCGCTCGCCGGAGGCGGTCGAGCGCTTCGCCCGGCTGGTCGAGCAGCAGCTCGGCCCGGTCGACCTGCTCGTCAACAACGCCGGCCGCATCGAGGCGGCCGAACGCCCGTTCTGGGAGGCCGACGCCGCCGAGATGTGGGACGTCATCGAGACCAACCTGCGGGGTCCGCTGCTGCTCACCCGGGCGCTGCTCGCCCCGATGGTTCAACGGGGGCACGGCCGCGTCGTCAACATCGCAAGTCTGGCCCGGGGCGCGAGCCGCACCGGCACCTACACCGGCTACGCCGTCTCCAAGCGCGCCCTGACGGTGCTCACCGAGAGCCTCGGGGCCGCGCTGGACGGCACCGGTGTGGTGGTGATCGACGTCCTGCCCGGGCGGGTACGAACGGCCATGTCGGAGTCGATGCCGGTGTGGAAGGACCTGAAGCCCGAGGACTGGGACCCCGTCGAGGCGACCACAAGCCTGGTAGTCGACGTCGCTCGTGGGCGATACGACGACCGGTCCGGCTCGTTGCTCGACGCTCCGAAGCTGTACGGCGGTTCCTGACTGCCTGACCCGCGCCGCATCATCCCGTTTGCTCCGTGGGGCACGATGGTTTCGTGACCACTGCCGCGGCCGACCTGCCGCCCACGTCCGCGCGGTCGCTTCCGACGATGGCCCCCGTCGAGGACATCCTGGAGGACCTGACGTGGCGCGGGCTGCTCGCCCAGAGCACCGACCGTGACGCCCTGCACCGCGACCTGTCGGCCGGACCCGTCACGCTCTACTGCGGCTTCGACCCGACCGCGGACAGCCTGCACGTCGGCAGCCTCGTGCCGCTGTTCGCGCTGCGCCGGTTCCAGCTCGCCGGTCACCGGCCGATCGCGCTCGCCGGTGGCGCGACCGGCTTCATCGGGGATCCGACCGGTCGCTCCACCGAGCGGGTCCTGATGAGCGCGGACGTCGTGGCCGACCGGGTCCAGCGGATCGCCCAGCAGATGGCGCGCTTCCTCGACTTCGAGCCCGGCCCGAGCGGGGCGGTGCTGGCCGACAACCTGGATTGGACGGCGCCGTTGTCGGCGATCGACTTCCTGCGCGACGTCGGCAAGCACTTTCCGGTCAACGCGATGCTGGCCAAGGAGTCGGTGAGCGCCCGGCTGAGCGCCGGCGGCCTGTCCTACACCGAGTTCAGCTACCTGCTGCTGCAGGCCATGGACTACCTCGAGCTCTACCGACGGTACGGATGCACGCTCCAGATCGGTGGGAACGACCAGTGGGGGAACATCACCGCCGGGCTGGACCTCATCCGCCGGGTGGAGGGCGCCGACCGGGTGGCCGTGCACGCGCTCACCGTCCCGCTGGTCACCGACGCCTCAGGGGCGAAGATCGGCAAGAGCACCGGGGGCGGCAACGTCTGGCTCGACCGGGAGCTGACCTCCCCGTACGCGCTCTACCAGTTCGCCCTCCACATCGACGACCGCGACGTCGGGACCTACCTGCGGCTGCTCACCTTCCTGGACCGGCGGCGGGTGGAGGAGCTCGACGCCGCTACCGCGGCGCGGCCGGCGTCCCGGGCCGCGCAGCAGGCGCTGGCCGAGGAGCTCACCGCGTTGCTGCACGGCGCCGACGAGCTGGCGCGGGTGCAGGCGGCGAGCGCGGCCCTGTTCGGCGCCGGCGCGCTCGAGGACCTCGACGCGGCGACGCTCACCGCTGCCCTGGCCGAGGCGCCCTCCACGACCGTCGCCGGCAACGACGTGCCCCCGCTGGTCGAGCTCTTCGCCGGCAGCTTGGGTCTGTCGACCTCCGAGGTCCGGCGCGCCGTTCGCGACGGTGGGGCCTACCTCAACAACCGACGGGTGTCCGACCCGGCGGCCCGGGCGGTCGAGGCGGACTGGCTGCACGGGCGCTTCCTCGTCCTGCGGCGGGGCAAGCGCACCGTGGCCGTGGTCGAGCGGGCGGTCGCCGGCCACGGCCCCTGACCTCCGGCCGGCGACCTGGAGCCCGAAAAACGTGGGAGCAGGGGCGCGGCTGGTCCGAGTGTGTTTGACGGCTCCCGTGCCCCACCGTAGACTGTCCCGCCTGCGGAGCACCGGACGGCAGCGAAGCAACTCGCCGCAGCACGGTCCGCGAGCACGAGTGACTGGGATGACACGGGCAGCGCCGTGCCGAGTCGTTCGAGCGTCAGTTGTTGTGTTGACCGCGAGGTTTGACATGGGCAGCGACGCTCCCGTAGGTTAGGCGAGTTGCCCCGAGAACGGCCGTGAGGCCTGGACCGATGAGCGCCCGTTCCTTGAGAACTCAACAGCGTGCCGAAAGTCAGTGCCATATGTTCGGCACGAGCCGTGTAGCGGCCCACTCGGGTTCGCTTCGCGCTCGTCCGGATAATTTTGGTGACAAGGACAACTGCTTTATAGCTAGTTGACTTCTGTCGTCAGAATCAACAGCTGACCTCCTCCAGGGAGGCAGCGACTCTCTCGTCAGGCCCTTCGCGGTCTGGCCATCCTCATTAACGGAGAGTTTGATCCTGGCTCAGGACGAACGCTGGCGGCGTGCTTAACACATGCAAGTCGAGCGACGCATCACCTTCGGGTGGTGACGGAGCGGCGAACGGGTGAGTAACACGTGGGCAACCTGCCCCTAGCTCTGGGACAACTCCGGGAAACCGGGGCTAATACCGGATATGATCTTCCACGGCATCTCGGAAGATGGAAAGTTTTTCGGCTAGGGATGGGCCCGCGGCCTATCAGCTTGTTGGTGAGGTAACGGCCCACCAAGGCGACGACGGGTAGCCGGCCTGAGAGGGCGACCGGCCACACTGGGACTGAGACACGGCCCAGACTCCTACGGGAGGCAGCAGTGGGGAATATTGC
>JBBSKF010000126.1:0-10597 GCA_038256525.1 Mycobacteriales bacterium | reverse complement strand
CGCGCTGCGCGGCAACACCGGAACCGCCTCGGTCTGCTCCAACGTCAACCCCAACGACAACCCCAGATTCGGATTGCTGTCGGTGTCGATCGCCACCACACTGCGACCCCGCTCGGCATACGCCCGAGCGATCAACCCCGAGGTCGTGGTCTTGCCCACCCCTCCCTTGCCGACCACACCGATCTTCAACGCAACGGGCCGGACAGTCGTGGTGGACATCGAGAACTACTCCTTCAGACGGGGAAGCACAACGGTAAGCGGCGACCGGACAAGGTTCGCACAAGCGCCGCCGGGAGGACCGAGCCTCGCGTGCGAACGAGGCCGAGGGCCCAGCCACGCAGGGGGGACTCGCCTATGCTTGGACCAGCACCGGTGCCCCGTGAGGACACCGGCGATTGTGCCGTGCGATGCATGAGGAGCCAGGTGTGAGCGTGGACCCAGGGCCGCCCGAGAGCGGGTTGTCCGATGCCGCTCTGGCGTCCTTCGGTCCGCTGCTCGACCGCTTGGAGAGCCTGCTCGAGTCGGTCGAGGGCCTCGACGCCGAGGTGCGGATGCAGGTGTTCGAACTGCTCGATGGGGTCGATGCGGTCCACCGCCTTGCGATCACCCGACTGGCTGACGGCCTCGGGGACGATCTGGCGGGGGTGCGGCAGTCCGATCTCGCCGTGGACTGGCTGTTCGAGGCCTACGGGGTCGGCGTGACCGACACCGCGGCTGCGTCGCACGCACTGGAGTCCATCCGGCCGTACATCCATGAGCACGGTGGCGAGGTGGAGGTGCTGTCGGTCAAGCACGGCGTCGTGCGCGTGCGCTTGCTGGGCAGCTGCTCGGGCTGCACGGCAGCGGCCGACACGCTGCGCAACGGCGTCGAGGAGGCGCTGCGGGATCACCTACCGGGATTCGTGGCGATGGACGTGGCGCCCGACGACGGGGCGGCGTCCCACCCGCCGCCGCTGCTGCAGATCACCTCTCGGCCGAGCTAGAGCGGGACCGCAGGCACGGGTCCGTGCTCGGTCAGCAACCGCTGCACTTCGCTGACCACCACCGGCACGGTGCTCGTGGTGATGTCGGACAGGCCGTGGCGAGGTTCCTCGGTGTCGGTGGTCTGAACGCCGACGATCAAGGTGGTGGCAGGCAGGACCCCCAGGCCGAGCGCGACCATCAACGCGCGGGCCGGAGTCGCGAGGTGCATGTCAGCCAGTTCGTCACGTCGCCGGTTCACGCTGAGGGTGCTGACGTCCAGGATGTTGGGGCGCTGGATGACGACGGTTCCGGCCGGCCGGCCCAGGTCGACCGCGTCCACGATGAGCAGCACCTCGGTGTCACCGCGAAGCAGTTCCTGCACAAGGTGGATCCCGCCGATTCCGACCTCCATCACCACCACCCCCTCGGGCAGCGGGGCATCGATCAGCGCATGGGCTACGGCCGCTCCGACACCGTCGTCCGCCCTCAGCACGTTTCCGAAGCAGGCCACGATGGCCCAGCCGACGGGGCGCGGGGTCGGGAGGGGGATAGTGGTCACGGCAGAAGCGTAAGCGGCCGAGCGCGCACGTGCGCGGAGCGAAGGGGCGGTCCGAACCGGCACCGCGGGGCGCGCCTGCTCGGTGATGCCTGGTGACGTCGAGCTCCTCGCAGTGCGCGCATCCTGGACGCTGAGCAGTCGGATCCGTAGGGTCTGGCCCTGGGTCTGGCCGCGCCCTGCAGCCTGCTCGGGGTGCCGGGGCGGGTGACGCCCAACCTCCCTTCCCTTTTGCCCGCAAAGGCCATACTGTCCCCTTCAGTTACCGATTTACACCGACTTCACGCCCCTGTGACCGGCGTGAGGCGTACGTTCCTCATCTCTAAGGGAGTGGCTTATGCGACCTCGTCGCAGCGATGACGCCGGCGCGGCGATACTCGGTCTGGTCGTGACGGTGTTGGTGGTGCTGGTCGCTGCGGGGCTCCTGCAGCGCACTGCCTCCACAGCAAGCAGCATCAACGACAAGGCCAAAGATATCGCGTTGACCGGCCGAGGGATCAACGAGTCAACAGACGCCGTCATTCAGCTCAACCGGACCAACGAGTTGGCCACCTCCATCCTCAACTCTGCCGTTCCGCTGCAAGGCAAGCTGGCCGAGATCGTCAACCAGGCCAACACCATCAACGGAGCCGCCGTCAGCATCAACGGCTCCGCCGGCAGCATCAACGGCACCGCCAAGACCATCGGCGGCTCCGCCACCAGCATCGGCGGCGCAGCGACCCGGATCAACGGCACAGCCGGCGGGATCAACGGTGAGGCGGCCCGCATCCTGGACATCGCCCGGTCGCTCGACAAGGGCGTCGCGCAGATCAACATCAACCTCGACGGAACAATCCCCATCGCCAACGCGATCAAGAGTGACACCGGCGGGATCGTGGGACAGGCGGTCAACGCCAAGGTCAACGCGGCCTGCATCAATGGTGCGCTTCTTCGTGCAGAGACTGGACGTAACGGTGAATGCCGATGATGAACAGGACTGATATGTCTGTCGTACACGCACTCGACGAACGCTCGCAGGGACGCGCCGGATCCTCGGTGTCGGCGCCCTCAGGTGGCAACAGCTACTTCGACCGGTGGATCAAGACCTGGGCGCTGCTGCTGGTCCTGGTCGTGCTGGTCGTGGTTGCCTACCTGATCGTGATCACGAACTCGCTGTCGTCCATCAACAAGAACCTCGGTGTGGCCCGCTCCGCGGTGGTCGGCGCCGACGGCAACGTCGTCACGCTCCCGGACCAGATTGAGCTGGCGAACAAGAACCTCACCGGCATCGACACGGCCCTGAAGCCGATCGACGCGTCGACCGACCAGATCATCGGCGCCCTGACGTCGATCAACGGCAAGCTGGGCTCCATCGACGGGTCGCTCAAGGACACCGACTCCTCGCTCAAGAGCACCAGCGGGTCACTCGTGACCACCACCGGTTCCTTGAACGACACGGCCGGCAAGCTGGAGTCGATCCTGCGGCTCGCCACGGGCATCCGCACCCAGCTGGCCGATGCGGATGACCCGCCGGACCGCCTGGGCGTCCAGAACATCCACCGGCGCGTGGCGGTCGTCAACTCCATCTTGGGTCCGGCACAGGGAGACACGCGAAACGCCCTGGGCAATCTGCGCAGCGTCAACGCCAGTCTCAACAGCGTCTGCAAGTCGACCGTGGTGACCACGGTCAACGCTCTCGGTGGCAACACGGGCGGCGCTGCGATATGCCGGCCATGACCCGGTTGCGCCCGAGCAGTGATGCGGGTGTGATCGCTACGCACATGGCGATCACCATCGCGTTCGCACTGTTCGCGGTCACCCAGCTCACCCGCACCACGGTGGCAGCTCAGCAGATCGACACCCGCGTCCAGGACATCGTCGGGTCTGTCGAGACGATCAACACCGAAACCAAGACGGTGGCGATCCTCGACGACACGGGCGACTTGACGACGCAGATCCTCGCCGCTGCAGATCCGCTGAACGCCCAAGCTCAGGATGTCGTCAGGATCGCCGGTGAGATCGACGGCTCGGCGGCAGGCATCCTGAACAACGCTGGCAGCATCAACGACAGCGTCAAGGGGATCAACTCCACGGTGCTCGGGATCGGCACGACCGTCGGGACCATCAACGGGAATGCCACCAACATCCTGAGAACCTTCACGGCGTTGTCGCCGACCGTCAACTCCATCAACAACGGGGTAGCCGCCATCAACGGCCGAGTTGACGTCGTGATCGGTATCTCCAACGGCATCAAGGGAGACACCGGCACCATCGTGGCCAACGTCAACAGCATCACCAGCTCGGCCAGCTCGATCGCACGCAGTCCTGGCGTCTCCCTTGGCGTGGGTGCGCTCCTGCCAGGACTGACACTGCCCCTTCGGAGGTAGCACCGCTAAGCACGGATGTGTCGGCTCGAGACCGGCCAACGCCCACCCGGCGTTGGCCGGTCTCGGTCGTTCAGCGGGGACGACGGGGTCGCAGCGGCGCACCTGCGCCTAATCGCGTGCGGACGAAGGCAAGATCTTCGCGGTGTTCACAGGGTGCTTGCCCTGTGAACACCGCGAAGATCTACACCAGGTGTCAGCGAACCTCGACGGGAATGCGCTCAGCGGCACCCGCATCACTGGGGGCGCATCACTGGGGCGCATCCGCCCACGCCATGACCGGCGTGACGGACTGCTCGCCGGCGGGACGCAGACGCGTCCCGGCTCAGGCCTGGCGGGTCAGACCAGCAGGCTCTCGGCCAGCGCCACGAGCGCCTTCATCCCCGGCGAGTCCGGGGCAGCGTCGAGCGGGGCCTCACCGTTGCGCTCGGCGCTGACGATGGCGGGCTCGTCCGGTACCAGCACGGGGTCGAGCCCGGGGAAGGCGGCGCGGATGCGGGCGACGTCCTCGTCGTCACGCACCCGGTTTGCGGTGATCACGAGCCGACCGAGATTGCCGGCCTGGACCGCCTCCGCGGCGCGCCGGCCCACCTCGAGCGACTTGCTCGTCGGTTCGACGACGATCACGACGACGTCGACGGGACGCCCCTCGAGGCGCATGACGGTGCCGAGGCCGGCCTCGAAGTCGGCGATGACGGTACGGCCGGGTCGTTCGAGCTTCCCGAGCAACTGCTCAGGTGCGATGCCACATCATGGACAGTCCGGTTCGGGGTTCTGGATCGCCGTGACAACCGCGAGCCGGACCCCGTCGGGAGCGTCGACACCGAAGCGCGTGACCAGGTCGTCCATGCTCGTGGCGTGCTGCTCCTCGCCGGCGTCGACGGCGTCGCGCACCGAGACGAGCGCCTCGGTCGCCTCCTCACCGATGCCGAGCGAGATGCCGAGGTTCGGATTGCTGTCGCAGTCCAGCGCCAGGGTCTCGTGCCCGTGCCGGGCGAAGGTGCGGGCGAGAACGGCCGACGTGGTCGTCTTGCCCGAGCCACCCTTGCCGACGACAGCGATCTTCACGACTGCTCCTCTGATTTCTGCAGGGTCTGCACGAGCGAACGTACCGCCGTAGCAGTCGGGCCGTCCGGGTCGGTGTCGAGCACCGCCTTGCCGAGCCGGTCTGCGTCAGCGAGAGCAGGGTCGAACGGCACGCTGCCGATGACGTCCAATCCGGTCCGGCTCGACACCCGCTCGGCGTCGCCAGGCTCACGGACCTTGTTGGCGATGGCGACCACACGCGGCGCGCGGGCGGTCTCGGCCAGCCGGGCCAGTCGTCGTCCGGTGAGCAGCGAGGCGGGTGTGGGCTCGATGACCACCAGAAACGTACGGGCGTAGCGGCCCCACGTCAGGAACGGCTGGCGGGTTCCTCCCGGCAGGTCCCCGACGACGCTCCAGCCGTCACCGGGCAGGTCGTCGAGCAGTCGCTGGAAGCCGAAGTGCTGCTTGGAGTTGTTCCACGTCGGCCCGCGCGCCTTGCCCAGCTGCATGAAGTGCACCCCGCTGGGCGCGCGCTGGGCGTACTGCTCGACCGCGTCGGTGCCGCTGAGCCCTTCGCGCAGGCGGAAGCGCCGGCGGCCGTCTTGTTCGTACTCCTCGACTGCATCGTCCGGGAGCCCGGCGTCGGACTGCTCGAGCCCGAGGGAGAACGCCATCCCGGGCATCGGATCGGAGTCGATGGCCAGCACCCGCCCACCGGCCTCGGCCAGCACCCGCGCGAAGCTTCCCGACAGCGAGGACTTGCCGACCCCACCTTTACCCACGAACGCTACGCGCATGACCGGACTGTAAGCGGTGCACTGACATCGGCGCTCGCTCCATGACGCAGACATCTACCGGAGCGCCTACAGTGATGGGGTCCCCCGGAGCAAGGAGAAACGCACATGTGCCTCGGCATCCCAGGTCAGATCGTCGAAATCTCCGACGTCGCCCAGCTTCGCGTCAAGGTCGACGTCGAGGGCGTGCGTCGAGAGGTGTCAGTGGCGCTGATCGGCCTCGACGGGCCGGACGCGGCGCAGGTCGGCGACTGGGTGCTCGTCCACGTCGGCTTCGCCATGGCGAAGATCGACGAGTCGGAGGCCCGCGAGACGCTCGACGCGCTCAAGGCCCTCGGTGAGATGTACGAGCAGGAGCTGCAGGACTACTCCGCCGACATCGAAGGGCTGACCGACGACGCTCCGCAAGATCCAGCGCCGCTCCACCCAGCATTGGTGGGCGGGCAGTCTTGACAGTTGCGGCCGCGCCCGACCTCGATCCCGCGACCGGCTTCCCCGCCGGTCTGGCGGAGGATTTGGCCGCGGCATCGCTGCTGCTCGCCCGTCGGCTGCACGCCGGCGGGACGCTGTGGTGCGCCTCCCCGGCGTGGCCACATCATGCCCAGCACGTCGCGGTGGAGTTCGTGCACCCCGTCATCGTCGGCAAGCCGGCCCTGGCTGCCGTCGCGCTCGCCGCGCACCAGCTGACCCCGACCGCACGGGCCAACATGAGCCCGGGGGACGTTCTCGTCGCCATCGGCCCGGCCGACGATCTGGGTGTGCTCGACCTGGTCCGGCGGGCTCCGGCCTGGGGGGTTGCCGCGCTCTGGGTGGGCGCCGGCGTCCGGCCCGCGGCGGGCTCAGCCGACCATGTGCTGTGGCTGCCGGACGACGAGATGGCCGCGCATGACGGTCGCTTCATCCTGCTCTACCACCTGCTCTGGGAGCTCGCCCACGTGTGCCTGGAGCACCGCGGGGTGCTCGAGCCGGAGCCGGACTGCAACGGCCCGGTCTGCATCACCTGCTCCGACGAGGGGCGCCTGGCCGAGGTGGTCAGCGTCGCGGGTCCGACAGCAGAGGTCCGCATCGACGGTGTTCTCGAACAGGCCGACCTCGCCCTCGTCGGCGAGGTGCGCGTCCACGACCTGCTGGTGGTGCACGCCGGCATGGCCATCACCCGGCTGGATGCAACGACAGGGAGGGACCGGAGATGACCACCGGGAGCTTCCTCTACCCGATGCTCGAGGACGGCGAGAGCGACCCGGCTGCGCTGCTTGCCGACCTGGCCCGCTCGGCCGAGGCCAAGGCGGTCCAGAGCGCCCAATTGCGCTCCACCACGCTGGCCGACCGCGCCCCTGAGCTGTCCCGGGTCGCCGCGGCCATGGCGTCCGCCATCTCGGCTGGTGGCCGGCTGTTCACCTTCGGCAACGGCGGCTCGGCCACCGACGCTGCAGG
Organism: Mycobacteriales bacterium; assembly: GCA_038256525.1. Classification (GTDB taxonomy): domain Bacteria; phylum Actinomycetota; class Actinomycetes; order Mycobacteriales; family SCTD01; genus SCTD01. The sequence continues at coordinate 3,461 of JBBSKF010000126.1, read as the reverse complement.
CCTCGCGGCGCTGTTCTCCTCTCCCACGGTCGGCCGGGCGGTGCCGGCCCGGTCCCTCGTCGCGGACACCGCGGTGCTGACCGCCCTCGCCAATGACGTCGGCATCGAGGTGGTGTTCGCGCGGCAGCTGATGGCACATGCCCGCGCCGGGGACATCGCCGTCGGGCTGTCGACGAGCGGCGGCTCAGCCAATGTCCTTCGGGCCTTTGCTGAAGGACGGCGGCGCGGCATGCTGACCGTTGGTCTCGCCGGCTACAGCGGTGGCGCCATGGCCACCTGCCCTGACCTCGACTACTGCTTGGCGGTCGACGGCCAGAGCGTGCACCGCACGCAGGAAGCGCAGTCTGCGCTCGCCTATGCACTCTGGGAGCTCGTCCAAGACCTCTTGGGCAAGTTGACACGACTCGATTCCGAGGAGAACCGGTGAAGTACGTCGACGAGTACCGCGACCCTGCAGCCGCCCGGGTGGCGGTGCGCCGCATCACCGAGCTGGCCGAGGGCGGGCGGGACGGCTCTGGTGCGCCGTACGCGTTCATGGAGGTGTGCGGTGGCCACACGCACACGATCTACCGGCACGGCATCGAGCAGCTGCTCCCGGCCACCGTCGAGCTGATTCACGGGCCGGGCTGTCCGGTCTGCGTCATCCCGATGGGCCGGGTCGACGACGCCATCTCCCTCGCCGAGCAGCCGGGCGTGATCTTCACCTCCTTCGGCGACATGATGCGCGTGCCGGGCAGCACGTCGAGCCTGCTCGAGGCGAAGGCCCGCGGCGCCGATGTGCGCATGGTCTACAGCCCGCTGGACGCCCTCAAGATCGCCCAGAAGAACCCCGACCGGCGGGTCATCTTCTTCGCTGTCGGCTTCGAGACGACCGCGCCGTCCACCGCCGTGACGCTGCTGCGGGCCCGCGAGGCCGGCATCATGAACTTCAGCGTCTTCTCCAACCACGTCACGATCGTGCCGCCGCTCAAGGCGATCCTGGACTCCCCGGACCTGCGCCTGGACGGCTTCCTCGGCCCGGGGCACGTCAGCACCGTTGTCGGCAACCGGCCGTACGACTTCGTCTCGCAGAAGTACGGCAAGCCGCTGGTGACAGCGGGCTTCGAGCCGCTGGACATCCTGCAGTCGGTCGTCATGCTGCTCCAGCAGTTCGCTGACGGTCGTTGCGAGGTCGAGAACCAGTACAACCGGGTCGTCCGCGACGAGGGCAACCCGATCGCCATGGCGATCCTCGCGAAGGTCTTCACGCTGCGTCCGCACTTCGAGTGGCGCGGACTCGGCTTCATCGCGCAGAGCGCGCTGGCGCTCAACGAGGACTTCGCGGCGTGGGACGCCGAGCGGCTGTACGACATGCCCGGTGTCCGTGTCGCGGACCCCAAGGCCTGCCAGTGCGGCGAGGTGCTCAAGGGCGTCATCAAGCCGTGGGAGTGCAAGGTGTTCGGCACCGCCTGCACGCCGGAGACGCCGATCGGCACGTGCATGGTGTCCTCCGAAGGCGCGTGCGCCGCTTACTACACCTTCGGCCGGCTGCACAAGACCGCAGCCAGCCTCGCCGCCGCCCCGGCATGACGACGACGGAGGAGCAGCCGCCTACCGCGGACGGCCGTCAGGAGCTGATCCTCGAGCGGATCGAGACCTTCCGCCGCCGGCGACCACGCCTGACCGACAAGGTCGTCACGCTCGCGCACGGCGCCGGTGGCAAGTCGTCGGCCGCGCTGGTCGATGCCGTGTTCCTCGAGGCGTTCCGCAACGAGGCACTGGAATCCCTCGGCGACGGGGCCCTGCTCACGCTCCCCTCCGGTGAGCAGCTCGCCTTCTCCACCGACTCCTACGTCGTGCGACCCCGCCGGTTCCCCGGCGGCTCGATCGGCCACCTTGCGGTCAACGGCACGGTCAACGACCTCGCGATGTGCGGGGCCCGACCGACCTGGCTGTCGGCCGCCTTCGTGATCGAGGAGGGCTTCTCGGTCGCGGAGCTCACCGCCATCGTCGCCGACATGGCCGAAGCCGCCGCGGCTGCGGGCGTCACGATCGTCACCGGTGACACCAAGGTGGTCGACACCGGCGCCGCGGACGGGCTCTACATCAACACCGCCGGCGTGGGGGTCGTGCCGACCGGCCGCCGGCTCGCGGCCGACCGGGTGATTCCCGGGGACGCCGTCCTGGTCAGCGGCACCCTGGCCGACCACGGCGTCGCTGTCATGCTCGCCCGAGGTGACCTCGACCTCGAGGCCGATGTCGAGTCGGACTCCGCCGCTCTCGGCGAGCTCGTCGAGATCCTTCTGGCTGCGGCCCCGGACACCCGGTGGCTGCGCGACCCGACCCGAGGTGGTGTCGGCACCGTCTGCAACGAGCTGGCCGCGTCGGCCGAGGTGGCCGTGGTCCTTTCGGAGTCGGCGCTGCCGATCCGCCGACCCGTCGGAGGGGCCTGCGACATGCTCGGCATCGACCCGCTCTACGTCGCCAACGAGGGCAAGTTCGTCGCGGTCGTCCCGGCGGAGCAGGCGCAGGCGGCGCTCGCCGCGATGCGGGCCCACCCGCTGGGCGCCGAGGCCGCCATCATCGGCCGGATTGCCGCCGAGCCTGAGCGAATCGTCCTGCTCGAGACCTCTTTCGGCGGCAGCCGCATCGTCGACATGCTCGTGGGCGACCCGCTGCCGCGGATCTGCTGACCTGGCCCGGATGAGCGCAGTCCCGCCGTTCGGGACCGACGTCGAGCGCCGCGGGGTCCGGGTGCGGGGCACCGTGCAGGGTGTCGGCTTCCGGCCCTTTGTCTACCGGCATGCGGTCGAACTCGAACTGGCGGGCTGGGTCGGCAACGAGGACGGCGACGTCGTGCTCGAGGTCGAGGGCGCCGCCGCCGACGTCGACGCGCTGCTCCGTGTGCTGAGGGACGGCCCACCGCCGCTCGCCGTCGTCGAGTCGATCGAGGTCGTCTGCCTGCCCGCGTCCGGTGCGGCCGGCTTCGTCATCGCCACGAGCACGACCGGTGGCAACACCGACGTGCGGGTCAGCGCTGATGTCGCCCCGTGCGATGCCTGCCTGGCCGAGATTGCCGACCCTGCGGACCGCCGCTTCGGCTACCCGTTCACCAACTGCACCGACTGCGGACCGCGTTACACGATCGTGCGTGCGGTGCCGTACGACCGTCCCGCCACGACAATGGCTGCCTTCGCCATGTGCGAGGCCTGTCAGCGGGAGTACGACGACCCAGCGGACCGCCGGTTCCACGCCCAGCCGAACGCCTGCCCCGACTGCGGGCCGCAGCTGGCGTGGGCCGGCCCGGGCGGCCCGGCAGCCGGCCCGGCGGCGCTGGTCGCGGCGGTGGCGTGCCTCCGCTCGGGCGGCACGATCGCCCTCAAGGGCATCGGCGGATATCACCTGGCCTGCGACGCCACCGACCAGGCCGCCGTCGCGCAGCTGCGCCGCCGCAAGCAGCGGGACGACAAGCCCTTCGCCGT
>JBBSKF010000125.1:0-10911 GCA_038256525.1 Mycobacteriales bacterium | reverse complement strand
TTCGAGGTCGTCAACCAGCTCCGCATCAATACCGACCACAGCAACCACCGCTACGACGTCATTCTGCTTCTCAACGGCGTGCCTGTCGTGCAAATCGAGTTGAAGACTCTCGGCATCAACCCGCGCAGGGCCATGGAGCAGATAGTCGATTACAAGAACGATCCCGGCAACGGCTACACCCGCACGCTCCTCTGCTTCGTCCAGCTTTTCGTCGTCAGCAACCGCGACAACACCTACTACTTCGCCAACAACAACGCCCGGCATTTCGCGTTCAACCAAGACGAGCGCTTCCTGCCCGTCTACCAGCACGCGAGCCCGGACAACAAGAAGGTCGTCCACCTGCACGACTTCGCCGATTTCTTCCTCGCCAAGTGCACGCTCGCCCAGACGATCAACCCGATGGTCGACCAGCTGTCGAGCTTCGCCGACGAGGTGACCCGGGTCGCCCGCGAGGTCGGCACCGAGGGTCGGCTCGGTGGTCAGGCCCAGGTCAAGGGGGTCAGCGGCACCTGGCGCGACCTGACCGACAACGTCAACTCGATGGCCGCCAACCTCACCGGCCAGGTCCGCAACATCGCCCAGGTCGCGACCGCTGTGGCCAAGGGCGACCTGAGCCAGTCGATCACCGTCGACGCACAGGGCGAGATCCTCGAGCTCAAGAACACCGTCAACACGATGGTCGACCAGCTGTCCGGCTTCGCCGACGAGGTGACCCGGGTCGCCCGCGAGGTCGGCACCGAGGGCAAGCTCGCCGGTCGGGCCCAGGTCAAGGGTGTGTCCGGCACCTGGCGCGACCTCACCGACAACGTCAACAACATGGCGTCCAACCTGACAAGCCAGGTGCGCAACATCGCCCTGGTGACGACGGCGGTCGCCCAGGGCGACCTGTCCCAGAAGATCACCGTCGATGCGCAGGGCGAGATCCTCGACCTGAAGAGCACCGTCAACACGATGGTCGACCAGCTGTCGAGCTTCGCGGCCGAGGTCACCCGGGTGGCCCGCGAGGTCGGCACCGAGGGCAAGCTCGGTGGCCAGGCCCGGGTGGCCGGCGTGTCCGGCACCTGGCGGCACCTCACCGAGAACGTCAACCAGCTCGCCGGCAACCTCACCACCCAGGTGCGCTCGATCGCCGAGGTGTCCACCGCCGTGACCCGCGGCGACCTCACCCGTTCGGTCAACGTCGAGGCGCAGGGCGAGGTCGCCGAGCTCAAGGACAACATCAACCAGATGATCGCGAACCTGCGGTCGACCACCGAGATCAACGCCCAGCAGGACTGGCTCAAGTCGAACCTCGCCCGGATCGGCGGTCAGCTGCAGGGACAGCGCGACCTCGAGGCCGTCACCCAGATGATCATGAGCGAGGTGACCCCGGTCGTGCAAGCCGTGCAGGGGGCCTTCTACCTGGCTGACAGCCCGGAGGGCCGGCTCGCGCTGCGGCGCGCCGCGTCGTACGGCACGGACTCTCCCGGCGACGAGCGCGTCTTCGCGGCAGGCGAGGGCCTGATCGGGCAGGCGGCCGTCGAGAAGCGGCCGATCCGGGTCCGGGATGTCCCGAGCGGCTACCTGCGGGTGACCTCGGGCCTCGGCGCTGCCCCCGCTGCCGACCTGTTCGTCCTGCCGGTGCTGTTCGAGGAGCAGGTCCTCGGTGTGATCGAGCTGGCCTCGTTCGGCCGCTTCAACGAGGTGCACGCCGGCTTTCTCGAGCAGCTGGTCGAGACGATCGGCGTCGTGCTCAACACCATCATCGCCAACGTCCGGACCGAGGAGCTGCTCACCCAGTCGCAGCGCCTCGCACAAGAGCTGCAGGTGCAGTCGGTCGAGCTCCAGCGCACCAACGCCGAGCTCGAGGACAAGGCACGGCTGCTCACCGAGCAGTCCAGCGACCTGGAGATCAAGAACCGTGAGATCGAGATGGCCCGGCTGGGCCTGGAGGACAAGGCCGAGCAGCTCGCGCTGTCCAGCCAGTACAAGTCGGAGTTCCTGGCCAACATGAGCCACGAGCTGCGCACGCCGCTCAACAGCCTGTTGATCCTGGCCAAGCTGCTCGCCGACAACCCGCAGAGCAACCTGTCCGACAAGCAGATCGAGTTCGCGCGCACCATTCACAACGCCGGTAGCGACCTGCTCAGCCTGATCAACGACATCCTGGACCTGTCCAAGGTCGAGGCGGGAAAGATGGACGTACGCCCGGCTGCCGTCGTGCTGGACGAGGTGCGGGAGTACGTCTGGAACAACTTCGGGCCGTTGGCCGAGCAGCAGGGCCTCGAGCTGGTCGTCGAGCTCGAGCCGGGGCTCCCGGCGACGGTCCTCACCGACCAGCAGCGCCTGCAGCAGGTGCTCAAGAACCTGCTGTCGAACGCCCTGAAGTTCACCGAGCAGGGCAGCGTCCGGCTCTCGGTGTCGCGCGCCCCCGACCACATGCTCTTCGCCTCGCCGACCCTCAACGACGCCGAGATGGTGCTCGCCCTCGCCGTCACCGACACCGGGATCGGCGTGCCGGCGGAGAAGCTGCGGCTGATCTTCGAGGCGTTCCAGCAGGCCGACGGCACGACCAGCCGGCGCTACGGCGGCACCGGTCTCGGCCTGTCGATCTCCCGCGAGATCGCGCGGCTGCTCGGCGGCGCGATCGCCGTCACCAGCGAGAAGGGGGTGGGCAGCACCTTCACGCTCTACATCCCAGGCGAGTTCCCGTACTCACATCTGGACGGCCGTCTTCCCGCCGGCGACGAGGCGCATGAGGAGCCGCAGCCGCCGATGCTCACCTCCGCCCCGTCGCTGCCGCCGCCCTCGGCCCTGCCCGCGGGCGCCGACTGCCTGCAGGGCGCAACGGTTCTGGTCGTGGACGACGACGTGCGCAACGTCTTCGCGTTGACCAGCGCCCTCGAGCTGCACGGCATGCAGGTGCTGTACGCCGACAACGGTGGCGACGGCATCGCCCTGCTCGGACAGCGCCCGGATGTCGACCTGGTCCTGATGGACGTCATGATGCCGGGTATGGACGGCAACGAGGCGACCGAGCGCATCCGCCGGATGCCCGAGCACGCCGGGCTGCCGGTGGTCTTCCTCACCGCCAAGGCGATGCCCGGAGACCGCGACCGCAGCTTCGCCGCGGGCGCCTCCGACTACGTCACCAAGCCGGTGGACCTGGATCGGCTGCTCGCCGTGATGCGCACCTGGCTGTCGTCGCGGGCGGCCAGGAGCCCCGGGTGAGTGAGCGGCGGTCCGCGCGGATCCTGATGGTGGACGACCGTCCGGAGAACCTGCTCGCGCTCGAGGCGATCCTGCAGGGGCTCGGCCACGAGCTGATCAAGGCGGCCTCCGGCGAGGAGGCGCTCAAGCGGTTGCTCACCGAGGACGTCGCGGTCATCCTGCTGGACGTGCAGATGCCGGGCATGGACGGCTTCGAGACGGCGGGCCACATCAAGAAGCGCGAGCGCACCCGCGACATCCCGATCCTGTTCCTGACCGCCATCGACGGCGAGGCACATCAGGCGTTCCGCGGCTACGCAGCGGGCGCCGTCGACTACCTGTCCAAGCCCTTCGACCCCTGGGTGCTCAAGGCGAAGGTCGGCGTGTTCATCGAGCTGTACGAAAGGCGCAGTGAGCTCGCCGCCCAGGCCGAGGAGCTGCGGCGGCAGCTGGCCCGCTACGACATGGCCGAGCTGGACGAGCTCAGCCGGCAGTCCTGCGCTGCACTGGAACAGGCGCGCGCCGCGCAGGGCGGACCGGAGGGTGCTGCCCTGCTGGAGGAGGCGGCGGTGGCGGCGCAGGCCCTGCGCCGAGCTCTGCAGGGGGCCGCACCGTCGACCCAGCAGACGGCGTCGGCATGACCGCGATCACCACCTTGCCGGCGCAGGACCGCTCCCCGGGGACGGCCCGTCGCGTGGTGCAGGACGCGCTGCTGGGCGGTGGTCTGGAGGTGCTGCTCGACGACGCCCTGCTGCTGGTCACCGAGCTGGTCACCAACGCGGTCGTGCACGCCGGCACCGACGTGGAGCTGCACGTGGACATCGGGGTCGGTCGGGCCCGCATCGAGGTGGTCGACCGTGGCGCCGGCGCCCTGCCTCACGTGACGAGTGCGCCCGGCGCCGACCGCGAGGGCGGGCGCGGCATCTTCCTGCTCGACGCGCTCGCGCAGGAGTGGGGGACGCGGCACTTCGCCGGCGGAAAGTCGGTGTGGTTCACCCTCGGGGTGAGCGACCGGGTCGCCTCCCGGCCGCGGTCCTTGCGGGCGTCCACACCTGGGAAGGCACCGAGCGCGCCGGTGGTGTCCTGGCTGCTGGGTCTACCGGCCGACCTCGAGGAGCGGCTCAGCCCGGCCCACCTGCTCGGCGAGCTGCTTCACCGCCTCTGCGGTGCCATGGACCTCGCCGACGGCTGGCTCTACGCCGAGGGTGTCGACGACGCCAACCGGTGGGCCGTGCTGGCTGCGCACGACCTCGGGGCGGAGCCGCCCCACGTCGATGCCGTGCGCCGGCTGGCGCGCGAGGGTGTCGACCAGGTGCTGTCCGGCGGTGGCGGTCTGCTCGTGCTGCCCCTGCGCCGGCGTACCGGCGTGTTCGGGGCGCTCGTCGTCGCCGACGCCGACGTCCTCGACGACAACGGGGTGGCCCTCGCCCGGCTCGTCGGGGACCGGATGGGCGTCGTGCTGCGGGACGACCGGGCCCACGTCGCTCAGCTGCGTGACCGCGGTTCCCTTGCGCTGCTCGCGGAGGCGAGCGAGATGTTCGCCGGAACGCTCGACGTGACCCTCGCGGTCACCTTGGCCGCGCAGCTGGTGGTGCCACGCTTCGCGACGTGGGCCGGCGTCTACACCGCCGAGGAGCAAGGCGTGCACCTGGCCGCCGTGGCGCACCAGGACGAGGAGGGGCTCGTCCACCTCCGGGCGGGTCTGGAGGGTCCCGGGGCGCAGCTGCTCGCCGAGCAGCTGGTGCGCGAGCTCGGTGAGCAACCGTCGCTCCTGGCTGCCTCCGACGTTCCGCGCGAGCTGGCCGCAGACGTCGGTGAGGTGCTGGCGGTGCCGCTCGTGGCGCGCCGCCGCCTGCTGGGCGTTCTGCTGGTCGGCCGGCGTACCGGCACCGGCTATGCCCGCGACGACAGCGGGTTGCTGCTCGACCTCGCACGACGGGCCGCGCTCGCCGTCGACAACGCCCGGCTCTACGAGGAGCGGGCCTCGGTCGCGAAGGCGTTGCAGGCCTCGCTGCTGCCGCCTGCCCTGCCGACCGTGCCAGGGGTGGAGTTCGGTGCCCGGTATGCCGCGGCCGGTGAGGGCAACGAGGTCGGCGGTGACTTCTACGACGTGTTCGCGCTGCCAGACCTCGCGGGGACGGACGTGGCGGGGGCAGACGTCGCGGGGGCGGACCACCCGCAGTGGGCGGTCGCCATCGGCGACGTCTGCGGCAAGGGGGCGGAGGCTGCGGCGATCACCGGTCTTGCGCGCAACGTGCTGCGGCTGCTCGGTCGGGAGGGCCGGCCCCCGCAGGCGATCCTGCAGCGGCTGAACTCTGCGATCCTCGAGCTCGGTGAGCGGGGCCGCTTCTGCACGGCGAGCCTGGCCACGCTGATGCCGGCTGCCGGCGGAGTGCGGGTTCGGTTGTTCTGCGCCGGGCACCCGTTGCCGGTTCTCGTCACCGCGGACGGCCGGGCCGCCCTGGTCGGCACCTGCGGCAGCCTGCTCGGTGTGCTGGACGAGGTGGACACCCCGGTCCACGAGCTGCTCCTGCGGCCGGGGGACACCCTGGTCTTCTACACCGACGGCGTCACCGAGCGCCGCAGCGGCGACCGGATGTTCGGTGAGGAGAGCCTGCTTGCCAGTTGCGCTGCTGCGGCGGGTTTTTCGGCTGAGGACTTCGCCGGCCACCTCGAGCAGGGTGTGCGGGACTTCGGCGACGCCGCCTCCCGTGACGACCTCGCCGTGCTCGTCGTGCGGGCCACCGGCTGACCGTACGGCCGCCACCACCACCACCGCCCCCCCACTTCCCCTGCGACATGACACGTCAGAGCCCCGTGAGAGTGCCGTAACGCAGGGGAAGTGGGATAGGGGGCTGAGCCCGTCAGCGGACCTGGTCGAAGGGCCAGTACGTCGGGGCGGCGCCCTCGGCGGTCGCGAGCAGCAGTCCGGCCAGCGCCACCACCGGCACCAGCACGGCCAGCGCGCTACGCGGGTGGGGGGTGGCGCGGACGAGGGCGCCGCGCAGCATCCGCCGTGACGGCTGGTGAGCCCCGCGGCTGAGCCCGGTCACCAGGCCGACGGCCGTCGCGGTCGCCGCTGTCAGCTCGGGCCGATCCAACCCGCGGACGGCCGGGTCCAGCAGCCAGACGGCGCCGGCGGGAAGGGCCGCGACGGCCGCCAGCAGCGGCAGGCTGAGCGCCGTGTCGAGCAGGCCGCGGACGACCTGCCACGGGGCGCCGAGCGTTGTCACCATCGGGTCCCGCCGCCGCCCCCCGCGCCGTTCCCGGCGGTCCCGCAGCCGATCAGAGCTCCGCCCCACCGCGCGCAGCGAGACGAGCAGGCTCAATGCTGCGGCGGCGCCGAGCACCGGTGCGACAAGCGTGCCGGCTGCGACGAGCCCGACAGCCGCAGCACTCATGACGACCACCTGCAGTGTCCGGGCGGGGTGCGGTCGCGGTGCCGCCGCCGGCTCGTCCTGCCAGGGCGGCACCTCCGGCTCGTACACGTCGGTCTCGTGTTCGTAGGGCGGGAGTGCGAAGCCGCCGGGCGGCGTGCGGTAGGCGCCGGAGGAGCTCGCCACCAGCTCGCGGGCCGGCTGCGGGGCTTCGGGGGTCAGCAGCGCGGTGACGTCGAGGCTGCGGGGGTCGACGTCGTGCGGAAGGCGCACGGTCACCGGCTCGGCCGCACGCGCGCCGCCGAGCTCGCTCAGCAGCTCGTGCGCCGTCGGTCGCCGGAGCGGCTCGGGGTCCATCGCGGCGGCGATCAGCCGGTCAAGGGGTGGCTGCAGCCCGGCGAGGTCCGGGACGTCATGCACGATCCGGTAGAGCACGGCCTCGGGGCGTCCCATCCCGTACGGCGGGCGTCCGGTCGCTGCGAAGGCGACGGTGGCACCCCAGGCGTGGATGTCGACCGCCGGGCTGACAGACCATCCCCTCACCTGTTCGGGAGCGAGGTAGCCGGGCGTGCCGACGACCAGGCCGCTGTGCGTCAGCGCGGTGAGGTCGGCGGCGGTGGCGAGGCCGAGGTCGATGACGTGCGGCTGCCCGTCCAGCACCAGCACGTTCCCGGGGGTGAGGTCGCGGTGCACCACCCCCGCGGCGTGCAGCGTGGTGAGGGCGTCGGCGAGCCCGCGGGCCACCTGGTGGAGTTCGCGGCCGGGCAGCGGACCCGCTTTCGCGACGACGTCGTCGAGGCGCTGGCCAGGAATGAAACGGGTTACCAGATAGGGCATGTCGGCATCGACGTCAGCGTCGAGAACCTCGACCAGGTGGGCCCCGCGGACGCGGCGCAGGGCGTCGAGCTCGCGGCGGAAGCGGTTGCGCGCCGCCGGGTCGGCCACCCCGTCGCGCAGGACCTTCACGGCCACCGCGCGCTCGTCCGGGCTGACGCCGAGGTAGACGGTGCCCATGCCGCCCTGTCCGACCCGCGCGAGCAGCCGGTGCGGACCGACCTGCGCGGGGTCCGACGGCCGAAGCGGAGTGACCGGCACCGCGCCTCCCGCGTCCGACAGTCCTATCGTCTGCAGGCTAGCCCGCGCTGGGCCGATCGGGGCCGATGTCGCAGCGGGACAGGCTCGACACCTGCGCGCTGGGACCGCACATAGGCTGAGCGCTGACCCGGACCACGGGGCGATCACGAGGGGACGGGGCGGGCAGCGCACATGGGTTCTCCGCCCGATCCGTTGGACCGGCCGATGGGCCGGCTCCTGCGTCTCGCGCAGGCGGCCGATCCGCAGCGGGTCGTCGAGACGCTGTCGATGACCGTCGCGGAGCTGGGTGGCTCCGATGTCGTGCTGTTCCTCGTGGACTATGACCACTCCCAGCTGCGTCCCCATCCAGATGTCCTGCCGCACGGCGAGCAGCCGGGCGTGGTCAGCCTCGAGGGCTCGATGGCCGGGCGCGCGTTCGTGTCTCAGCGCACGCTCGCCGCGCAGCGCGAGGACGGCTGGCACGTCTGGATCCCGGTGGCCGAGCGGTCGCAGATGCTGGGTGTGCTGTCCCTGACGCTGCCGACCTGGAACGAGCGGATCGAGGAGTTCTGCGTCGAGCTCGGCATCGCCTCGGCCCATCTGGTGATCACCGCCGACGGCTACACCGACCGGCTCGTGCGGCTGCGCCGTGGCAAGAACATGTCGCTGGCCGCGGAGATGCAGTGGGGGATCCTGCCGCCGCTGACGTTCGGGATGGACGGCACGACCGTGGCCGGGCTGCTGGAGCCTGCCTACGACGTCGGCGGCGACTGCTTCGACTACAGCCTGAACGGCAACATCCTCGACTTCGCGGTCTTCGATGCGATGGGCCACGGCCTGAACTCGGCTGTGCTCGGCTCGCTCGCAGTGTCGGCCTACCGCAATGCGCGCCGGGAGGGCGGTTGCGTCGGCGTCGCCAGCCTCGCCCGCGACGTGGACACCGTGATCGCCGGCTACGCGGGCGGGGACTCCTTCGTCACAGGTCTTTTCGCACAACTGGATGTCACCACCGGTCACCTGGTGTGGGCCAGTGCCGGACATCCGGCGCCCCTGCACGTACGCCGGGCCAGTGTCCTGCCGACCGTCGAGGCCGCGCCCGCCACCCCGCTGGGCTTGCGCGCCCTGCTGGGCGGGACCGGCGGCGCCGAGGTCGTCGAGACCGACCTCGAGCCCGGGGACGCGGTGCTGCTCTACACCGACGGCGTCATCGAGGCCCGCGATCCGCACGGCGTCGACTTCGGCGAGCCGCGCCTGCGCGACCTGCTCGAGCGGGAGTCGAGCTCCGGCCGCGAACCCGCCGAGGTGCTGCGCCGACTGGCCCGGTCGGTGCTCACCTATCACGGGACCCGGCTGAGCGACGATGCCAGCATGCTCTACCTGCGGTGGGACAACGCCGCGGCAACCCGCCGTTGACCCGAGAGGACGCGATGTCCACCAGCGAGGCAGTCGAGCCGGCCGACGACGCGACCGCTCGACGCCTGCGTGGCGCCGTCCTGCTCGTCGGAGCAGCCGCCATCGTCGGGTTGGTCGAGGGCGGTCTGCTCGACTACTACACCTTCCCGCTGCTGCTCGGGTTCGTCTACCTCGCCGCCGCTGCGATCAGCCGCAGCCGCGGCACCCTGTGGGGACCGGGGCTGGTCACGACCACCGTCGGGCTCGCCATCGCGCTGTGGTTCAACGCCGGGCGCGGCGGCGACAGCTTCCAGCTGCTGGCGCTGACGGTGCTGGCGCTCGGTCTCGGCGGGGTGCTCGCTGCGGCGCTGGGACAGGTGCGCGGCCTGGTCATCACCCCGATGAGCATCGCGCTGCCGGTGCTGCTGTTCGGCGCCTTCTCGCTGCTGGAGCAGCAGCAGGTCGAGCCGGTCACCGGCCAGACCTGGGTGTACGCAGCGTTGCTCGCGTTCTGGGGCGCTTTCGAGCTGAGGCCGGCGCGGCGCTGAAGCGGTGGACATCTCGGTCGTTCTCGCCGACATCACGACTGTGGGCGTCGATGTGATCGTCACAGCTGCCAACGCGCCGCTCATCGGCGGTGGCGGGGTCGACGGCGCTGTGCACCGCGCCGCCGGACCCGAGCTGCTGCAGGCGCTCCGACCGCTCGCGCCGTGCCCGGTCGGCGGGGCGGTGATCACGCCGTCGTTCCGACTCGGGCCGGCCGTGCGGCATGTCGTGCACGCGGTCGGGCCGCGCTACGGGATCGACGAGCCGGCAACGGAGCTGCTGTCCGGCGCCTACCTGGCGAGCCTGCAGCGGTGCGACGAGGTGGGCGCGGCAAGCGTCGCCTTCCCGTCGCTGTCCACGGGCGCTTACGGCTATCCGCTGTCCGATGCCTGCCAGATCAGCGTGACCGCGCTGCGCGGCGCGACGACCTCGGTCGAGCGCTGCATGCTCGTGGCCTTCGACGAAAAGACGGCGCGGTTCTGGGAGCGGGCGCTCGAGTGCTAAGTTGGCACGGTCGTACCAACTCTTGAAGTGGAAGCAGCCATGGCCTGGGTCCTCATCGTCATCGCCGGTGTGCTCGAGACCGGCTTCGCGGTCGCGCTGAAGGCCAGCGACGGCTTGTCGCGGCTGGTGCCCACTGTGCTGTTCCTCGTCTTCGCGGCCGGCAGCTTCACCTTGCTCAGCATTGGCCTGCGCACGTTGCCGGTCGGGTCGGCCTACGCGGTGTGGACCGGGATCGGTGCTGTCGGCACCGCGGTGTTCGGCATGGTCGTGCTCGGTGAGTCGACGCAGACGCTCAAGCTGGTCTCCATCGCACTCGTGGTGGCCGGCGTCGTCGGGTTGCAGCTGGCCAGCAGTGCCGATCACTGACCCCGGTGTCCGCGACCGGCCACACCGCAAGACATCGTCGCGCGGGCAGCACCGCCGGCAGCTGCTGCTGGACGCCGCCGCGGAGCTGGTGCTGGAGTCGGGTTTCGCCGCGGTGAGCCACCGGTCCGTGGCTGGGCGGGCGAAGCTGCCGCTGTCGGCCACCACCTACTACTTCACGTCCCTCGAGGACCTGGTCCGCGAGGCTGTCTCGGCCCTGGTCGAGGGCTGGCTGGCCGGCGTACGCCTCGTGGTGGCCGACTGCCCGGCGCGAATACGAGGGGTCCCGCAGGTGGCGGACGCCCTGTTGCGGGTCGCGGCCTTCGTCCCGGCACAGGGTGAAACTGCCATCTTGCAAAGCACACTGACGCTCTACGAGCGCTACCTCGAAGCCGCTCGACACCCACATCTGCGGCCCGTCATCGTGCGGTACGACGAGCAGCTCGACGTCCTGCTGGCCGAGGTC
>JBBSKF010000124.1:0-10992 GCA_038256525.1 Mycobacteriales bacterium | reverse complement strand
CGAGCCCGGCGTGCCGACCGGTCTCGCCTGCCGGATGTTCCGCACGCCGGACGGGCTGGCCGGCGCGCCGACCGTCCAGCAGTTGGTCGATGCGTTGACGGGCAGCTGACGACCTCAGCGACCGATCGGCACCGCTGACGGGGGCCGCAGGGCGGCGGGTGCGTTTGCGGGGACGGCCGGCGCCCGGGGCGCCACCGGAGCGACCCGCCGGTAGGCGGCCCCGAGGGCCGGTCGGCTGTCCGCCTCGCCCTTGTTCGGCCACAGCGACATCGCCCGCTCGGCCTGCGCGGTGATGGTGAGGGAGGGGTTGACGCCGAGGTTGGCCGAGACGGTCGAGCCGTCGACGACGTGCAGGTCGGGATGTCCGAAGACCCGGTGGTAGGGATCCACCACCCCGGTCTCGGGCGCGTCCCCGATCACGCAGCCGCCGAGGAAGTGAGCGGTCATCGGGATGTTGGCGAGCTCGCCGATGGTGCCGCCGGGATAGCCGCCGATCTTGTCCGCCATGCGCCGGGTCGCCTCGTTCCCGACCGGGATCCAGGACGGGTTCGGCTTCCCGTGCCCCTGCCGCGCCGTGAGCCGGCCCCGACGCAGGAACGTCGTGATCGAGTTGTCCTTGGTCTGCATGACCAGCGCGATGATGGTCCGCTCGGACCAGCGGCGCGCACTCAGCGTCGACAGGAAGACGTGAGGCTGCTTCGCGATCTCTCCCAGCGCCTTGACCGCGCGCGGCACCCGGCCCCCACCGTCGGTCATGACGGTCTGGAGCAGTCCCATGAGGTTGCTGCCCTTCCCGTACCGCACCGGCTCGATGTGGGTCTCGGCATCGGGGTGGAACGAGGACGTGATCGCGACCCCGCGACTGAAGTCCCGGGTCACCGTCCGGGTCTGCGCCCCCAGCAGGGATTCGCTGTTGGTACGGGTCAGGACGCCCAGCCGCGGGGACAGGTTCGACAGCGTGCCGTCGGCGCGCATGCGGTGGAGCAGTCGCTGGGTGCCGAGCGTGCCGGCGGCCAGCACGACCTGGTCGGCCGAGATCGTCCTGCCCCGCCGGGGGCCCGCCCCGGTGCTGACCGTGTCGACCGCGTAACCGCCTGTCGGCAAGGGTCGTACGCGAACGACGGTGGTGTCAGGACGAACGGTCGCCCCGGCCTCCTCCGCCAGGTGGAGGTAGTTCTTCACGAGGGTGTTCTTGGCACCGATCCGGCAACCGGTCATGCAGGCCCCGCACTGGATGCAGCCGGTGCGCTCGGGTCCCGCGCCGCCGAAGTAGGGGTCGGGCACGGTCACCCCAGGCTCCTGTGCGCCGTCGCGACCGAAGAAGACCCCGACCGGGGTGAGGGCGAAGGTGTGTCCCACACCCATGTCCTCGGCAACCGCGCGCATCACCTCATCGGCCTCGGTCACCGTCGGGTTCTGCACGACACCCAGCATCCGGCGGGCCTGGTCGTACCACGGGTCGAGCTCGTCCCTCCAGTCGGTGATGTGACCCCACTGCCGGTCCCGGTAGAACGGGGCCGGCGGCTGGTAGAGCGTGTTGGCGTAGTTCAGTGAGCCACCGCCCACCCCCGCCCCCGCGAGCACCAGGACCTTGCCCACCCGGCTGATGCGCTGGATGCCCCGCAGTCCCAGCCGCGGTGCCCACACGAAGTTCCTGACATCCCAGGACGTACGCGGCAGTGTCGCCTCCGTGAAGCGTCGCCCGGCCTCGAGAACGACCACACGGTAGCCCTTCTCGGTCAGGCGAAGCGCAGCGACGCTGCCACCGAAGCCACTGCCGACGACGACCACGTCGACGTGCTCCCCGGCCGGTGTCTCGCTCGACATCTCCTTCATCAAAGCGCGGCCCGGGCCGGGCCGACCATCTTGCGGACCGTCCGGCTGTCGGCGTAGGTGCCTATCGCGGTCATCGACCAGCTGCCGTCCGCCTGGCGGACCAGCTTGCACATGAGCACGCCGGTCTCCGGCTGGCTGTCGCTCAGCTCGAAGCGGACCAGCTCGGTCTGAGCCTTGCCGGTGACATCGAGCAGCCGGCAGTAGGCGTTGCGGACGGCGGTGAACTTCTGGCCGCCGAAGCTGTTGACCGTGAACACCAGGGCGGCGACGGCGGCGGGGAGCTTGTCCAGGTCGACGAGGATCACCTCGTCGTCCCCCTCGCCGTCGCCGGTCAGGTTGTCACCGGAGTGCCGGATCGCCCCCTTGCAGCCCTGCTTCGACATGAACCACACCATGTCGACGTCCTTGCCCGTGGCGTCGAAGGCGATGACGGAGGCATCCAGGTCGATGTTGCCCCAGCCCTCCATCGGGTCCCAGCCGAGCCCCATCGCGACCCGGGTCAGCGCGGGCGCGCCGGTCTTGACCAGCGACACGGTCTGGTTCTTGGTCAGCGACACCCGGCCCTTGTCCAGGTTGACCTTCGCCGTCGTGGGGGTGGCAACGACCGGCGCCGCGGGGGCCTCGGACTCCACCTCGATGCCGAACTCGGTGGCGATGCCGGCCAGCCCGTTGTCGAATCCCTGCCCGACCGCGCGGATCTTCCACGCCCCGTTGCGGCGATAGACCTCGGCGCAGATCAGCGCGACCTCGCTCGTCAGGCCGGTCAGCTCGGCGCGGACCGCATCGGTGCCGGCGCCGTCGAGGACGGTGATGACCATGCTCCCGGCCTGCGCGAAGCTGGCCGGCCCGGACCCGTCCAGACTCGCTGTGACGACGACCTTCTCGACATCGGGCGGGACGGCGGCGGTGTCGACCCGGATCGCGTCCACGCCGCGCGGTCCGCTCGCGGCCGGCAGATAGCTGACGCCCGGCCCGGTGGCGTTGTTGTAGAAGACGAGGTCCGCGTCGGACCGGACCTTGCCGGTGGCGGCGACCAGCAGGGCGGAGACGTCCACCGGTGACGCGCAGGCGACGGACACGGTCACGACCGGCGAGGGGATCGGGCAGTTGGCGCCGCGGGTCAGCTCCTGCATGACGCCAGCCTAGTTGTGACGCGGAAACCCGGTCGGGGTTCTGATCCGGCCCGACTAGCATCGGCGCGCATGACGACCGAGGTCCCCGTGGAGCGCGCGGCGTACGACCCGCATGCGGTGCAGGACCGCTGGCTGCCGGTCTGGGACCGGTTGGACCTCTACCGGGCCGGGCGAAACGCTGGCGCCCCGAAGAAGTACGTCCTGGACATGTTCCCCTATCCCAGCGGTGATCTGCACATGGGCCACGCTGAGGCCTACGGGCTGTGCGATGTGCTCGCCCGCTACGAGATGCGGCGGGGCTTCGACGTTCTGCACCCGATCGGCTGGGACTCCTTCGGTCTGCCGGCGGAGAACGCCGCGATCAAGCGCGACGAGCACCCGGCCACCTACACCTACGCCAACATCGAGACGCAGGCCGAGAGCTTCCGGCGCTACGCGATCAGCTTCGACTGGACGCGCCGGCTGCACACGAGCGACCCGGACTACTACCGCTGGACGCAGTGGCTGTTCCTGCGCTTCCGCGAGCGCGGCCTGGCCTACCGCAAGAGCAGCGCGGTCAACTGGTGCCCGCAGGACCAGACGGTGCTGGCCAACGAGCAGGTCGTGCAGGGCGCGTGCGAGCGGTGCGGTGCGCAGGTCACCAAGCGCGAGCTGACGCAGTGGTTCTTCCGGGTCACCGACTACGCCGACCGGCTGCTGGCCGACATGGAGCAGCTGCGCGGTCACTGGCCAGAGCGCGTGCTGCTGATGCAGAAGAACTGGATCGGCAAGTCGCTGGGCGCCCTGGTGGATTTTGTCGTCGGGGACCGGTCCGTCACCGTTTTCACCACCCGACCCGACACCTTGTACGGCGCGACGTTCTTCGTCGTCGCCGCCGACGCGCCGCTCGCGCTCGAGCTGTGCGCCCCTGATCGGCGCGCGGCGTTGGAGGCCTACCGCGTCCAGGTGCGCCGGCTGTCCGACATCGACCGGCAGGCCACCGACCGGGAGAAGACCGGCGTCGACCTGGGCGTCACCGCGCTCAATCCAGTTACCGGTGAGCAGATCCCGGTCTACGCAGCGGACTACGTGCTGGCCGACTACGGCACCGGCGCCATCATGGCGGTGCCGGCTCATGACCAGCGCGACCTCGACTTCGCGCGCGCCTTCGGCCTGCCGGTGCGGGTGGTCGTCGACACCGGCGCCGCGGATCCGGCCGAGTCGGGTGTCGCGACCACCGGCGACGGCGTGGTCGTCAACAGCGGCCCGTACGACGGCTTGCCCAAGAACGAGGCGATCTCGCGGATCGTGGCCGATCTCGAAGCGCGCGGCGGGGGGAAGGGCGCGGTCAACTTCCGGCTGCGCGACTGGCTGATCTCGCGGCAGCGGTTCTGGGGCCCGCCGATCCCGATCGTGTACTGCGAGGCGTGCGGCGAGGTGGCGGTTCCGGACTCCGAGCTGCCGGTGCAGCCGCCCG
Organism: Mycobacteriales bacterium; assembly: GCA_038256525.1. Classification (GTDB taxonomy): domain Bacteria; phylum Actinomycetota; class Actinomycetes; order Mycobacteriales; family SCTD01; genus SCTD01. The sequence continues at coordinate 6,567 of JBBSKF010000124.1, read as the reverse complement.
ACCTGCGCGGCGCCGAGCTCAAGCCGATCGGCACCTCACCGCTCGGCGCTGCGACCGACTGGGTCAACACGACGTGCCCGACGTGCGGGGGAGCGGCGACCCGTGACACCGACACGATGGACACCTTCGTCGACTCCTCCTGGTATTTCCTGCGCTTCTGCTCGCCGGACCATCAGGACGGCCCGTTCGACCCTGCGGCCGTCCGTGAGTGGATGCCGGTCGCGCAGTACGTCGGCGGGGTCGAGCACGCGATCCTGCACCTGCTCTACAGCCGGTTCTTCGTCAAGGTCCTGAAGGACATGGGGATGGTGGACTTCGACGAGCCCTTCACGCGGCTGCTGAACCAGGGTCAGGTGATCAACCAGGGCAAGGCCATGAGCAAGTCGCTCGGCAACGGCGTCGACCTGGGCGCTGAGCTGTCCCGCTTCGGCGTGGACGCGGTGCGGCTGACGGTGGTGTTCGCCGGTCCGCCGGAGGACGACATCGACTGGGCCGACGTCTCACCCGCCGGCTCGGTGAAGTACCTCGCCCGGGTCGCGCGGCTGGCCGAGGACGTGGGCGCCCTGCCCGGAGCCGCCCGGGACGCCGCCGTCGACCGGGCGGTCGCGAGGACCGTCGACGAGGTCACCCGCCTGATCGAGGCGCAACGGCTCAACGTCGTGGTCGCGCGCTTCATGGAGCTGACGACGTTGCTGCGTAGGGCTGTTGATGCCGGCGAGCCCGCGGCAGCCTCACTGCGCGACGGGGTCGAAGCGCTCGCGGTGATGCTCGGCTGCTTCGCGCCGTACACCGCCGAGGAGGTCTGGTCCCGGCTCGGTCATGACGTCGAGGCCGGCGACTCGGTGCACGCGACGACGTGGCCGGTCGCCGACCCGACCCTGCTGGTCGAGCAGAGCGTCACCTGCGTCGTGCAGGTCGCCGGCAAGCTGCGCGAGCGGCTGGCTGTCCCGCCCGACATCGCCGAGGACGACCTGCGCGCGCTGGCGCTCAGCTCCGACGCGGTCGTCGCGGCGCTGGACGGTCGCGGTGTGAAGCTGGTTGTCGTACGCGCCCCGAAGCTCGTGAACGTCGTTCCTGCCTGACGGGCTTGACAGCCACCCTGACCGTCGTTGCGCCGTTCTCGGTGCCAACAGCGCCCGCGCTCAGCATGCACGCGGCACCGAGATGCGCCCTGCAGGGCCACCGAGAACCCCCCTCCCTGAGGGGCCAGCTGTGCAGGGAAGCTGGGCTTTGCGCTGGAGGAGATCGCGGCACTGCTCGACGACCCGACGGTCGACACCCTCGACCACCTCCGCCGGCAGCAGGAGCTGCTGGCCGACCGCATCGCGCGGCTGCAGTCCACTGTCGCGCTGGTGCGCCGAGCTGTGGAGGCGATACGCATGGGCATGTCACTGGACCCGCACGAGCTGCGGGAGGTCTTCGGCGACGACGACCCGACGCAGTACGCCGAGGAGGCCGAGCAGCGCTGGGGGTCGACCGACGCATGGGCCGCAACGCAGGCGCGCACCTCGTCGTACCGCAAGAAGGACTGGATCCGGGTCCGGGCGGAGGGCGAGGATCTCGAGCGGCGCTTCGCGGCGGCGCTCGCGGCCGATATACCGGTGAATGACCCGGCGGTGACGGTGCTGGTCGAGGAGCACCGGCAGCAGATCTGTCGGTTCTACGAGGCTGATGCGGCGATGCACCGGAAGCTCGCGGACCTGTACGTGGCCGACGAGCGATTCCACGCGCACGACGAGGCGGTGGCGCCCGGCCTCGCGCAGTACGTGCATGATGCGGTGCACGCCGGGCCCGACTGACCCTCCCGCACCCGTCCAACGCCGATCATGCAGTTGTGGCCCGCTCGCTGAGCGTGGTCACCGAGCAGCAACTCCATGATCGGCGAGGAGGAGGGCGTTAACCTCGCGGCTATGAGCCAGCCGGTCGCCGTGGTCACCGACAGCACGGCCTACCTGCCGGAGGGGACGGCTGCGTCGTACGGTGTCGGCGTCGTACCGCTGCACGTCGTGCTGGGCACCCGGACCGGCGCCGAAGGCCGCGAGGTCTCGCCGGGGGAGGTGGCGGCGGCGCTCGCCGAACGGCGCGTGCAGGTGTCGACCTCGCGCCCGACGCCGGCGGAGTTCGCCGCGGCCTTCCGAGCGACCGGGGCGACCCGGGTGGTGTCGGTGCACCTGTCGGCCGAGCTGTCCGGGACGCACGAGGCGGCCACCCTCGCGGCGGCCGAGGTGGCCGGCGACGGGATCGAGGTGCGCGTCGTCGACAGCCGGACGATCGCGATGGGTCTCGGTTTTGCCGTGCTCGCGGCGGCGCAGGCCGCACGCGAGGGCGGCGGCCTCGAAGCGGTCGCCGCGGCGGCGTCCCGGACGGCCGCGGACACCGACACCCTGTTCTACGTCGACACCTTGGAGCACCTGCGCCGGGGAGGGCGAATCGGCGCCGCAGCAGCACTTCTGGGTACGGCGCTGGCGGTCAAACCGCTGCTGCACGTCGCGGGCGGGCAGATCGCCCCGCTCGAGAAGGTCCGTACTGCCTCGAAAGCCCTGGCCCGCCTCGAAGCCCTCGCGGTGGAGCGATCCGGCACCGGGACGGTGGACCTTGCCGTGCACCACCTGGGGGCGGCCGACAAGGCCGCAGCGCTCGCCGACCGGCTGGCGGCGCGGCTCCAGCATCTGGGCATCATGCACGTGTCCGAGGTCGGCGCGGTCGTCGGTGCGCACGTCGGCCCGGGCCTGCTCGGGGTCGTCGTCTCGCGTCGATGACCGTTCTCCTGCTGTGCGCCGCGCTCCTGGGCTACCTGGCCGGTGCCCTGTCACCGGCAACGCTGATCGCTGCCAGACGCGGCGTCGACCTGCGAGAGGTGGGGTCGGGCAACCCTGGCGCGACCAATGCCGGACGGGCGATGGGACGGCGTACGGGCGTGGCGGTCGCCGTGCTGGATGTGCTGAAGGGGCTGATCCCGGCGGCAGCCTTCGGGGCGGTCGACCACCGGGCCGGCCTGCTCGCCGGCTTCGCCGCCGTGCTCGGACATGTCACCTCACCGTTCCTGCGCGGCAGGGGCGGCAAGGGCGTGGCGACGGCCGCCGGCGCGATCCTCGGTTCACAGCCGCTCTGGGCGCCCGTCGTGCTCCTGGTCTGGGTCATCGTGCTGGCTACGTCGCGCTGGATCGCGCTGTCATCGGTCGCTGCCGCCGTGTCAGTGCTCTGCATCGCGCTCGTCCGCGGTGAGGACGTGCTGTGGGCGCTCGGCCTCACCACCGTCATCGTGGTGCGCCACCGGGCCAACGTGATGCGCCGCTTGGCTGTCCGCCGCGCCGGCGAGGCCTGAGCCGTCCACAGGTCGGCCGGCCCGTCCACATCTGCTGCCTGACCGGCCCGCAGGACCGCCGAGCTGCCTACCGTCCGAGACGTGCGCTTCCGCTCCGACACGGCCGCCCTGGCAGCAGGTTCCGCGGAGCGCGTGAGCGGGCTGCTGGCCCACGTCGGGGGAGGGTGGGTGCCGCCGGAGGACGACGAAAGCGGCTGGACCACGGGGTCGGCCGAGGCGGCCGAGGACGAGAGCTGGGCGGGGCCACCGGCCCGGTCCTGGGCCGACCGTCCGCCTGAGAAGACGCTGCCTGAGAAGACGCTGCCTGCAGTGAGGCAGGCGCTCCCGGCGTGGCTCCCCGCTCCGGTGCGACTGGGCAGGTTCGACCCCGGCCGGCGCGGCGCCGTGGCCCTGGTCGTCGTCGCTCTGCTGGCGGCCGTTGTCGCAGGCGGGGTCGTGCTCCGCGGGCGACCACAGGAGGTCGTCGTTCCCGCCGTGCTGGACGCGGGCATTCCACTGCCGGGGGCCAGTCCCGCTCCCGCGGCCCGGCAACCGGAAGTGGTCGTCGCCGTGGCCGGGCTGGTCGTGCGGCCGGGACTCGTCCGCCTGCCCGCCGGCAGCCGCGTAGCCGACGCGTTGGCCGCGGTCGGCGGGCCGGCGCCAGGCGCCTCCACCGAGCTGTTGAACCTCGCCCGCAAGCTGGTCGACGGCGAACAGGTGCTGGTGGGCGTCGACCCGCCACCCGGTGCCCCGGTCGGGCCGTCCACCACAGCCGCCCAAGGCGGGCTGCTCGACCTGAACGCCGCCAGCGTCTCGGACCTCGACGCGCTGCCCGGCATCGGTCCGGTGCTGGCGCAACGGATCGTGGACTGGCGTACGGAGAACGACCGCTTCGACGGTGTCGAGCAGTTGCGTGAAGTGACGGGCATCGGTGAGGCGAAGTTCGCCGACCTCAGGTCCAAGGTCACCGTCTGATGCGGGTGCTGCCTCAGGCTTCGGAGCAGCTCGACCTACGCCTCGTCCCGCCTGCACTCGCCGCCTGGATCGTGGCGTGGCAGGGGCGCCTGCTCCCCCCGCAGGTGCTGTTCGGCGCCGCCGCCGTCACCCTGACCCTCGCGATCGTGCTGCTCGCCGTCCGCCGCCACGGCCGGGCTCTGATCGTTGCGGCGGTGCTGGGCTGTTCCGCGGCCTCCGCGACGGTGACCGGGTTGCACACCGTCTCGCGCGCCACCGGACCGCTCGCGGCCGCCGCCGACCGGGCGTCCGCGGTGACCGTCGAGGCCGTTCTGGTCGACGACCCTCGAAAGGCTCAGGGTCCAGCCGGGCCGACCGATCGCGAGCTGGTGGTCGTGCGCGTGCGGGTCGAGGTGCTGCGGACGGCCGGCCGGACGTACCGCCTGCGCTCTCCGGTCGTGGTCCTTTCCGCGGACCCGGCCTGGCTGCCCCTGCTGCCCAGCCAGCGGGTCCGGACCGAGGGCAGGCTGCGCGCACCCGAGCGGGGCGATGACGTCGTCGCGGTGCTCTCCGGCCGTGGCCCGCCGGAGGTCCTGTCCGGCCCCAGCACCGTCCAACGGGCCGCTGGGCACCTTCGGGCTGGGCTGCGCCGAGCCGTCGACCCGCTGCCGGCCTCCGAGCGAGGCCTGCTGCCAGGCCTCGTCGTCGGGGACACCAGCCGGCTCGATCCCGCTGTCCGAGAGGACTTCCGGACCGTGGGCCTGACTCATCTGACCGCAGTTTCGGGCACCAACGTCGCGATCGTCGTCGGCGCGGTGCTGCTGCTCAGCCGGCAGCTGCGGGTCGGCTTGCGGGCCAGGCCGGTCCTTGCGGCGCTCGCCCTTGCCGGGTTCGTCGTGCTCGCCCGTCCGTCGCCGAGCGTCCTTCGGGCTGCGGTCATGGGGCTGGTCGCCCTGGTCGCGCTGTCCTCCGGCAACCGCAAGGCCGCGATGCCGGCCCTGGCCACCGCGGTGCTCGTCCTGGTGCTGGCCGATCCCGACCTCGCTGCCACCCCCGGCTTCGCCCTGTCCGTGCTCGCCACCGCAGGGCTGCTGGTGCTCGCGCCGACCTGGCGGGAGCGGTGGGCCAGACACATGCCGGGCTGGCTCGCCGACGCGCTCGCCGTGCCCGCCGCGGCGCAGGTCGCCTGCGGTCCGGTGGTGGTGGCGATCTCCTCACAGCTCGGCCTGCTGTCGGTGCCGGCGAACCTGCTGGCTGTCCCGGCAGTGGCCCCGGCGACCGTGACCGGGGTGCTGGCGGCCCTGCTCGCGCCGGTGAGCCTGCCGGCGGCGCAGGCGGTGGCCTGGGTCGGGTGGCTGCCGACCGCCTGGCTGGTGCTCGTCGCCCGGGTCGGCGCCTCGCTGCCGGGCGCCACCGTGCCGTGGCCCGACGGGCTCGGCGGCGCGCTGCTGCTGGTGGCGCTGACCGCCCTGCTCCTGCCGGCACTGTCCCGGCGGCGGACCCGACACAGCCTGCTCGCCGCCGCGACCGGGGTGCTCGTGGCGACGACCGGATTCGCGGCGGTCCGACCGGCCTGGCCGCCGCCGGGATGGTTCCTCGTGGTCTGTGACGTCGGGCAGGGTGACGCCGTCGTGCTGTCCACCGGCGCCGGCAGTGCGGTCGTCGTCGATGCCGGCCCGGAGCCAGCGGCGGTGGACGGCTGCCTTCGCCGGCTCGGGGTGCGGCAGGTGCCGCTCGTGCTCCTCACCCACCTGCACGCCGACCATGTCGACGGCCTGCCCGGGGTGCTGCGCGGACGCAGTGTCGGCGCGGTCGTGATCGGACCGCTCGACGACCCGGAGCAGCAGCAGAGGGACGTCACGCAGCAGGCGCTGCAGGCGGGGGTGCCGGTGCAGCGGTCCGCGCTCGGCGAGCGGCGGGCCGCGGGCGAGCTGCAGTGGGAGGTCGTCGCCCCTGCCCGGCGCTACCGCGGGACCAGCTCCGACCCGAACAACAGCTCGTTGGTGGTGCGGGTACGCGCGGGTCCGACCTCGGTGCTGCTCACCGGCGACATCGAGCCTGAGGCGCAACGCGATCTGCTCGCCCGCGGCGCCGACGTCCGCGCCACCGTGCTCAAGGTCCCGCACCACGGTAGCGACCACCAGGAGCCGGCCTTCCTCGACGCGGTGGGTGCCGCGGTGGTGCTCACCTCCGTCGGCGCAGACAACACCTACGGCCACCCGTCCGCAGACACCCTCGGCCGACTGGTCGAGCGCGGGGCTGCGTCCTTCCGTACCGATCTCGATGGTGACATCGCCCTCGCCCACAGG
>JBBSKF010000123.1:0-11154 GCA_038256525.1 Mycobacteriales bacterium | reverse complement strand
GTCGTTGGCGAGCGCCTCGGCGTTGACGGTCATCACGGCATTGGCGAGCGTGTAGTCCGCGGCCGTGCAGCCGGTGATCGGGAGGCCGAGCGTCGGGTCAACCACCGACGCGATCGAGGCGGTCACGCTGGTGACGTAGACGGGGCCCTCGTTGAGGTTGGTGAACGTCCCACTCAGGGTCTGCGCGGCACCGCCCGGCTGCAGGTCGCTGACCACGCTGGTCTGGACCGCCGTCAGGGCGGTGAGCGCAGCCTTCGTCGTCGCAGTCCCAGTGCCGGAGCCGCCGGCGGTCCAGTAGGCGTAGGCCGCCCCACCACCGAGGACGGTGAGGGCGACGGCGACCGCGACGGCCTTGGTGCGGTTCTTTGACAGGTGCATGAGGAGCTCTCTTCCAGATCGGCGGCCCGGCGAACCCGGGAGTGGGTCCCGTGGCGTTGCGTCCCCGGCTCGCACCGGGTTTGCCTTGTCGTAAGAGATGTGTCGACGGCTGCGTGTCGTCCTCAATCACTAGTCAGGGTGATCTCCGACTAGACCGTCAACCACTCGGTCGAGGCGATCGGCGTAGTCAGAACACCCGGCACAGGGCATCTCGCAACAATGCAGAGGCCAACCGCACAAGACCGAGCCCGATTTACGGCACCGAGCCGGGGGCGACGACCCAGGTCGTGGGCTGACCAGTCACGGCGGCGATGAGGTCGAAAGTCCCGGTCGTAGTGCAGAACGGTCACCCGGTGCCGTTCCGCGACCGCCGCGACGAGCAGGTCCGGCAACCCGACCGCGCGCATCTGGCCGCTGTGCCACAGCTCAGGTTGCACCTCGCGCGCCCGCCGCCAGTCCGCGGGCTCGATCCAGAGGTGCTCCAGTTGCAGAAGTTCCTTCTCGACGGCGACGAACTCGCTAGCCGTCCGTGTCGTCCATAGCATCTCGAAATCCGTCACGCCGCAACCAGCCACGACACCGGAGTGGAGCATCGGAACCAGCCCGTGTGCCACAGCAGGAAAACGCACCCGGGCCAAGGCGCTCGTATCAGCCAAGTGGGTAGCTACTGCCGCCACGCCGCAGCCATCACCTCGTCGTCCAAAAGGTCCGGAAGGCCGCCCTCGACCAGGCGTGCGATCAACGCCCGGCGTCCGGCGAGGGCGATCACCTCCGAGAGAGCCGCATTGACCGTGTCCTTCTTCGTCGAGGTCTGCAGGATCTCCTTCGCCTGCGCCAACAGCTCCTCGTTGAGGTCGACCAGCGTCTTCATCGCGCCTCCATGAATATCCAACCTAGTTACCTGGGTATATCCTCCGTCCAGCTCAGCAGTGCGTCAAAACACGCTTCGTAGCCTGTGGACACACGGAAAGCCCGGCTCCCCAGAAGGGAACCGGGCCTTCGTACCGCCGGAATTCTCTAAGCCGACGGCACCAGCACCTGGGTCTCGACCGCCTGCCCCTGCGTCGCCGTCACCGCCGTGTCGACCGACCCGCCGCGGTAGAGCGTGCGCAACGTCCAGTCGCCGCCCGCCGCGTAGAAGCGGAAGTAGCCGGTCGCGCTGGACTGCACCTCGGCGGTGAAGTCACCGGACTCGCCGAGCAGCCGGACGTAGGCCCCACCGAGCGGAGCGCCGTCCTGGACCACGGTCCCGTGCACGACCGCCTCCGCGGCGCCGACCTCGAGCGTGGGCAGCGCGTCCTGGTCAGGGGCGCCGCACATCAGACGTTCTTCTCGACGGGAACGCCTACCAGGGAACCGTACTCGACCCACGAGCCGTCGTAGTTCTTCACATCGGTCTTGCCGAGCAGCTCGTGCAGGACGAACCAGGTGTGCGAGGAGCGCTCCCCGATCCGGCAGTACGCGATGGTCGGCTTGGCGTCGTCGAAGCCCTGCTCGCCGTACAGCGCGGTCAGCTCCTCGTCGCCGCGGAAGGTGCCGTCGTCCGCGGCGGCCTTGCTCCACGGGATGTTGATGGCGGTCGGCACGTGACCGGCCCGCTGGCTCTGCTCCTGCGGCAGGTGAGCGGGCGCCTTGATCTTGCCGCTGAACTCGTCCGGGCTGCGTACGTCGACGAGGTTCTTGCTGCCGATGCTCGCGACGACCTCGTCGCGGAACGCGCGGATCGCGAGGTCGGGGTCCTTGGCCGTGTAGTTCGTCGTCGGGCGATTCGGGTCGTCCTTGACGAGATCGCGACCGTCGAGCTCCCACTTCTTGCGCCCGCCGTCGAGCAGCTTGACGCTGTCGTGGCCGTAGAGCTTGAAGTACCAGTACGCGTAGGCCGCGAACCAGTTGTTGTTGCCGCCGTACAGAACGACGGTGTCGTCGTTGCTGATCCCCTTGCTGGACAGCAGCTTTCCGAAGTCGTCCTTGTCGATGACGTCACGGACGGCGGGCTGCTGCAGCTCCTTCGTCCAGTCCAGGCGCACGGCGCCCGGGAGGTGCCCCCCGTCGTAGGCGGACACGTCCTCGTCCACCTCGACGAAAGCGATCTTCGGGTCGTCGAAGTGGGCCTCAGCCCAGTCGGCGTCGACGAGCACGTCTTCACGGCTCATGCGGTAGCTCCTTGTCGGTCGGTCGTGCGACGGATGATGAGGTACATCTGGCAGCCAAGGCAGATGCCGAAGGCCGCGTTGAGCAGAGCTGCGGACAGGGCGGCGCCGGTGGCGATCAGGCCGACCGTGGTGGCGCCGAGCGCGAGGGCGATCGTGCCGGTCAGCGCGAAGGCGAGACCGACGAGCTGGGCGAAGCGCGGTGGCGCGGCGGGTTCCAGCTCGATCGGCGGGGTGCGCTTCAGGAACTTCTTCCAGAACAGGGCGTACGGGTTGTGCCCGGCCGCCCCGAGAGCGAAGACGACCGCCTGGGCCGCGAGCAGTGCCGTGCTGGCGGTGAGCAGCACGGCGGCGAGCACCGCGGTGGTGACCCACGCGGCGAAGCGGGCACCTCGTGGATCGATCATCGCGAACTCCCGGAGCTGGCCTGGTGGAACGTGGGCGTCAGGTCAGGAGGACGGACACAGGGCGCTGCCCACGCGGCACAGGTCCACCGCACGGCGCTTGACGAGCACCAGCTCCGGGGGGCATGCCATGCCGCTCACGGTAGCGCCTTCCCGAGCGCGGCGAGCACGTCGGCCTTGCGCGGCTGTCCGCTCGCCCGCTGCACCTCGCGCTGCTCGCCGTCCAGGACGAGCGTGGTGGGCGTCTTGACGATGGACAGTCTCCGCACCAGCGGCAGGTGCTGCTCGGCGTCGACCTCGACATGCGCCACCCCGTCGACCATGGCGCTGACCTCGGACAGGATCCTCCGGGTGGCCCGGCACGGGGCGCAGAAGGCGCTGGAGAACTGCAGCAGGGTGGCGCGTTCGCCTGGGTCGACGCCGAGCTCGGCGAGCACCGCGGCGAGGCTGCCATCGCTGCGGGCAACGACAGCGCGTACCCGTCCGTCGCGTGCCTTGTGCAGCAGGCCCGCCACGACGGTCAGCACCACCGCCGCAGCCAGGATCACCAGACCGGTCACCCCGGCTGCAACGCCGGCCCGCCGCGCGCCCTTCCCGGGGGCGGCGGTAGCCGGCGCGCCCCCCGGGTGCGCCCCCGGGTGCCTCCCTGATCATCTGGCGACCCAGGGGGTGCCTCCCTGATCATCTGGCGAGAAAGCACCCCGGAAGTGGCCCCTGTGGCGCCAGATGATCAGGGAGGGTCACTTTCGGCGCCACATGATCAGGGAGGGCCCCTCCGCAGGCGCCACATGATCAGGGAGGGGGAGAGGGCGTCCGAACTGGACTGTGGATAACGCGAACGGCCCCCCTATCCGGTGGATCGTGCCCCCATGAACGACGAGCTCTCCGCCCGAGCCGATGCCCAGGGCGGGGTCTTCACCCGGGCCCAGGCGCTCGCGGCCGGGTACAGCCCCGCCGAGGTCAAGACCTTGCTGCGCGGCGAGTGGTCGGTGACGTTCCACGGGGTCTACGTCCCGACGGAGCGACTCAAGGCCACCAGCGCGAGCCGGGAGGCGCGCCACGTCCTGCACGCGGCCGCGCGCGTCCTCACCAGCAAGCTCGGCGTCGTGGCGAGCCATCGAACCGGCGCGCTCGTGCACGAGCTGCCGCTGCTCGGCCCGCCGCCGCTGAGGCCGCAGCTGACGAGGACGCCGCGGTTCGTCGGCGACACCTCGGCAGCCAAGGGCCTGTACGTCGCGACGCTCCCCGAGGACGCCCGCACCGTCCGCAACGGCATCCCCGTGACGGCGCTGGCGCGTACGGCCTGCGACATCGCGCGAAGGAATCCGTTCCGCCACGGGGTCGTGGTCGCTGATGCGGCGCTGCGGGCGGGCCTGAGCCAGGAGGAGCTGATCGCCACGGCCCTGACCTACGCGAGCTGGCCCGGCGGGCGACGGGCGGTGCAGGTTGCCCGCTTCGCTGACGGTCGGGCCGAGAACCCGCTCGAGTCGATCACCCGGGTGGCCTACTACGAGCAGGACCTGCCCGTTCCGGAGATGCAGGTCGAGATCTGCTCGCCCGACGGCCGGTTCGTCGGGATCGCCGACTTCGTCTGGCGTGCGCAGCGCACGGTGGGGGAGGCCGACGGGATGGGCAAGTACGTGCCCGGCGCCTTGCAGCGCGAGAAGCTGCGCGAGGAGCAGATGCGCGCCTGCGGCCTCGAGGTCGTGCGCAACACGTGGGACGACGCCTGGCAGCTTGCGGGGCAGCGAGCGCTCGGAGGCCGGGTGCGGCAGGCGTTCGGCTTCGCCGCCGGACGGCCGGCGGTGCCGGGAGTCCAGTTCCGGCTGCCACCACTCGAGGATCTGCTCCGCCGCGACCGGACCCTCCCTGATCACCTGGCGTCCTGAGGGGCCCTTTCGGGGCCTCCCAGCGCCAGATGATCAGGGAGGGGAGGAGGAACGGCTCACGGTGGGGCGGACAGGACCACGTCCCTGGCCGTCGCGCGCAGGGCCACGCCGCGCGGTTCGACCTCGACACTGCGGAGCATCAGGTCGTACGGCAAACCGGTCAACGGGACCCGCAGGTCGAGCCGGCCCCGCAGGGCCCGGGTGAGGGCGGCATCCGCAGCGGCGTTGCCGACCTCGAACGACTGCGCCGTGACCACCAGATCCTCCCCCTCGACGGTCAGGGCGCTGGTCGCGCTGGCCTGGACGGTCCGGCCGAGCACGCGCACGCTTCCCGACACGCGCAGCCGCTCGCCGGCGGCCGCGACCGTCAGCCGGCGCTCGCCCGAGCGCCGGGAGAGCACGTCGTAGGCCACCAGCACCCGCGCGTCGACTCTGTCGACCGGCACCTTCTCGAGACTGCCGTCGACCACGTCGGGCAGCGGTGCGCGCACCCCGGTGAGGGTGGCGGTCAGCTCGCGCAGGGTCAGCTCGCCGGCGGGCACGCCCTGCGCGCTCACCGTGAGCCGCTCGTACCGGCCTGCCACCGCCTGGGTCAGGAAGGGTATGCCGGCGATGTCGACCGACGGGCGCTCTGCGAGACCGGCCGCCGACTGCAGCTGCGTGGCGACGGCCCGGGCGGCGACACCGGCCGCGACCCGGTCGCCCACCACGCCCAGCAGGAGCAGGAAGATCAGGAAGATCAGGAAGCGCCGCACGTCAGGTCATGAGCAGCCGGGCGGCAAGCAGAGCCACCGGTCCGAGCACGGCGAACGGCAGCAGCAGCGCCGTCGGGCGGAGTGCGGCGACCCGGCGCGCGTCCCGCCAGCCCGAGCGCAGCTCGGCGGCGCCGAGATCCACGGCGAGGTCGGCCGTCGCGACCGTGGTGGCGACGACCAGCCCGAGCAGGACCGCCGCCTGCAGGGGCGGCTCCCCGGCCACGTCGGCGACGAGGGTGGCTGCGGCAACGCCGGCACCGATACCGAGCAGCAGCCCTGGCCAGCCTCGGGTCGAGCCGACCGCGAGCTCGGGCCGGGGCGTGAGCCAGTCGCCGAGACGCCCGACAAGCAGCACGGCGCCGGTCGCCGCGAGGCTGATCTGCAGCAGCGTCTCGCCGCCTTCCAGCCTCTGCAGGGCGATCAGGCACGCCGCGGCGACTGCGACGACCAGGACGACCAGCGTGTCCGCCAGTGACTCGGTCACCCGACTGCGATCGCGCCGCGCGAGCTGGTGGGCGAGCGACACGACGAACCCCGCCCCGGCGACGCCGGCCAGATCGGCTGTTCCCCCGTCGCCGAGCAGGATGACGGCGTCGGCGGCGACCGCCGCCAGCGTGGCGACCAGGAAGCCGCCGCCCGCCGCGGGGGCGTCCAGCAGGGCGAGCGCGCCGAGGATGAGGAAGACCTGCACCCCGAACACGGCGGCGGCGAGCGGCAGGACGCCGGCGGACGCGGCGGCGACCAGTGCCCCCGCGAGCAGCGCCGGCCACAGACCCTGGACGATCATGGGGGCTCGGCGGGGCGGTCCGGCGGGCCGGCCGGCCGGCCGGGGGGGCTCGGACTGGACAGCCGGGAAGCCGGATGGCCGCGCGAAGGTCACCGTCTCGTCCTCGGGCAGCGTCTTCCAGTGCTCCACATACGGGGCGGGCGCGGGGCGGGCAGCGACGGGCCGGGCAGCGACGGGGCGGACCGGGCGGGACGGGCGGGCGGCGGCGCTCCGGGCGGGGGCGCGGGGCGGGGGATCGGGCTCGTAGTCGGGATCGCCGGTGTCGGCCCAGTCCCGCGGATCGGGGTCCTGCTTCAGCGGCGCCCGGGTGGCCGGCCGTTTGCGGGTCGCGGGCGCCTTGGCAGGTGCCTTGGCGGCACGGGCGCGGCGGACCGCAGGCGGCGCCGCCTTCGCGGGCGGCACCTTCGCGGTCTTGCTCGGTCCCGGTCGGGTCACTGGTCGATGGTGCCAGACCGCATGGCTCAGCCGCCGGCGAAGGGTGGAAGGACGTCGACCAACCCGCCGGCGGTCAGCCGGACCGAGGCGTGGTCACGGACCCCGACCGGGTCGCCGTCCACGACGTAGGAGCAGACCGCCAGCACCGCGGCGAAGCGGTCGCTCCGGCCGGAGCGAGCCTGCGCGAGCGCCTCGGCGAGGGTGGTCGCCGACGTCGACTCGGAGGCGACGCCCGCTGCTGCGCGCGCCGCCGCCCAGTAGCGCACGGTGGCCACTGCGGGCGCGATCGTCACCACTGCTCCCTCCTGCTGCCCGGGGGGTGCGTGCCCGAGTCGCGTCGTGCTGGGCTACTGTTTACCTTGAGGCAACGGCGCCTCTGCCCACGAAGGACCGGAAACGGCGACCGAGGCGGAGACGCACCATGGCGACCCTGTTGCTCCTCACCAACGCGATGACACCGTCGGCAGACGTCCTGCCGGCACTCGGGCTGCTCGGACACCCGGTGCGCGTCGCGCCGCTCGAGGTGTCGGCGCTGCTGTCGGCCCCCGAACGCGACGCCATCCTCGTCGATGCCCGTCGCGACCTCGCCGGAGCCCGGTCGCTGTGCCGGCTGCTGCGGACGACGGGGGTGACGGCGCCACTGATCGCCGTGCTCACCGAGGGCGGTCTCGTCGCGCTGACCCCCGAGTGGGGGGTGGACGATGTCCTGCTGGACACCACCGGGCCGGCCGAGGTCGACGCCCGCCTGCGCCTCGCGATGGGCCGCAAGCAGGATTCGGGTCCGGTGGATCCCGGGGTGGTGCGCGCCGGCGAGCTGACCATCGACGAGGGCACCTACACCTGTCGTCTCCGCGGGCGTGCACTGGACCTCACGTTCAAGGAGTTCGAGCTGCTCAAGTACCTCGCGCAGCACCCGGGCCGGGTCTACACCCGGGCGCAGCTGCTCCAGGAGGTCTGGGGCTACGACTACTACGGGGGTACGCGCACGGTGGACGTCCACGTCCGCCGACTCCGGGCCAAGCTCGGCGCCGAGCACGAGCAGCTGATCGGCACCGTCCGCCACGTCGGCTACAAGTTCGTCACCCCGGCGCTGACGAGCCTTCCGGAGGAGGCGACCTCCGCGCGCACCGACACCGGCAGCAGGTCACCCGAGCCGGCCCTCATCGCGCAGCGCCGCTGACCCCAGCGCCGCTGACCCCACTGGCCGGCTCGAGGTCGAACACGCGGCGCAGGCCGGTGAGCGACAGCAGGCGCAGCACCCGCGGCGAGCAGCCGCGCAGGGTGAGCGCCCCACCGGCGCGGCTGGCCTGCCGGTGCACCTCGAGCAGCATCGACAGCGCACTCGCGTCGACGAACGGGCAGGCCGACAGGTCGACCACCAGATGCTCGGGGTGGCCCGAGAGCTCCTCGTCGATCTGCGCGCGCACGCGGGCAAGGCATGACAGGTCGAGCGCCCCGACGACCTCGACCGCAACGGCCGGCGAGATCGCCCGCTCACCCAGCACGGTCATGGCGGGCTCCTCCGGTCGGCCTTCCCCGACAGTGCCCCCGACAGGTAGCGGTCGCGACGCCGTCTCGTGACGGTCCCGTGACGAGCCCCGGATCGCCTTCCCGCCGTCATCGGACCGTCATCCAAGCGCCGCGGCGATGTCGCACCGGGCGGCGACCCTCTGCATCGTGTTCACCCTCTCGATCGACGCCCCGGCGGCAGGTGCGGCCCGGCTGCGCCTGTCGGGTCACTTCGACGACGACGCCGCGAGGCAGGTGCTCCATGCGGCCGCCGACGCCGTGCAGTGCGGCTGCTCGAGGCTCGTCGTCGACCTGGACGGGCTGAGCTCCTGGGACGACGAAGCGGCCTTCGCGCTCACCGGGTGCACCCGGCTGGCCCGCTGGCTGTCCGAGGGGGTCGCGGTCGTCGCGGCGACCAGCCCCGGCCGGGGCCTTGCTGACCGGGCCGGCGTCCGCGCCCCTGACATGATGGCTTCGTGCCCCGCCTGCTGATCGTCGAGGACGACGACCGGATTCGGTTGTCGCTGCGCCTGGCCCTCGAGGACGAGGGCTACAGCGTGCGTGACGTGCCCACCGCCGAAGCCGGCCTCGCCGAGCACCGCGCCCACCCGGCCGACCTCGTGCTGGTCGACCTGATGCTCCCGGGCATGGACGGCTTCGACTGCATCCGGGCGATGCGCCGGCTCGGCGACGTGCCGATCGTGGTCGTCAGTGCGCGGGACGACACCCACGACGTGGTCGCCGCCCTCGAGGCCGGCGCCGACGACTACGTCGTCAAACCTGTTGCTGTCAAAGAGCTCTCGGCCCGCCTACGGGCGCTGCGCCGGCGCGCGAGCGGCAGCGGTGAGGACGCCCCGAAGGTCCGTCGCTTCGGCGAGATCGAGCTCCGCCCGGAGGCGGGTGAGGTCCTGCTGGGTGACGAGCAGGTGCATCTGACCCGTACGGAGTTCCGGCTGCTCTGCGAGCTGGCCGACCAGACCGGGCGGGTGCTGTCCCGCCAGCAGCTGCTCGACCGGGTGTGGGGCTACGACGTCTACGGCGACGAGCGGCTGGTCGACGTGCACATCGGACGGCTGCGGCGCAAGGTGGAGCGCGACCCCGCCAACCCGGCTCACGTCCTCACCGTGCGCGGCTTGGGCTACAAGCTCAGCCCATGAGCTCGAAGGGGCTGCGGGCACGGGGCCTGCGGGCCCGGATCACCGCTGTCTTCGCGCTCGGCGCGCTGGCGCTGTCGGTGGCCCTGGCCGGTGCGACCTACGAGCTGACGCGTCAGTCGCTGCTCGACGAGCGCGAGCGGGCGGCGGTGCGGGCGGCGTACTTCGACGCGGCGCTCATCCGGCAGGGGCTGGGTGGCGACGATCCCGACCTGGCCGAGGTGCTTCGCAGCCTCGACACGGGGGAAACCCGCCGGCCGCTGATCCGCCGTGACGGGCAGTGGTTCGCGCGTACGGCCGACGACGGGCTCACCGAGGCTGTCCCGCAGCGCCTGCAGCGCCTGGTGGAGCAGGGAACGGCGGCGGTGCAGCGGGTGAGCCTTCGGGCAGAGCCGGCCCTGGTCGTCGGGGTGCCGCTGCAGGAGGGCGCCACCTACTACGAGCTCACCGAGCTGTCGGAGCTCCGGGACACCCTCACCGTGCTGGCCACCGTGCTCGGGCTGGTCGCGCTCGTGACCACCCTCGCGGGTGCCGGTGTGGGCTGGTGGGCGAGCCGGCGGGTCCTGCGGCCGCTCGGCAACGTGGCGAGCGCGGCCGGGAGCATCGCCTCCGGCGACTTCACCGCCCGCGTGGGACGCGACCGCGATCCCGACCTCGACAAGCTGGCCGTCGCCTTCAACCGGATGGTCGACGAGGTCTCGGCCCGCTCCGAGGCCGACCGCCGGTTCGCCGCCGACGTCAGCCACGAGCTGCGTTCACCGCTGCAGACGCTGTCGGCGGCGACCAGCGTCCTTGACCGCCGCCGCGACCAGCTCGACGATCGCAGCGCCGCTGCCGTCGCGCTGCTCACCGACGAGGTGGCCCGGTTCGAGTCACTGGTCACCGATCTGCTGGAGCTCGCAAGGAGCGACCGGGCGGCCGAGCGCCGGCCCACGGACGTCGCGGCGCTGACCCGCGGCGTCGCCGAGTCGCGAGGGTTGCCGCCGGCCGTCCTCGAGGTCACGAACCTGGACGGCGCGGCGCCGGGGGTCGACGAACCGACCGCGGTCCTCGAGATCGACCCGCGCCGCTTCGAGCAGCTGCTGGTCAACCTGATCGACAACGCCGGCAAGCACGGGGGCGGCGTGGTCCGGATCGGGCTGTCGCTGGGCAAGGACGCCGTGACCCTCGAGGTCGACGACGAGGGACCTGGCGTCCCCGTCGAGGAGCGGGATCTGGTCTTTGACCGGTTCGCGCGTGGCCGCGCCGCGAGCGCCCGCGGGGGCAGTGAGGGCACCGGTCTGGGCCTGGCGCTGGTCCTGCAGCACACCCAGGCCCACCGCGGCACGGTCCTTGTCACCGACCGGCCCGGCGGTGGCGCCCGCTTCCGGGTCACCCTGCCCGGTCGCCCGTCGTGAGGCGGGCCTCGGTGGCTGCCCGGGTGGGGCTGGCGGCCGTCCTGGTCCTGCTCGGCGGCTGCGGCATCCCCCGGGACGACGCGCCGCGCGCCCTGGACCCGGCGAACGCCCCCGCCGGCGCCCTGCCGAGCCCCAGCCGCATTCCCGAGCCGGTGGGAAACGACCGGGTCGCGCTCTACTTCATCCGGGAGGGGCTCGTCGCGCCGGTCACCCGGCCGGTGCCCCAGTCCACCTCGGTGGAGCCGCTGCTCGAGCTGCTGTTCGCCGGACCGACCTCGACCGAGCAGGCGGGTGGG
>JBBSKF010000122.1:0-11256 GCA_038256525.1 Mycobacteriales bacterium | reverse complement strand
TCACCGAGGCCGAGCCGGCGCAGCGCCGGGAGGTCGACCTCGATCCGGGCGAGCGCGTCGGGCACCACCGGCAGATAGGTGAAGCCGAGCCCGCACGAGGCGTCCCGCGGAATCCCGGCGAGGTCGGTCGGCCGCAGGCCCAGGCCGACCAGCAGGCCGGTCGGCTCGCGTGGCGACCCGTACGTCGGGGTGCCGCCGCTGAGTGTGACCGGACCGCCGTCGGCAGCCACCTCGAGCGTCATGACCCCGGCGCCGCACGACTGCAGGACCGTGCCGGGTGCGACCACGCCGCGCCGGGCGAGCACCCAGGCAGCGCCGATCGACGGGTGCCCGGCGAAGGGCAGCTCCTGGTGCGGCGTGAAGATGCGCAGCCGGTAGTCCGCCTTGCGGGCGGTCCTCATCGGGAAGGCGGTCTCCGACAGCTGGAACTCGTTCGCGATCGCCTGGAGCGCGCGGGTGTCCAGGTCGTCCGCGTCGAGCACGACCGCGAGCGGGTTGCCGGTGAAGGGCCGGTCGGTGAAGACGTCGACCACTTCGTACTCCAGTGCCGTCACGGCATGGTCATCCCGCCGTCGACGGGCAGCGTGACGCCACTGATGTACGACGCGGCGTCACTGGCCAAGAAGACGGCGGCGGCGGCGAGCTCCATCGGCTCACCCAACCGACCGGCGGGGGTGACCAGCTTCACGAGATCCGCCTCCTTGGGGTCCATCTCGTCGGTCATCTCGGTGGGGAAGTATCCGGGCGCGAGGGCGTTGACGCGAATCCCCTTCCGACCGGTCCATTGGGCGGCGAGGTCCCGGGTCAGGCCGATCAGACCGGCCTTCGACGCGGCGTACGCCGCCTGCGGCAGCGGCCCCGGGTGCAGGCCGAGCACGCTGCTGATGTTGAGGATCGAACCGCCGGAGGTGGCGGCGCGCCCGAAGGCCTGCGCCATCCAGTAGGCCCCGGACAGGTTGACATCGAGCACCCGCTGGAACTCGGCCGGCGTCTCCCGGGTGGCCGGCTTCGCCCAGCCCAGACCGGCATTGTTGATGAGCACGTCGACCCGGCCGAAGACCTCGATCGCCTTGCCCACCAGGGCGTTGCACTGCTCGGGGTCGGTGACGTCGGTCTGCAGGTGGGCGTATCGGCGACCCGCCGCCTCGACCAGCTTGCCGGTCTCCGGCAGGCGCTCGACCCGCCGCGCACCGAGCACCAGATCGGCGCCCGCTTCGGCGAAGGCCTGCGCGAAGGCGACTCCCAGGCCGGAGGAGGCACCGGTGACGACAACCACCTTGTTGTCGAGACGGAAACGGTCGAGGACGCTCATCGGGGGCATCGTGTCACCGTAGGAGACGGTCGTGTCACCGCAGGAGCAGTGCCCCCCGGCGGTACCCTCCGCCGCGTGAGCACCACGACCCGGGTCTACGTCGCGCGGGTGGCCGGGCTCGCGGTCTTCGACCCCAACGGCGACCAGGTCGGCCGCGTCCGTGACGTGGTCGTCGCGCTGCGGATCGGCCGCGATGCGCCGCGGGTGCTCGGTCTGGCCGTCGAGATCCAGGCACGCCGCCGCATCTTCGTCCCGATCGGCCGGGTGACCTCGATCGACCCGGAGGCCGTGGTGCTCACCACCGGCACGGTCAGCCTGCGCCGTTTCGAGACCCGCACCGGTGAGATCCTCGTGCTGGCTGAGCTGTTGGACCGCAACGTGACACTGATCGCCACCGGGGAGCAGGTGACCGTTCTCGACATGGCGATGGAACGGGCGCGCACGGGGGACTGGCTCGTCAACCGGGTCGCCGTCCGCAAGAGCGGTGGCGCCGGGCTGCGCAGCCGACGACGCGGCGAGGTTCTGCAGGTGGCGTGGGACGAGGTGAGCGGCTTCTCCCTGCCCGAGGACGGTCAGGGAGCCGCCAACCTGCTCGCCGTGTTCGAGAAGCTCCGCCCGGCCGACCTCGCGGGCGTCATGCACGACCTGTCAGGCAAGCGTCGCGCCGAGATCGCCGCCGCCCTCGACGACGAGCGCCTCGCCGACGTGCTGGAGGAGATGAGCGAGGACGAGCAGGTCGAGCTGCTCGGTGGTCTCGAGGACGAGCGCGCCGCCGACGTGCTGGAGGCGATGGCCCCCGACGACGCCGCCGACCTGCTCGGCGAGCTCCCGGCCGACGAGGCCGAGCGCCTGCTGGAGCTGATGGAGCCGGAGGAGGCCGGACCGGTCCGCAACCTGCTCGCCTACAGCGACGACACGGCGGGGGGTCTGATGACGCCGGAGCCGGTGATCCTGCCGCCGAATGCCACCGTGGCCGAGGCGCTCGCCCGGATCCGCAATGCCGACCTGACGCCGGCGCTGGCCGCTCAGGTCTTCGTCGTGCGACCGCCGTACGAGACACCGACCGGCCGCTACCTCGGGACGGCGCACTTCCAGCGCATGCTGCGCGAGCCACCGTCGGCGCTGATCTCGGCGGTCGTCGACACCGACATCGACCCGCTCGCGCCCGACTGCCCGCTCGGCGTCGTCACGCGCCACCTCGCGTCGTACAACCTCGTCGCCGTCCCGGTGGTCGACTCCGAGCAGCGCCTGCTCGGTGCGGTGACCGTGGACGACGTGCTCGACCACGGGCTGCCGCAGGGGTGGCGCGACACGAGGTCGCAGCATGGCTGAGCGCGCCCCCCGCCGGGTCCGACTCGACACTCCGGTGAACCCGCGGCGCGGGGTACCACGACCGCACTACGACCCGGACGCCTTCGGGCGGGTGTCCGAGCAGATCGCCCGCTTTCTCGGCACGGCAAGGTTTCTCGTCTATCTCACCGCGCTGGTCATCCTGTGGCTGACCTTCAACACCTTCGCTCCCGAGCGCTTCCAGTTCGACCCGCGCGCCCTCAACTACACGCTGCTGACGCTGATCCTGTCGTTGCAGGCGTCGTACGCCGCCCCGCTCATCCTGCTCGCGCAGAACCGGCAGGCCGACCGGGACCGGATCCGGCAGGAGGAGGACCGCGCCGAGAACGACCGGCTCCAGGCCGACGTCGCCTACCTCAGCCGGGAGATCGCCGGGCTGCGGCAGACCCTCGGTGAGGTGGCGACGCGCGACTTCCTGCGCGACCAGCTGCGCGAGGTCACCGAGGAGGTCGTGGCCCGTTCCCGCGAGACGTCGCTGGGCGCGGAGCAGGCGCAGCACGACCACGCGGCCACCCGCAAGCGCGAGGAGCGCGAGCGGCGGGCCGAGCGCAAGAAGCGCCGGGCGGGCCAGCGGGTCGAGGACCCGGCCGCCGCGAAGGGCCTCAGCGAGCCGTTCGTCGGGGAGGACGAGCCGGCCTAGCGGGCTGGCTGGGCACCCCCGAGCCCACTTCCCCTGCAAGGCGGCATAGCGGAGGGCGCTGGACGTGTCATTGCGCAGGGGAAGTCGAGCGTCCGGCGGCAATCCCGTCGGTCCTCGGGACTTCATGTGTCCGCCGGGGGGGCCGATGCCCGAAGGATGACCTCCCGGCACATCACATCGGCCGCTGACAACGCCGTGCCCGTCCCTCGACGCGACCGGCGCCGGATCGGCGAGGTGCTCGTCGCCCAGGGACTGCTCACGAGCGAGCAGCTCGGCGAGCTGCTCCGTGCCCAGCAGGTCTCCGGTGCCGGACCGCGAAAGCGGCTGGGCAGCCTGGTCGTCGACAGCGGGCTTGCGACGGAGTCGGAGGTCGCACAGGCCCTCGCCGAGGCGCTCGACCTCCCGCTGGTGGACCTCGGCCGCACGATGGCGCAGCCCGAAGCCGTCCGCCTGCTCCCGCGGCCGGTCGCCGAGCGCGCCGGCATGCTGATCGTGTCCACCGAGCGGGGTGGCGCCCGGATCACCGTCGCCACCGCGGATCCCACGAACGTGGTGGCCCTCGACGACGTGAAGCTCTACACGGGCGCGAGCGAGGTGGTCGTGCTGATCGCCACGGCGAGCCAGGTCCGCGACCACCTGGCCCGCGCGTGGAGCCTGTCCGAGGACTCCTCCGACGTGCACACCCTGTTCGAAGGGATCGATGCCTCCGAGGACGAAGTCGAGGAGGCCTCGCAGGGCGTGGAGGCCGCGCCGATCGTCCGCCTCGTCGACGTCGTGCTGGCCGATGCCGTGCACGCCCGGGCCAGCGACGTGCACATCGAGCCGCAGGCCGGTGAGCTGCGCATCCGCTACCGCGTGGACGGCCTGCTGCGGGACGTCATGACGGTGCCGCGCAACGCCTCCGCCGCGACGGTCAGCCGGGTCAAGATCGTGTCGGGGCTGGACATCGCCGAGCGCCGCCGGCCACAGGACGGGCGCGCCAAGCTCACCGTCGACGGCAGGGTTGTCGAGGCCCGCGTCTCGACCCTGCCGACCCTGCACGGGGAGAAGGTCGTCATCCGCCTTCTGCCCCGGTCCGACGACGTGCCCATGCTCGGCCGCACCGGGCTGGACCCGTCGCAGCTCGAGCTGCTCACCTCGACGCTGGCCCAGGCACAGGGCCTGATCCTGCTGACCGGTCCGACCGGTTCGGGCAAGACCAACACCCTCTACGCCGCGATCCAGCAGCTCAGCACGCCGGACCGCAACATCGTCACGCTCGAGGACCCGGTCGAGGTCCAGGTCGCCGGCATCACGCAGGTGCAGGTCCACGAGCGCTCCGGGCTGACCTTCGCCCGCGGTCTGCGCAGCGTCCTGCGCCAGGACCCGGACGTCGTGCTGGTCGGTGAGGTTCGCGACACCGAGACCGCCGAGCTCGCGCTTCAGGCCTCGCTCACCGGCCATCTCGTGCTGACCACCCTGCACACCAACGATGCCGTCGCCGCTGTCACCCGGCTGGTCGACATGGGCGTGGAACCCTTCCTCGTCGCTTCCTCCCTGTCCCTGGTGGTGGCCCAGCGGCTCGTCCGGACGCCCTGCGCCGCGTGCGCCGCGGCGTACGTCCCGTCGTCCCGCACGCTGTCCCTGCTCGGTCTGCGCGCGGCGGACCTGGCCACGGCGACGCCCCGCCGCGGAAAGGGCTGCTCAGAGTGCGGGGGGACCGGATACCGCGGGCGCACAGGGGTGTTCGAGATCCTACCGGTCACTGCGCAGCTGCGTCAGGTCCTGCTGACCACCCCGACCGAGGCGGCCATCGGCGCGGCCGCCCGCGCCCACGGCATGCTCACGCTTCGCGCCTCCGCCCTCGCCGCCGCCCACCGCGGCGAGACGACCTACGAGGAGGTGCTGCGCGCCACCCACGTCGACACGGTGTCCGGTCCGCGCTGCCCGACCTGCTCGCGTGCCCTCGCGGAGGGAATGCTGTGCTGCCCGTACGACGGCACGTCGGTGGGTCGCGACCGCTGCGCCGGGTGCGACGCGCAGCTCGATGCCGAGTGGCGGAACTGCCCGTGGTGCCGGGCCCCGGTGGCCGCCGGGCCGGTCCCGCCGGCCCCCGAGCAGCGGCTGCCACGACTGCTCGTCATCGACGACGACCCCGGCGTCTGCACGTTCGTCCAAGCCGCCCTGACCGGCAGCGTGGAGGTCGTCCGCGCGCTGACCGCCGGCGACGGCCTGGCCCGCGCCGGCAGCGGCGGATTCGACGGTGTGCTCATCGACAACGGACTGCCGGACCTGTCCGGCGTCGAGCTGATCCGGCTGCTGCGGGCCGACCCGAGGACACTGGCCGTACCGCTGGTGCTGTTCACGGGGGACTCCAGCGCAGCGGTGGAGCGCGACGCCCGGCGGGCCGGCGCGGATGACTTCCTCGCCAAGCCGGTCGAGCCGCTGCTGCTCGAGGAGCGGATGCTGCGCCTGCTCCTCGATGGCACCCGCCGCGCTGTCAGCTGACCGCGCGCAGCAGGGCCGCCGTCGCCGCGGCCGCGACGACGACCAGCAGGAACGGCGCCCGGAGCAGCACGAGCACGGCCCCGACGCCGAGCCCGGCAGCCCGGGCGTCGAGAACCAGCTCCCGGTCACCGGCGAATGCCTGCACGACGACCAGACCGGCGAGCAGCGGGACCGGTAGGAGCACCGCCGCGCGCTGAAGTCGCTCGCGCTCGAGCCACGACGCGGGCACCGACCAGCCGAGCAGCTTGAGCAGGAAGCACCCCAGCGAGGCGACCAGCACCGCGGTCCAGATCACCGGCGCACCAGGATCGGCACGACGGCCAGACCGGCGAGCAGAACCGGGATGCCGGCCGGCGTGAGTGGTACGGCGAGCAGCGCCACGAGGCCTCCCGCCGCGGCGACGGCGAGCCGTTCCCGGTCGCGAACCTGGGGCGCCAGCAGCGCCAGGAAGGCAGCGGGAACTGCCGCGTCGAGCCCGAGAACGCCGGGGTCGCCGAGCCGGGCCGCGCCGAGGGCCCCGAGCAGCGTCGCGAGGTTCCACAGCACGTAGACGCTGATGCCGGTGACCCAGAAGCCCGTCGCCGCCAGCCCCTCCGGCGCCGCGGTCGCCATGGCGGTCGACTCGTCGATGGTGAGCTGAGCGGCGACGGCCCGGCGCGGTCCGCGCACCGGCAGGAGCGCGGACAGGCGTACGGCGTAGAGGGTGTTGCGGGTCCCGAGCAGCAGCGCCCCGGCCACGGCAGCCACGGCGCTGCCGCCGGTCCCGAGCACGCCCACGAGGGCGAACTGCGAGGCGCCGGTGAAAAGCAGCAGCGACAGTGCGCACGCCTGGGTGGTGGTCAGGCCGGCGGTGACCGCCGCAGCGCCGAAGGACAGGCCGTACGCCCCGACGGCGATGCCGATCCCGACCCCGTCGCGGATGACCGCCCGCCGCGCCTGCTCCACTTCGCTCAGGGGAGGTCCCGGGAAGACTCCGGCTCGTCCAGGAGCTTGCCCAGCAACTCGGTCAGCCGGCCGAGCTCGGCTGCCGACATCCGGCCGGTGACGTGCTCGGCCACCCCGCGCAGGTGTGTCGGCCACGCCGCTCGGAGCCGGTCCAGACCCGCCGAGGTCAGGACGGCGAGGGTGCCGCGAGCGTCGTCGGGGCAGGCCCTCCGCTCGAGCAGGCCGTCGCGCTCGAGCCGGTCGGCCAGCCGGGTGAGCCCGGACCGCGACAGCAGGACCCGGTCGGCCAGCTCGGTCATCCGCAACCGCCGGTCGGGCGCCTCGGACAGCTGCACCAGCACGTCGTACGACGCGAGCGGCAGGTCGTGCTCGGCCACCAGCTCGGCCTCGAGCCGTCGCACGACGGTGGCGTGGGCGCGCAGGAACGTCCGCCAGGCCGTCAGGTCAGCGGGGGTCAGGGCCGACGTCATCAGCCCGAGAGTAGTTGCACGTGCACGCTCCTGCGCCGCATAGCCTGTCCCGCGTGCGCAGTGCCAAGGACTTCTTCCGCCCGCTGGCCGTCGGTGCCCCGGAGCCGCTGCGGGAGGTGCCGTGGCGGCCGTCGCGGATGATCCACTTCTTCGACCCGTCGAACCCGAAGATGGTCGCGAAGCTCCCGGCTCTCGCGGGCAAGGTCGACGTACTGCTCGGGAACCTCGAGGACGCCGTGCAGGCCGACAACAAGCAGGCGGCCCGGGCCGGCCTGGTGGAGGTGGCCCGGACGGCGGACCTCGGCGATGCCCAGCTGTGGACCCGGGTGAACGACCTCGGCAGCCCCTGGGTGCTGGACGACCTGACGACACTCGTCACCGAGGTGGGCGAGCGGATCGACGTCGTCATGGTCCCGAAGGTCGAGGGTCCCGAGGACATCCACTACGTCGACCGCCTGCTCGCCCAGCTCGAGGCGAGGGCCGGGCTGTCCCGGCCGATCCAGGTGCACGCCATCCTCGAGACGGCGCGGGGAATGGCCTCGGTGGAGGAGATCTGCGGGGCCTCGCCGCGGATGCAGGGCGTGTCGCTCGGCCCCGCCGATCTCGCCGCGAACCGGCGGATGAAGACCACCCGCGTCGGCGGCGGCCACCCCGGCTATCTCGTGCGCGAGGATCCCGGCCCCGAACCCCGGGCGATCTTCCAGCAGGACCTCTGGCACTACACCGTCGCGCGCATGGTCGATGCCTGCGCGATGCACGGCATCTACCCCTACTACGGCCCGTTCGGCGACATCTCGGACGTGCAGGCCTGCGAGGACCAGTTCCGCAACGCCTACCTGCTCGGCTGTGTCGGTGCGTGGTCGCTGCACCCGGTGCAGATCGACATCGCCCGCAAGGTCTTCTCACCAGATCCCGGGGAGGTCGCCTGGGCTCGACGGGTCGTGGCGGAGATGGGCGAGGACGGCCGCGGCGCCGTGATGATCGACGGAAAGATGCAGGACGACGCGACGTACAAGCAGTGCACCGTCGTGCTGCATCTCGCCACCTCGCTGGCGGCGCGCGACCCCGAGCTGGCAGCGGCGTACGACCTGTGAGGGTGCGCCGGTCGGTCCTCTACATGCCGTCCTCCAACGCCCGCGCACTCGAGAAGGCCAAGGCGATTCCGGCTGACGCGGTCATCTTCGACCTGGAGGACGCCGTCGCGCCGCAGGCCAAGGAGCAGGCCCGCATGCAGGCCTGTGCGGCCGTGCGATCAGGGGAGTACGGCGGGCGCGAGTTGACGATCCGCTGCAACGGCCTGGACACGCCCTGGGGGGAGGCGGATCTGCGGGCCGCCGCTGCGGCGGCGCCGGCCGCTGTGGTCGTGCCGAAGGTCTCCGGAGTGGAGCACCTTCGCGCGGTGGCGGCGCGCCTCGGCGACATCCCGATCTGGGCCATGGTCGAGACTCCGGTGGCGGTCTTCGACATCCGCGCGATCGCCGGGTTCGACCAGGTCGAGGTGCTGGTGCTCGGCACCAACGACCTCGCCAAGGAACTGCGGGCAACGCTGGCTCCCGGGCGGGCGGCCCTGCTCCCCCACCTCGCCACCGCGCTGCTGGGCGCCCGCGAGGCCGGCAAGGACATCCTCGACGGGGTCTACAACGACGTGCGCGACCTGGCCGGGTTCGAGGCCGAGTGCCGGCAGGGGGCGGAGCTCGGTTTCGACGGCAAGACTCTCGTCCACCCGTCGCAGGTCGAGATCGCGAACCGCGTGTGGGCGCCGGGTTCCGCTGAGGTGGAGCACGCCAGGCGCGTCATCGAGGCCTTCGAGCAGGCGACGGCCGCCGGCCAGGGCGTGGTGACCGTCGACGGCCGGATGGTGGAGAACCTGCACGTCGAGAGCGCCAAACGGATCCTCGCAACCGAGAAGGCCATCGCTGCCGCGACGTAGCATGGGACGGCTCCGATGCCCATCGAGAAGGAATGCATTGACCACCGCCCTGCCCACGAACGACCAGCTGACCGCAGCCCTGTCGACCGTGATCGACCCGGAGATCCGCCGGCCGCTGACCGAGCTCGGGATGGTGAAATCCGCTGCGGTCGATGCCGACGGCACCGCCCGGATCGCCATCTTTCTGACCGTCAGCGGTTGCCCGATGAAGGAGACGCTGACCAAGGACATCACCGCGGCGGTGGGCCTACTCGCCGGCGTCGCCCG
The DNA here is from genome assembly GCA_038256525.1 of Mycobacteriales bacterium. Taxonomy (GTDB): domain Bacteria; phylum Actinomycetota; class Actinomycetes; order Mycobacteriales; family SCTD01; genus SCTD01. The sequence continues at coordinate 1,855 of JBBSKF010000122.1, read as the reverse complement.
CGTCGAGGTCGAGCTCGACGTGATGTCCGCCGAGCAGCGCCAGGCGCTTCAGACCCTGCTGCGCGGCGACAACCCAGTGCGGGACATCCCGTTCGCCCTGCCCGGCAGCCTCACCCGCGTGTTCGCGGTGGCCTCCGGCAAGGGCGGTGTCGGGAAGTCCAGCGTCACCGTCAACCTCGCCGTCGCGATGGCGCAGCAGGGCCTGTCGGTCGGGGTGCTCGACGCCGACATCTACGGCTTCTCGATCCCCCGCATGCTCGGCGTGCAGCACCGGCCGACGCAGGTCGAGTCCATGATCATGCCCCCGTCGGCGTACGGCGTGAAAGTCATCTCGATCGGCATGTTCACCAAGGACAACACGCCCGTCGTGTGGCGCGGACCGATGCTGCACCGGGCGCTGCAGCAGTTCCTCGCGGACGTCTACTGGGGTGACCTCGACGTGCTGCTCATGGACCTTCCACCTGGCACGGGCGATGTCGCCATCTCGGTGGCGCAGCTCGTCCCCAGTGCGGAGATCCTGGTGGTGACCACGCCCCAGCTCGCCGCACAGGAGGTCGCCGAGCGGGCCGGGTCGATCGCCCTGCAGACCCACCAGCGCATCGCCGGCGTGGTCGAGAACATGAGCTATCTCACCTGCCCGCACTGCGACGACAGAATCGACGTGTTCGGCTCCGGTGGGGGTCAGTCGGTCGCGAGCTCGCTGAGCACGCGCCTCGGAGCGGATGTGCCGCTGCTGGGCCAGGTGCCGATCGACGTGCGGCTGCGTGAGGGCGGCGACAGCGGCCGGCCGCTCGTCCTGTCGGATCCGGACGCACCGGCGAGCAAGGCGCTGCTGGACATCACCGCCAGCCTGACCGGCAAGCCGCGGGGGTTGGCCGGCATGTCCCTCGGGCTGTCGCCGGCGCGGCGCGGGTAGCCGTGGTCGTCCTCCACGGCCTCCCGACCGAGCACGTCCGCCCAGAATGTGGCTACCGCCACCGGGTCGTCTGAGGCGAAGACGGCTGATCGCAGTCCTACGGGCACCGTCGACCCCTCAGTACGTTGGGCACCGGCTGCCACGTCTCGTGCTCGATGGCAGTACACGTCTGGCGCATGGCGCCACCCTCATGAGCGCTGGCTGTCGTGGTGTCGTGCTGAGCACGCCCCGTGAAATCGTGAACATCGCGCTCACGCAGGTCAAGATGCACAGCCGCCACAAACCGTTGCGACAGTCACGAGGCGACCACCCGCGGCTGGACGGTCGTGATGATCGGCGGCCCCGCCGGGATCTGCTCGACCGACCGGCAGAGCCCGCCGCTGAGCGCGATGACTGCCGGGCTCCCGCCGATCAGGACGTGGGCCGACGGCAACGACCACAGCACCGTGACGCACGGTTGCGGTGTGGCGCCCGCGGCGCCCGGGCCCTGGAACGGACAGTCGACAACCGTGTAGACGTCAAGCTGGGTCGCGGCTGGCATGCCGTTGACGAACACCCGCGGCGCGAACACGGCTGTCTGCACGGGCGCGCCGTGCGGACACGTGGCGACGGCTCCGACATGCCACACGGGGGCGGGCAACTCAGGTCACCACCAACCCGTTGACGTTGATCGCGACGCTTGGACCGGCCAGGACGATCGAGGCACCCTTGCCGTTTGACAGCGTGATCCCCACGTCGGTGATCGAGATGAACGCCCCGCTTGGCGAGTGCAGCACGATCCCGCCGTCCGGCCCCGGCAGGTCGGAGAGCATGAGCGTCGTCTGACCAGTCGTCTGGAGCACGATGTTCTCGAGGTCGGGCAGGGCGGGGGTCGCTTCGTCCGTGCCCAACCACGATCCCGACCAGATCGGCCTCGCCAGGTCGCCCTGCTCGAACTCC
>JBBSKF010000121.1:0-11354 GCA_038256525.1 Mycobacteriales bacterium | reverse complement strand
CACCGGCTCATTGCCTGCTGTGACGTAAGGCTGGCTCAGCCTGTGGTGACCGTCGGGTCGGAGTAGTGACCGACCAGACCGGGCCGGATGTCACCGGGGCCCTTACTGAGATCGCCTCGGGCTGCGACGAAGTCGGTGTATTCACCGATGTCGGAGCAGACAGTGGCGCCGAGGCAGGTGAACACGCCCTGGATCGACCCGCTGCCCTCGAGATCGGCGAAGGTGCCGGTGCTCTCGTCCGGGGAGATCTCGAACTGGCCGATGATCTGCAATTCGTCGTCGGACGTCACGCGGAACCTTGCCTCGAAGTTCGTGACGATGACGTTGTCGGTGGCCACGGTGCCTTCACACAGAACGGTGGTTATGGTCCCCTCGAGCTTGCCGGTGGTGCCACTGGGGTCCTGCTCAGTGATGCTTCCGGCGACCTGGTGGCGGACCGGGGCCGTGCCGTCTCCGTCGTCATCCACACCCGGGTAATCCGGGTTGAAGTTCAGACCCACGTTGTTGAACGGCGCGGTGTTGGGATTGCACAGGCGGGAGGAGTAGGCGAAGGTGTCACCCTCCGCGAAGTCGGTCTGAAGGCGCTCGACGTCGGGGAACAGCAGCGTTCCGGGGTTGCTGCTGTGGGTGTGCACCGTCATCTGGAACCCGCCGTTGACGGTGTCCTGGCCGGCGCGCTGCGGCTCCGCGCTCGCCGGCGCCCCGGTCGTGAGCACCGCCGCCAGGGTGGCGGCAGAGACGAACATCACTTTGAGCTTCTTCATGCAATTTCCTTTCATCTGCTCCGACGAATCGCTCGGCGGAGGGCCGCGTCATTGCGGACAAGGGGACGGCCGCGTCCCACAGCACGTTGCCCTACCATGCGCCGGGGGACCCAAACGTCCCCTATGCGCATCTTCAGGTTGCCTGTGCGAACGGCACGGTAGCCTATCGGGGATGGCCCTGTCGGGACCGACGAACGCGTCAAGCCCGCCGGTCCAGGCCAGTTTCCGGCTGCTGTATCTCGGGCCGCTCGTCAGCTACGTCGACCGCTTCGCGCTGCCGCCGCTGCTGCTGTCGGTGGCCCGGGACCTGGACCACTCCCTGGCCGCCACGAGTGTCCTGGCGACGTGCTACTTCTTCGCCTACGGGCTCATGCAGCTGTTCTGGGGTCTGCTGTCCGATCGCGTGGGTCGGGTGCGGGTGATGCGCTGGGCGCTGGCAGGGATGGCCGTGGCCAACCTCGTGGCGGCGACGGCGCCCACACTGGCGGTGCTCGTGCTGAGCAAGGCCGTGGCCGGGGCCTTCGCTGCCGCGCTGCTGCCTGCCGCCATGGTCTATGTGGCCGACGCGGTGCCGTTCGACCGGCGGCAGCAAGTCATCGCAAACATCATGGCCGCCGGCGCGATCGGCACCGTCACCGGCACCGTCACCGCCGGGTTGCTGAGCGGCCTTGCTACCTGGCGCCTTGCCTTCCTGGTCACGGTGCCGTTCGCGTTCGGGCTCGCGGTGGCGTTCCTCCGGCTGCCCGAGTCACTTCCCGATCGCCCTGCTGGCGGGGGTCTTTCGCAGGTGTGGCGGGTCCTGGCCAACCGGTGGGCGCGGTTCCTGTTGGCCGTCGCCGTGCTGGAAGGCGCCGTCGTGCTCGGCTTCCTCACCTTCCTGGCCCCTGCCCTGGAGGCACATGGCGCGAGTACGGTGGTCGCCGGCCTGGTGGTGGCGGTGTACGGGGTCGCCGTCTTCTTCGCGTCACAGGCTGTGAAGCGGGCCGTACGCAGGCAGGCCGTGTCGCCGCCGACGCTGATCGCCGGCGGCGGAGTGCTCTTGACCGTGGCGTACGTCCTCGCCGCGCTCGGACAGGGGGTGCCGAACATCCTGGCCGCGAGCGCCCTGATCGGCCTCGGCTTCGCGATGCTCCACTCGACGCTGCAGACATGGGCGACCGAGCTGGCCCCCGAGTCCCGAGGGACGGCGACGTCGCTGTTCGTCACCGCCGTCTTCACCGGCGCGGCAATCGGCGCAGCAGCGGTCAGCGGCCTGGCCGGCGCTGACCGCTTCGGAACGCTTTTTCTGGTGGCCGCTGCCGTCGCCGTCCCGGTCACCGTCCTCGCTGCATGGGGACGGGCGCATTACCCCTCCCCCGGGTCCGGAACGCTGCGCGGTAGTTGAGAAGAACACCTATTGACAGGCGATACATTGTGTGAAAGCGCAAGACCATTGGCACACTGCCCGTCGACTGTTTTTTGTCTTTCAGGAGGGGGTGCTCGTGGAGGTGCTCGCTTACGTGGACCCCGTGGAGGGCTTCCGGGGGTGGGTCGCCTTCGCCGGCTCCGAGCATCGGCTAGCGGCCGGTGGTCTGCGCGTCCAGCCGGGGTTGAAGCAGGAGACGCTGGTCGCCTTGGCCGGGGCGATGACGCTGAAGGAACGCCTGCTGGGGCTCGGCGTGGACGGAGCGAAAGCCGGCATCGACTACGACCCCTGGAGCCCCGGCAAGCACAGGGCGCTCGTCCGCTTCCTCTATTTCTTCCGGGAAACGCTGGCCGAGCGCCTGTCGCTGGGTCCCGACATGGGCGTGTCGTGGAACGAGCTCGAGCGGGCCGCGCACGCCACCGGGCTGCTGTCGACCAAGGCCGCGATCGTCCGTACCCAGGAGCTGGACCAGGATGACTTCGTACGCCGGCTGGCGCTTCTGGAGTGTCGGGTCGGCCTCCTGACCTTGGCGGAGCGACGGGCCGGCCACGCCCTTGCCCACGCCGCCATCGGGGCGGCCCGGGGGGCCGTCCCCACCGGCCGGCTGCGGGCGGCTGTCCAGGGGTTCGGCACCCTGGGGCGCGGCGCCGCCTTGGCGCTCGTCGAGGCCGGCGTGCAGGTGACGGCGATCGCGGACGAGCACGGCTGCCTCGTCGAACACGACGGGCTCGACGTGCAGGCGTTGCTCAGCATCGCTCCTGGGAAGCCCGTCACCGGACAGGCGCCGGCCCATGGCACGGCGGGCCCCCGGGCGGCACTGCTCGATGTGCCGGTCGAGGTGCTGGTGCTGGCGGCCTGCGAGGACGCGGTGAGCGAGCAGCAGGCCGAGCGCCTGCCCGCGCGGGCAGTGGTGGTCGGTGCCAACCTCGGGCTTCGCGTGCAGGCCGAGGACATCCTGCACCGGCGCGGCGTGCCGGTGGTCCCGGACTTCGTGGGCGGGTGCGGCGGCTCGGCCTCGATGGACACGTTGTTCGGCCCCCCGTCCTGTCCCACCCCGCAGCAGGTGCTCGACCGGCTCGCCTCCAGAATGCACGCCTTGGTAGCCCAGATCCTCGATCAGGCAGCCGCACTCGGTGTCACCCCTCGTCAGGCCGCGCTCGAAGTCAGCGAAGCGAACCGGCCGGTCGCTTCCGGGCGCCCGTACGGGCGCTGGGCGCTGGCCGAGAGCATCGGGGCGGCGAGGTGAGCAACCCGGACGTCGCGAAGAGCCCATGCCGGCACGAGCGCGGCCACATCGTCGACTCGCTCCTGCAGGGCAACCGCTACGCCACGCCTGCCAGCCGTCGTATCTTCTGCGACATCTGCCGCCTCCAGCGTTGGCTCGACGTGGAGGCCGCTCTGGCCCTCACCCAGGGCGAGATGGGCATGATCCCCAAGGAAGTTGCGGAGGAGATCGCCCGAGCCGCCACCCTGGACCATGTCGACGTCGAGCAGGTGCGGGACGGCATCGCCCGCACAGGGCACTCCCTCGTCGCCCTGCTCCAGGCCCTGCAGGCCGCGTGCCGCGACCGGGCGGGGGAGTTCGTTCACTACGGCGCCACCACCCAGGACATCCAGGACACGGCCCAGTCACTGGAGATGACCGAGGTGCTCGACGAGGTCGACCGCGAGCTGCGCAACATCCTGTCCACGCTGGTGGAGCTGGCCCACGCCCATCGTGACACGCTGATGATCGGCCGCTCCCACGCCCGGCCGGCACTGCCCATGACCTTCGGGCTCAAGGTCGCCGGGTGGGTCGACGAGCTGACGCGCCAGGGCCAGCGTCTCGACGGCATGAAGCCGCGGGTGCTGGTGGCGCAACTCCATGGCGGCGTCGGGACCATGGCTGGCTTCGACGGGCAGGGTCCGGAGCTGGTCGAGCGCTTCGCGGCGCGGCTCCTGCTGGGTGCTCCGGCCATGGCCTGGCATGTTGCCCGGGATCGCGTTGCCGAGTTCGTGACCACCCTGGCCATGATCGCGGGCACCTGCGGGCGCATCGCCGACGAGGTCCGCACCCTGTCCCGTCCGGAGTTCGCGGAGTTGGAGCTCGGCTGGACGTACGGAAAGGTCGGCAGCAGCACGATGCCCCACAAGCGCAACCCCGAGGACTGCGAGCAGGTCGTCGCGCTCGCCCATCTGGCGAGGGCCAACGCGATGTCGGGACTTCAGTGCATGCTGCAGGAGCACGAGCGGGATTCGCGGGGGTTGCGGATCGAGTGGGCGACCGTCGCTGACGTCTCCCACCACACCCTGGCCGCCCTCGAAATCCTGACCACCGTCGTGCAGGCCGTCTCGGTGGACACCGAGCACATGGCCGACCAGGCCCGAGATCGCGCCGACGAGATCTGCTCCGAGGCACTGATGCTGGCCCTCGGACAGCGCATGGGCAAGCAGACTGCGCACGGCGTGGTCTACGAGGTCACGCAGCTCGCCCGCACGGGTGGACGCTCGGTCCGGGCCGTGCTTGCCGAGCGCCCGGACGTCACGGCGCTGCTGGACCCTGGTGAGCTGGACGGCCTTCTCGACCCCGCCAATCACCTCGGCTCGTGCGGTGCGGCGGTGGACCGCGTACTCGCCGATGCCGGCGATTGGCTGTCAGGGCAATGAGCCTGTCAAAGACCCGGCGCTACGCCTCCCCCGACCGGATCGAGGAGATCGTCTTTCCGGAGCATCTGTACGGGCAGCTGATGGCTCACGGCCGCCGCAAGCTGTCCCGGCAGTACCTTCCCGACGAAGAGCGAGAGCGCAAGGCCTACGGACTGGTCGGCGCCCGACTCGACGACCGGGTGGCGGAGGTCACCCACGTGGTGCCGCTGCTGAAGAATCAACGCTCCTCCGATCCTGAGCTCTGCGACTACTTCGACGAGTTGATGGACGAGGTGGCCGTCCCTTCGGAGACGCCGAACGCCCGGCGGGGATGGGTCACGGACCCCCGCGAGGTGTTGCAAGCGGAACGCGAGTTCGACGCCACCGGCTCGGTGCTGCTCGGCGGGTATCACATGCACCGGGTTGCCTGGGACGGCGATCCCCTCCGGGACACCTGCACGGGGCTGGACACCCGCCTCGCCGAGAGCTCAGGCATGTGGATGTTCATCCTGTCTCTCGTCGATCCGGACGAGCCCATCCTGCGTACCTTCTTCGAAGGTTGCAACGACAGGGAAGCGGTCGTACGACTCCGCCCCGGCCCGTGAGTCTGCGCGACCTGATCACCGGCTACTGGGCCTCCCAGGCGATCGGTGTGGCGGCCGAGCTCGGGGTGGCCGACCTGCTGGCCGACGGCCCGCGCACCGTCGACGAACTGGCTGCCGCCACCTGCACCCACGGCCCGTCGCTGTTCCGGCTCCTGCGCTCGCTGGCCGGCCTGGGGCTGTTCACCCAGTCGGGCGACCGTTCGTTCGCCTTGGCGCCGGACGGCGAGCTGTTGCGCAGTGGTGTACCTGGTTCGCTGCGCGGCTACGCCATGACCTTTTGCGGGAGACGGCAGTGGCAGGCCTGGGGTGAGCTCGCCTCCAGCGTGGCCACCGGGGACCGGGCCTACGACCGCCTGTTCGGGATGAGCTTCTACGACCATCTCGCCGGCGACGCCGAAGCGGGAAAGCGTTTCACCGACGCCATGTCCGGCTCGATCGTCGAGGTGACGCAGGCGCTTCCCGACGCGTACGACTTCTCGGGCATCACCACGCTGGTCGACGTGGGCGGCGGGGACGGGACGTTGCTCATCTCGATCCTGCGGGCCTGGCCGCACGTGCGGGGGGTTCTGTTCGAGCGGGCCGCACGGACCGGTGCAGGTGGTCGGCAGCTGACTGCGGCAGGGCTGGACGGGCGCTCGGACGTGGTGGCCGGTGACCTGTTCACCTCCGTGCCAGCAGGCGCCGACGCCTACCTGCTGGCCCGGATGCTGCGCGGCTTCGATGACGAGCGCGCCGTCGCAGCCCTCTCGGTGTGCTCTCGGGCGATGCCCGCCTCCGGCCGGTTGCTGCTTGTGGAACGGGTGGTCCCGGCCGGTGACCAACCGTCCCGGGCCAAGCTCGCCGATCTCAACATGCTCGTGATGACCGGCGGCCAGGAGCGCAGTGAAGCTGAGTATGCAGCGCTGTTGCGGTCAGCCGGACTCGCCATTTCTCGGGTGGTCCCGGTGGGCACGGAGATGAGCGTGGTGGAAGCCCGCGTCTGCTCAGGGTGAGGGCTGCGGCGTCGGGCTGACCTCCGTCGGGGATGGACTCGGGCTCGGTTCCGCCGCCGTCGTCGGAGGCTCGCTCGGGCTCGGCGACGGTTCCGGGGTCGGCGTCACTTCCGGTGTCGGTGTCGGTGTCGGTGTCGGTGTCGGTGTCGGTTCCGGGGTCGGTGTCAGGGTCGGTGCGGGCGAGGGGCCCGGCCCCGCGGCGTCGGTGACGGCAGCGACCGGCGTCGGCGCATCGATCCCAGGAGAGGGCAGACTTGCTGCAAGAAAGGGCGCGGGCGCCTCGCTCGACGGGGGGAGCGGCGGACCGGCGACGACTGGCGAGGGGGGCGGCAGCAGGTTGACACCGAAGCTCTCCGGCGTCGCGCTGGCATAGCCCGCGGCGAGCGTCAGCACCAGTCGTACGTAGTCGTAGGAATGGTTATAGGCGTAGACGGCGCGCACCATCGCCGTCGCGTCCATGAGCGAGCCACCGGCCGCGCTGCACAGATAGCGGCCGGCTCCGAGCGCGACGTCGTCGATGTCGTGCGGATCGGTGTCGCCGTCGCCGTCTGCGTCGGCGCCGTGCCGCGCCCAGGTGCTGGGGATGAACTGCATCGGTCCGACGGCCCGGTCGAACAGCACATCGCGGTCGTAGGCGCCGCCGTCGGTGTCGAGGATCATCGCGACCGGTCCGGCGCCGTCCAGGCGCACGCCGATGATCTCCGGCAGGACGCGTCCGTCCGCGGCCACCGTTGCTCCGCCGAAGGTGCCGTGCCCGGACTCGACCCGGCCGATGCCGGCGAGCAGCGACCACGACAGCCCGCAGCCCGGCTGCTCGACGGCGAGCCGGTTCGCGGCCGCCCGGTAGGCCTCGAGCACCCGCAACGGAATGCCGGTGAGGTCCATGCGCGGGTCGGTGACCGCCAGCACGGGCAGGACCGAAGAGGCAGAGACGGCCGGCTCGATCACTGGTCCGTCCATTGCCGCACTCACCGCCGGGCGCCAGAACTGTTCATCCGGGGCATCGGGCGTAGGCCCCTCGAGTGCAGCCCTCGCTTCAGTGCTGGGCGTCAGCTTCGTGGTCGGCGCGGAGCGCGGCGAGGCCGTGCCTGCGAGGCCGAGCACGATCAAGGCGATGAGCGCTGCGCCGGCGCGCCGCCCCGGGTTCTTCGGTGCCACCGACGCTGTGGGCGGGCCTTGGGCGCCCGGCATCGCGGCCGTGCGCCGTTGTTCGAGCCCCACGCGTTGATCCTCCTAGCAGACAGGTCGACTGTTCGCAGGTCTCAATCTGCTCGTCTTTGCTGAAGGTGCCCTGAACGCCGGTTGAAGATCTTGGGCGATCTACGCCGTGCCTGGGCGCATGGAGCTGCCGCAGGAGGCGTTGCCGGTCGAGCGGTCAGGCGCCATCGCCCTCCTCTCGAGCGACGGTTCGGCTCCGCCGCTGAGGGGGCAGGCTCTCGCGCATGCCTGACGCCGCGTCCAGCCCCGACCCGTATGACGATCTCGACGCCTACCTCGCGCTGCCCCGCGTCTCCGGTCTCGCGCTGAGCCCGGACGGCGCCCGCCTCGTCACGACGGTCGCCACGTTGAACACCAAGGGGACCCGATATGTCAGCGCGCTCTGGGAGGTCGACCCGACCGGAGCACGACCGGCCCGCCGGCTGACCCGCAGCGCGAAGGGCGAGGGCGGGCCGGTGTTCACCCCGACCGGCGAGGTGCTGTTCACCTCCGCGCGCCCGGACCCGTCCGGCGACGGCGACGACGACGAGACACCGACCGCCCTGTGGCTGCTGCCGGTGACCGGGGAGGCCCGCGTCGTCGGTACCCGCCCCGGCGGTATCGGCTCGGTCGTCGTGGCCCGCGAGGCCGGCACGGTGGGCGTGCTGTCCGACACCCTGCCCGCCTCGACCGACACGGCCAGCGACGAGGAGCGGCGAAAAGCCCGCAAGGACAAGAAGGTCGACGCCGTCCTGCACGCCGGATACCCCGTCCGTCACTGGGATCGCGACCTCGGGGTGGGGCAGGCCCGGCTGCTGGCGACCGTCCCCCCGGGCGAGGACGGCGTCGAGTGGCGCGATCTCACGCCGGCGCCCGGCCGGGCCCTGCACGGTGGGCAGCTGGACCTGACACCGGACGGCCGGACCGCGGTCAGCACCTGGGCGGTCGCGGAGCCGTACGGCTCGCGGCGCACGACGCTTGTCGCCGTCGACACGACGACCAGCGACCGGCGGGTGCTCGCCGACGACGGCAGCAGCGACTGGGCCTGTCCGCGCATCTCGCCGGACGGCACGCAGGTCGCCTGTGTGGTCGAGCGGCGCAGCACGCCGACCGAGCCGATCGACACGCGTCTGATCGTTTTGCCGCTCGACGGATCGGTCGAGCCGCGCGAGGTCGCGCCGCACTGGGACCGTTGGGCGCAGGAGCTCCGATGGACCCCCGACGGGACCGCGCTCATCGTGACGGCCGACGAGCAGGGACGGCGCCCGGCGTTCCGGGTCGAGCTCACGACCGGCACGGTCACCCGATTGACTGGTGACGCAGGCCATTACACCGACCTGTGCATCGCCCCGGACGGTGACAGCGTCTACGCGCTTCGGGACGCGGTCGATGCGGCGGCCGTCCCCGTACGCCTTCATGCTCGGACCGAGGACCAGCAGCCGACGGCGCTGCCCGGACCACCGACCGCACCACCACCGCCGGGCAGTCTGACCGAGGTCACGACGACCGCCGCGGACGGCACGGCTCTGCGGGCCTGGCTGGCCTTGCCCGCCGGCGACGGTCCGCATCCGTTGCTGCTGTGGGTGCACGGCGGACCGCTCAGCTCGTGGAACAGCTGGTCCTGGCGGTGGAACCCGTGGCTGATGGCGGCCCGTGGCTACGCGGTGCTGCTGCCCGACCCGGCGCTGTCGACCGGCTACGGGATGACGATGGTGCGTCGTGGTTGGGGCGCGTGGGGCGACGCGCCGTACACCGACCTGCTGGGCCTGACCGACGCCGCGCTGGAGCACCCGGCCGTCGACGCCGGACGTACGGCCGCGATGGGCGGCAGCTTCGGCGGCTACATGGCCAACTGGATCGCCGGCCACACCGACCGCTTCCGTGCCGTCGTCACGCACGCGAGCCTGTGGGACCTCGAGCAGTTCGGGCCGACGACCGACGCGGCCTACTACTGGACCCGGGAGATGACCGCGCAGATGTCGCGCGAGCACAGTCCGAGCCGGTATGCCGATGCCATCGGCTCACCGATGCTGGTCATCCACGGCGACAAGGACTACCGCGTGCCGATCGGCGAGGGGCTGCGCCTGTGGTGGGACCTGTGTGCGCGCGCCGAGGACCCCGACACGATGCCGCACCGGTTCCTCTACTTCCCGCACGAGAACCACTGGGTTCTGACGCCGCAGCACGCCAAGATCTGGTACGAGACGGTGCTGGCGTTCCTGGCCGTGCACGTGCTCGAGCAGCCGTGGACCACCCCGGAGCTGCTCCAGTAGCGCCCGGGTGCCGCAGACTGGACGAATGCCCAGCGCCCTTCCCGACGGCGAGCCGGTGCCGACCTCCGGAGAGCTGCCGGATGCCGCGCTGGACGGACTCGGCCAGCGGCCGTTCGGCCTCTACCTACACGTGCCGTTCTGCGCGACGCGGTGCGGCTACTGCGACTTCAACACCTACCTGGGGGCGGAGCTGGGCGGCGGGTTGCTGCAGGCGGGATATGTCGACACGGCGCTGGTCGAGCTCCGGCTGGCCCGGCGGGTGTTGGGCGCGGCCTGCCCGCCGGTCGAGACCGTGTTCGTGGGTGGCGGGACGCCCACCCTGCTGCCGGCCGCCGACCTCGCCCGGCTCCTGTCGGCAGTGCGGTCGGAGTTCGGGCTCGCGCCGGACGCCGAGGTGACGACCGAGGCCAACCCAGACTCGGTCGACGAGCGCTGTCTCGCCGAGCTGCGGGTCGCGGGCTTCACCCGGGTGTCGTTCGGCATGCAGTCCGCGGTGCCCTCCGTGCTGCGCGTCCTGGACCGTACGCACACCGCCGGCCGTCCCCAACAGGCGGCGAAGGAGGCGTTCTCGGCCGGTTTCGATCAGGTCAGCCTGGACCTCATCTACGGCGCGCCCGGCGAGAGCGACGAGGACTGGCTCGCCTCGCTCGAGGCCGCGCTGACCGCGGGCCCGACGCACGTGTCGGCCTACTCCCTGATCGTCGAGGAGGGCACCCGGCTGGGCCGGCAGGTCGCACGCGGGCTGTTGCCGGCACCGGACGACGACGTGCTGGCGGACCGCTACCTGCTTGCCGAGCAGGTTCTTGCCGATCTGGGCTGGTACGAGGTGAGCAACTGGGGCGAGCCCTGCCGGCACAACGTGGGCTACTGGCGCGGGGGCGACTGGTGGGGGATCGGGCCGGGGGCACACAGCCACGTCGGGGGGGTCCGCTGGTGGAACGTGCGCCATCCGCAGGCCTACGCCGACCGGCTCGCCGCCGGGCACTCGCCGGGTGCGGGAAGGGAACTGCTCGGCGCCGAGGACCGCCGGATCGAACGCGTCCTGCTGGAGGTCCGCCTGCGCGATGGGCTGCCGCTGTCGGTGCTACGACCCGCGGGGGTGGCGGCCGCGGTCCGGCACGTCGAGGGCGGCCTGCTCGAGCGGGCTGCGCACACCGACGGGCGCGCCGTGCTGACGTTGCGCGGGCGGCTGCTCGCCGACGCGGTGGTGCGTGACCTCGTGGACTGACAGCCGGACGCGCGGGCGATATCGCGGCCGTCGAGGGCCTCAGGCGAGATCTTGCTCTCGGCTGGGCAGCGTCGCGTCTGCACACCCTGGCGGCCATGACGCTGGACGACAGGCGTCCAGAGCTGTAGCCGGAACGTATGACGATCTGTGCTACGCTCGTCTTATGGCTGTGGTGAACTTCAGGACCGATGAGCCGACGGATCGCGCACTGGCGGAGCTGACCGCCGACGGATCGACCGTCTCTGACGCGATCCGACAGGCGCTT
>JBBSKF010000120.1:0-11546 GCA_038256525.1 Mycobacteriales bacterium | reverse complement strand
GGTCACGAAGCGCCTCCGGCGTCCCCAGCCGCTCGGCCAGATCCCGACTGAGCCGCAACGACTCGTCGTACAACGCCCCCGCGGCCGCCCAGTCACCCGCCGCCTCCGCGACCCGGGCGGCGTTGTTCAGCGAGACCGACAGGTCACGAAGCGCCTCCGGCGTCCCGAGCCGCTCGGCCAGCTCACGCCGAAGCCGCAACGACTCGTCGTACAACGCCCCCGCGGCCGCCCAGTCCCCCGCCGCCTGAGCGACCCGGGCGGCGTTGTCCAGCGAGACCGACAGGTCCCGCAACGCCTCCGGCGTCCCCAGCCGCTCGGCCAGATCACGGGCGTCGGCAACGAGTCTGTCCGCCAACCGGGAGGCCACCTCCAGGCGCCCCGCTGACCGGGCCACCTCCACCGCTGGAGCGAGCAACAGCCTCCGCTCGACGGGTGACAGCCCAGCGCTGTCGTCGAGCAGGTCAGTCACGGCGCGATCCACGACCACCGCATCACGGTCCAGGTTGGCGATCTCGGCCCGGGCCAGATGCACGAGTCCACGTCCGAAACTGCCCGGCGCGGCCAGGTCGTAGGCCTCGACAGCCAGCCTGGCGGCCCCGGCCTGGTCGGCCTCGGCCATGCGGGCGGCTCGTTCAAGTGTGCGTAGAAGCTTCGCGGTCGTGGGGCTGCGCTCGTGCTCGGGGACGACCATCCGCGGGAACGCAAGCGCTGGTGGCACAGTCTCAGGCGCTGACAACCCCTGCTCAGCAGCGGGCTCGGTCAACGGCCGCTCGCCGATCGCCAGCGAAAAGGAGCGAACAGCCCACAGGTCCGCAGCCTTGATCGCTGCTTCGGCGCGGGTCGCCACAGGCCCCATGATGAGCAACGAGCCGGCACCGCTTGCCGTCACCTGCGCCCTCAGCTCGTTGAGCGTGCGCAGTGTCCGATAGCGGCTCTTTTCGCCCGCCCACGACAGCCAGACGACGAGGATTCCTGACGCGGGTAGGTGATCGCGCAGGACATGCTCGTTGTCCGCATCGATCTCAGCAAAGGGTAACCGAGCATGATCAGCATAGAGACGAAGACGGACGGCAAGTTCGGGCAACAACTGCACGGACGAAGCGGTGACGAAGACCAGCGACGGGTAGCCGCGGGTCCAGTCGAGATGCCTTCTCAGTTGCGCCCATCCGTCTTCGAGAGGTATCTCCATGGCAAGTTCGGCACTCAAGCGGGCAACAGTGGCCGAAGCAGCGGATGCACGCCGAACCAGGCCCGCTCACCATTCGGGTATTTCAGGATCGCCCCACTCGTCATGAGGTCCATCGCGTCGGACCACTGGTCGTTGCGCGGGGTGAGCCGCGAGGTTGCGGCAATGTCGCGGAGGATCTCGAGCTTCTCGGCCGACAGGGTCCCTTCGAAGTCGTTGCGGATGACCATTTCGGTGCGGGCGAAGTCGTCGCTCGTCGCAGGTAGGGCCCGGCTGGTCTGAATCAGTTGACCGGTCAGACGCAGCAGATCTCGGAACAGCCCTCCTGATCGCAGGATGAGCTCGTCGCCCATCCCGCCCATCAACCGCTGGGCGTCGCCGTTCGGCGCTCGAGCCGCAAGCACCTCGCGCAGGGCCGCAACCCCCGGCTCGTGCGGCGTTCCGTCCGGATTGGCCACCTTGATGTTCAAGATCTCGTGTCGAAGGCCGAGTGGGGACTGCACGTAGAGCGGCACGGTGTAGATCACGTGAAGTCCAGGAAGTCGGAGCTCGTCGGTGAGCTCGCTAAAGACCCGTTCGACAGAGCTGCGCACCTCGTGGAACCGCTCCGCACGCCCCCGGAAGTGATCGATGGAGTCGACGATGAACAGCGGCGCTCTGTCCGGGCTGACAGCCCGGCTCGTCTCGTCGAAAAAGTCATGCAGTTCCTCGCGGAACGTCCGTCGATTCTCGGTTACCGCTGCAGTGACCTGAGCGATCACGCGCTTGTCCTCACGCAAGCTGAGCTTGATGTCAGCAGCCACGCCGCCGGCTGCGGCGGAAAGCGTCGGCTCGATCTTCATGCGCTTCAGCAGGGCAAGGAAGCGCTCACTGAGCGGCTTCCTGATGGCATCGTTCAGCCCGGTCCCGTAGACGAATCCGGCTGCCAGCGCGATCGGGAACGCGCCCATGTCCAGGGGGATCTCGGTGTTGAAGTAGTCCTCGATGTCGACGTAGACAGCCGGGCGCCCGCTCGTCCGGACCGTCTCGGCCAGTCTCAGCATCTCCGACGTCTTGCCCGATCCACGGAAACCGGACAGCAGATGCACCGACTCGCCGCTCGAGAACTCGATGGCGTCCGAGAACTCCCGCACGATGTCGAGCCGGGCAAGATCCGGCCGGTCGTAGATCGGCACGTAGTACTTGCTCTGCCGGTCGTCGAGGGCCTGACGCTGGTCGACAGCCGGATAGAACTGCTTGCGGTATTCCCTGTCGCTCAGCACCTGCCCGACCTTAGTGGCCAACGGCCCACTGGTGACCCGGTAGGCGTCGTACCCGCCCTCGACGCCGCGCACGTGGGTGAGCAGGTGGCCCAGGTGCTTCGGGTCGCCCATCTCGAAGGTGAAGCGGGACAACGCAACCCGGTCCCGCGTGGTGGTGACCGTCGCGGACATGGCCTGGCGGACATGGCCTGAAGGTCTACCGTCGCACAAGGGCTACGGTTGCCACGTGGCTGATCTCCCGGTGCGCGAGCTGCGCAACAACGTCAGCAAGATGCTCCGCCGGGTCGAGGCCGGCGAGCAGCTACGGGTCACGGTGAGCGGTCGGCCCGTCGCCGCGCTGGTCCCCCTGGACGATCGACCGCAGCACCTTCCCTGGGAGCAGTTCCTCACCACGCTGGTCGAGGTGCGCGCCGATGCCGCACTCACTGACGAGTTGCGACTGCTGCTACCCGACCAGACCGAAGACCTGCCGTGGTGAGTCCGGGTCCGGCGGTCAGTCTGGCGGACTCGGTCTCATGGCCGGCGAGACAGACCCGCCACCCAGCGCATCCTGGTGAGGATCTCGGACTACGCCGGCGTCCCCGGCCTCTATGTCATCCACGTCCGGCTTCGCATCTCGGTGCCAGCGCTCGCCGGGCCAGGGAGGTGCTGGCACCGAGAAACGCGGGGGTCGCTAATTGGTGACGCGGTAGGCGTCGTACACGCCCTCTACGCCCCGCACCTGGGTGAGCAGGTGACCCAGGTGCTTCGGGTCGCCCATCTCGAAGGTGAAGCGGGACACCGCGACCCGGTCCCGGGTGGTGGTGACCGTCGCGGACAGGATGCTGACGTGGGCGTCGGAAAGCACCCGCGTGACATCGGACAGCAGCCGGGTACGGTCCAGCGCCTCGCACTGGATCGCGACGAGGAACATCGAGCCGGCCGTGGGTGCCCACTCCACCTCCACCACCCGGTCGGTGTCGGCGAGCAGGGGGCCGGCGTTGACGCAGTCGCCACGGTGCACCGACACGCCACGGCCCCGGGTGACGAAGCCGACCACCTCATCACCCGGCACCGGGGTGCAGCAGCGGGCGAGCTTGACCCAGACGTCCGAGACACCCCGCACGACGATGCCGGGGTCGGAGGCGGGTCGCGGCCGGCGTACCGGCTTGGTCGGGACGGCGGTCTCGGCGAGGTCCTCGGTCGCCCCTTCGGTGCCGCCGAGACCGGCCATGATCCGCTGGACGACGTGCTGGGCGGACACCCGGTTCTCACCGACCTCGGCGTAGAGGGCCGTGACGTCGGCCAGGTGGAGCTCCTTGGCCAGGTTGGGCAGCGCCTCACCGGCGAGCAGTCGCTGCAGGGGCAGCCCCTGCTTGCGCACCGTCCTGGAGATGGCCTCCTTGCCCGCCTCGATGGCGTCCTCGCGCCGCTCCTTGGCGAACCACGCCTTGATCTTGTTGCGCGCCCGCGGGCTCGTGACGAACCCCAGCCAGTCCTGGCTCGGATGGGCGGTCTCGGCCTTGCTGCTGAAGATCTCGACCACGTCACCGTTGTCGAGCGGGGACTCGAGCGGCACCAGCCGGCCGTTGACCCGGGCGCCGATGCACCGGTGGCCGACCTCGGTGTGGACGGCGTAGGCGAAGTCGACCGGTGTCGCCGCGGCCGGTAGGCTGACCACGTCGCCCTTGGGGGTGAAGACGAACACCTCGGTGGAGTGCAGGTCGAACCGCAGCGAGTCCATGAACTCGCCCGGGTCGGCCGCCTCCTTCTGCCAGTCGAGCAGCTGGCGCAGCCACGCCATGTCGTCGCCCCGGACCCCCTTGCCCGACGGGGTGCCCGGCCCGGCCAGTTGGCCACCCTCCTTGTACTTCCAGTGCGCGGCGATGCCGTACTCCGCCCGGCGGTGCATCTCCTGCGAGCGGATCTGCATCTCGACCGGCTTGCCCTCGGGGCCGATGACAGTGGTGTGCAGCGACTGGTACATGTTGAACTTGGGCATCGCGATGTAGTCCTTGAACCGGCCCGGCACCGGGGACCACAGGGCGTGCACCGTCCCAAGCGCCGCGTAGCAGTCGCGCACGTCGTCGACGAGCACCCGGATGCCGACCAGGTCGTAGATGTCGGTGAAGTCGCGGCCGCGCACGATCATCTTCTGGTAGATCGAGTAGTAGTGCTTGGGCCGGCCGGTGACGCCGGCCTTGATCTTGGCCGCCTTCAGGTCGTGGCTGATCCGCTCGACGACCTCCGCCAGCTGGGTGTCGCGTGAGGGCGCGCGCTCGGCCACGAGGCGCACGATCTCCTCGTACCGCTTGGGATAGAGGGTGGCGAAGGCCAGGTCCTCCAGCTCCCACTTGAGGGTGTTCATGCCGAGCCGGTGGGCCAGCGGGGCGAAGATCTCCAGCGTCTGGCGGGCGATCCGCTCCTGCTTCTCCTGCTTGAGCCAGCGCAGCGTCCGCATGTTGTGGAGCCGGTCAGCGAGCTTGATGACCAGCACCCGGGGGTCGCGGGCCATCGCGACGACCATCTTGCGGATCGTCTCGGCCTCGGCCGTCCCGCTCTCGCCACCGAACTGCACCTTGTCGAGCTTCGTG
Organism: Mycobacteriales bacterium; assembly: GCA_038256525.1. Lineage (GTDB taxonomy): Bacteria > Actinomycetota > Actinomycetes > Mycobacteriales > SCTD01 > SCTD01. The sequence continues at coordinate 6,525 of JBBSKF010000120.1, read as the reverse complement.
ACGCCGTCGACGAGCTGGGCGACGTCAGCGCCGAAGTCGCGCTTGACGTCCTCGAGGGTGTAGCGGGTGTCCTCGACGGTGTCATGCAGCAGCGCCGCCACGAGCGTGGTCGTGTCCATCCCGAGCTCGGCGAGGATCGTCGACACCGCGAGAGGATGAGTGATGTACGGGTCGCCGCTGCGACGCCGCTGACCCTCATGGCACTGCTCGGCGACCGCGTAGGCGCGGACGACGGCTCGCTGGTCGGCTTTGGGGTGGTTGGCGCGGATCGTTCGTGACAGTGGCTCGAGCACGGGCGGGGTGCCACCGGCCTTGGTGGCGGTGAGCCGGGCGAGTCGGGCCCGGACCCGGCGGCCGGAGGGGAAGCCTTCGCCCGCCTCGCTGACGGCTTCGGGTGCGGGCGCGACGTCCACGGGGACGGCGTCCGCAGGCTCCTGCGGGCGCGTCGAGTCCGGGCCCTGCTGGGTCGGTACGGACGGCAGAGCGGTTCCCGGGCGGAGCTCTGAGGCCACGGGCGGCTCCTGGGGTGCGGTACGGATACTCAGTGTAAGGACGGGGCGCGCACCGATCCTTCCCGCCCGGCTCAGTAGGCGAGCAGGGCGTGTACGGGGACGCCCGGGTGCTCGGCGGCAAGCGCGGGGCGCCCGGCCAGGAAGCCCAGCTCGAGCAGCACGGAGAACCCGACGACGTCAGCGCCCGCCGCGCAGACCAGACGCGCCGCGGCCGCGGCCGTCCCGCCGGTGGCGAGCACGTCGTCGACGATGAGCACCCGGTCGCCCGGCGCGAAGGCGTCCCGGTGGACCTGCAGGACGTTCTGGCCGTACTCCAGGGCGTAGGCCGTCTCGTGCGTCGGCCCGGGCAGCTTGCCCGGCTTGCGGACCGGGACGAAGCCGGCACCGAGCCGGTAGGCAGCCGGAGCGGCGAGGATGAACCCCCGGGCCTCGATGCCGACCACCTTGTCGACACCGTGGTCGACGTGGTGGGCGACGACCGCATCGACCGCGGCGGAGAAGGCGTCGTGATCGGCGAGCAGCGGCGAGATGTCCTTGAAGACGACGCCCGGCGTCGGGAAGTCGAGCACGTCGACGATCCGTGAACGCAGCAGCTCCGACGGGCTCACGTCGGGTCGTTCGGCGGGTCGTTCGGTGGGTCGTTCGGCTGCGGCGGTTCGGACGACGTCGACCCGCCAGCTGGGGGGAGGACCCGGACGATGGCCAGGCGAGCGAAGCGGACCTGCACCCCGGGGGCGATCTCGAGCAGGACGTCGTCGCCGTCGATCGCCTGGACACGCGCGTGGATGCCGGCAGTCGTGATGACCTGGCTGCCGACCGCGAGGGCGTCCTGCACCTGCGCGAGCGCCCGCGCCCTCGTCCGCTGGGGGCGAATGGCCAGCAGGTAGAGCCCGAGGATGAGCAGGACGAAGAACAGGATCTGCTGCAGCGCCTGACCGCCGTTGTCCACGTGCTGCCTCCGTCGTCGGGGTTCGTCAGCCTAGTGAGCGCCGGCGGCGAGGGATCAGCCGGCGTCGCCGAGCTCGCGGAGCTCGCGGACCTCGAACGGGAGCACGTCGACCGGCTCGGGCGGCCGCAGCCCGAGGTGCACCCACGCAGCCGGGGTCGCCACCCGGCCACGGGGCGTGCGCAGAATCAGGCCGGACCGGACCAGGAAGGGCTCGGCAACCTCCTCGACGGTGTCAGGCTCCTCGCTGACAGCCACCGCAAGTGTCGAGAGCCCGACCGGCCCGCCGCCGAACCTGCGGATGAGGGCCCCGAGCACCTCACGGTCCAGCCGGTCCAGGCCGAGCTCGTCGACGTCGTAGACCGCGAGCGCTGCCTGGGCCACCGCCCGGTCGACAGTCCCGTCGGCGCGGACCTCGGCGAAGTCGCGGACCCGGCGCAGCAGCCGGTTGGCAATGCGAGGGGTCCCGCGCGAGCGGCCGGCGATCTCGGCGGCGCCGTCAGGGCGCAGGTCCACCTCGAGCAGCCCGGCGCTGCGCACCAGCACCCGCTCCAGCTCGGCCGGCGTGTAGGGCTCCATGTGGGCGGTGAAGCCGAAGCGGTCCCGCAGCGGCCCGGTCAGCAGTCCCGAGCGGGTGGTCGCCGCGACGAGCGTGAACGGCGCCACCGCGAGCGAGATGGCGGTGGAGCCTGGCCCCTTGCCGACCACGACGTCGACCCGGAAGTCCTCCATCGCCACGTAGAGCAGCTCCTCGGCGGGGCGGGCGATCCGGTGGATCTCGTCGATGAACAGCACCTCACCCGCCGACAGGCTGCTCACGAGCGCAGCGAGGTCACCCGCCCGCTCGAGCGCGGGTCCGCTCGTGATGCGGATCCCGGCGCCGAGCTCAGCCGCGATGATCATGGCCAGGGAGGTCTTGCCCAGGCCCGGCGCCCCCGACAGCAGCACGTGGTCGGGCGGCCGGCCGCGCCGGCGGGCGCTCTCCAGCACCAACGAGACCTGCTCGCGGACCCGCTCCTGACCGATGAACTCGTCCAACCGCTGAGGTCGCAGCGCCGCCTCCACGACGCGCTCGGTGTCGCCGGCATCAGCGCGGACCAGGCCGGTGTCCTCGCGGGCCGTGCGCTCCGCGAGCTCCGCGAGCTCGCGGGCCGCCATCTCCTGCTCGGCGCTCACCTGGTCCGTCCGAGCTCGGCGAGCGCCGCACGCAGCAGGTCAGGCACGTCGTGGTCACCGGCCGCCGGGTGGGCAACCGCGAGCCCGACCACGACCTCGTCGGCCTGCGCGGCGCTCCAGCCGAGCCCGACCAGCGCCTGCGTGAGGGTGTCGCGCCAGCCGGGGGGCCCACCCGGGGCCAGCGTCGCGACAGCCCCCGGCGCGAGCTTGTCCTTGAGCTCCAGCACCATCCGCTGGGCCCCCTTGCGGCCGATGCCCGGGACCAGGCACAGCGCGGTCAGGTCCTCGGTGGCAAGGGCCCGGCGCAGCGCGTCGGGGGTGTGCACGGTGAGCACTGCCTGCGCGAGCCGAGGCCCGACCCCCGAGGCGGTCTGGAGCAGCTCGAAGACGCTGCGCTCGTCGTCGTCGGGAAAGCCGTAGAGGGTCAGGCTGTCCTCGCGCACCACGAGACTGGTGGCCAGCAGCGCGGGCTCCCCGACCCGTAAGCGGGCCCGGGTGGCGGCGGTCGTATGGACGGCCAGCCCGACGCCGCCGACCCGCACGACCACACCGTCGGTGGTCAGCGCACTGATCGTCCCCTCGACGTGTGCGATCACCGCCGGGCTCCGGCCCCGGCTCCGGCGGCGGCCGCGAGCCGGGCCTGCGCCGGCCCGCGCCAGAGGTGACAGATGGCCAGCGCCAGCGCGTCGGCGGCATCGGCCGGCTTGGGCGAGACCTCCAGCCGCAGCAGCCGGGCAACCATCGCCCCGACCTGGTCCTTGTCAGCGCGCCCGGACCCGGTCACCGCCGCCTTGACCTCAGACGGGGTGTGCAGCGCCACCGGCAGGCCCCGTCGCCCGGCGCACAGGATCGCCACTGCCCCCGCCTGGGCGGTGCCCATCACCGTGCGGACGTTGGCCTGCGCGAAGACCCGCTCCACCGCCACAGCGTCCGGCTGATGGCGCTCCAGCCAGCTCTCGAAGGCCAGCTCGAGGGCGACCAGTCGGTCCCCGAGCCCGTCGCCGGCCGGGGTGCGCACCACCCCGACGGCCACCAGGCTCGCCCGCCCGGGCGAGCCCTCGACGACACCCAACCCACACCGGGTCAGGCCAGGGTCGACGCCGAGCACCCGCACCCGCCACCTCCTGGACCCCATCCGAACGTGCGTTCGGCTCGAAGCGTACGACGGGCCGCCGACACCGGCCGGGAGGCGCGCCCGGGGGCAGCTCAGCCGACCCGCTCGAGCACCTCGTCACTGACGTCGAAGTTGGCCCAGACGTTCTGCACGTCGTCCAGGTCCTCGAGGGCGTCCACGAGACGCAGCACCTTGACCGCCACGTCGTCTTCGAGCGGCACCGACAGGCTGGGCAGCCACGCCATCTCGGCCGACTCGATCTCGAGCCCCGCCGCGGCGCTCGCCAGCCGGACCGCATGGGTGTCCGTCGCGTCGCACACGACCTCGAAGCTCTCACCGAGGTCCTGCACGTCCTCGGCGCCGGCGTCGAGGACAGCCAGCAGGACGTCGTCCTCGGTGAGGCCCGCGGTCTTGGCCAGCAGCACGACGCCCTTGCGGGCGAACAGGTAGGACACCGAGCCCGGATCCGCGGGCGTGCCCCCGTTGCGGGTGATCGCGGTGCGGACGTCGGCCGCGGCGCGGTTGCGGTTGTCGGTGAGGCACTCGACCAGCACGGCCACGCCGCCTTGCGCGTACGCCTCGTACAGAATCTCCTCGTACGCCGCCACATCGCCGAGCTCACCGCTACCGCGCTTGATCGCCCGCTCGATGTTGTCGGCCGGCACGGACTGGCGCTTGGCACCGGTGATCGCGTCGGCGAGCGTCGGGTTGCCGGTCGGGTCGCCGCCGCCGGAGCGCGCCGCCACCTCGATGGACTTGATCAGCTTGGCGAACAGCTTGCCGCGCTTGGCATCGACAACCGCCTTCTTGTGCTTGGTCGTCGCCCACTTGGAGTGTCCACTCATCCGCGCGCCCTTCTCACGATGTCCACGAACAGCGCGTGCACCCGGTCGTCGCCGGTCAGCTCCGGATGGAACGAGGTGGCCAGCAGCGTCCCCTGACGCACGGCGACGACCCTACCTGCGGCGGGCCGACCGTCGGGACCGCCGCCTGCAGGCACCCTGGCGAGGACCTGCACCGCCTCGCCCGCGCTCTCCACCCAGGGCGCCCGGATGAACACGGCATGCAACCGGCCCACCCCTTCGAAGACGAGGTCGGTTTCGAAGGAGTCCACCTGACGCCCGAAGGCGTTGCGCCGCACGACGATGTCCAGGCCGCCGACCCCTTGCTGCTCGGGCCGGCCATCGAGCACGGTCGATGCCAGCAGGATCATCCCGGCGCACGAGCCGTAGACCGGCAGACCGTCCGCGACGACCGACCGAAGCGGTCCCAGCAGGTCGAACAGGTCCAGCAGCCGGCTGATCGTCGTGGACTCCCCGCCGGGCAGGATCAGCCCGTCGAGCCCGTCGAGGTCGGCCACCCGCCGCACCTGCACCGGCTCCGCGCCGGCCGCCCGCAGCGCCCGGTCGTGCTCGCGCACGCCCCCCTGAAGGGCCAGCACGCCGATCCGCGGGGCGCTCAAGGACCGACTCCGTCAACGCGCGTGATCAACGCCGGACTTCCGACGATCCGAGGCCACCGAAACCGCCTGAAACCCGGCGTTGATCATGGGGCGGGGTACGGGGTGGTGCGGATCACCAACCGCGCTGGGCCAGCAGCTCGCCGGCACCCAGGCTGTCGACGGCGACGCCGACCATGGCCCGGCCGAGCCCTCGGCTGACCTTGGCGATCCGCTCGGCATCGGTGAAGTAGGCGGTCGCCTCGACGCACGCCCGGGCCCGCCGCTCCGGATCGCCGCTGGTGAAGATGCCGGAGCCGATGAACACGCCGTCGGCGCCGAGCTGCATCATCATGGCCGCGTCGGCGGGGGTCGCGAGCCCCCCGGCGGTGAACAGCACCACGGGCAGCCGGCCGAGCTCGGCCGTCTCACGGACCAGGTCGATCGGCGCGGCCAGGAGCTTCGCGGCGGCGTACAGCTCGCTCTCGTCCATCACCGTCAGGCGCTTGATCTCACCGAGGATGGTGCGGATGTGGGTGGTCGCCTGCGACACGTCACCGGTGCCGGCCTCCCCCTTGGAGCGGATCATCGCCGCCCCCTCGGAGATCCGGCGAAGAGCCTCGCCGAGGTTGGTGGCGCCGCAGACGAACGGAACGGTGAAGGCCCGCTTGTCGATGTGGTGGGCGTAGTCGGCCGGGGTGAGGACCTCGGACTCGTCGATGTAGTCCACGCCGATCGCCTGCAGGACCTGGGCCTCGACGAAGTGACCGATGCGCGCCTTCGCCATCACCGGGATCGAGACCGCCGCCTGGATGCCGTCGATCATGTCCGGGTCGCTCATCCGGGCGACTCCGCCGTCCCGGCGGATGTCGGCGGGCACCCGCTCCAGCGCCATCACCGCGACGGCCCCGGCCTGCTCGGCGACCCGCGCCTGCTCGGCGTCGACGACGTCCATGATGACGCCGCCCTTGAGCATCTCGGCCATGCCGCGCTTGACCCGGGTGGTGCCGACCTGCGGGCTGTCGGCGTCAGGTCGGTCGCGGAAGTCGGCGGACATGGAGTGGTTCCTCGCAGTCGGGGACGGATCCCCATGGTACGGGCCGGCCGAGCCGTCGGCCCCGATCCGTCAGGCCTTGACGAGCTGGGACAGCAGGGTCAGCAGCATCGTCGCGCCGACGGCCAGCGGGACCAGCAGGCGCAGCCGGCCGGGCGCGGTTGCCACGATCACGGTCGCGAGCAGCGACAGCTCGGCGGCCGCCCGCATGAACGAGGTGGCACCGGCCCAGACGAACGGACTGAGCGTGCTCACGACGACGGCGGCGACGACGAGGGCGACCTT
>JBBSKF010000119.1:0-11831 GCA_038256525.1 Mycobacteriales bacterium | reverse complement strand
GAGGGGTGGATGCGCTGCGGAAGGCCTCATCCACGCACTCCCGGATCGTGGCGGGTCATGGCGCGGCGGGCATTGTGGTCCAGCCGAGTTCGTCGATGTGTCGGCCGTCTTTGAGTCGCAGGGTGCGGTGTTGTTCGTGGACGGCGCGGTGGTCGTGTGTGCACAGCGGGATCAGGTCGCGTAGTCGGGTGGTGCGGGTCAGCCACCAGGGCGGGACGTGGTGCGGGACGGTGTGGGTGTCGGCGCAGCCGTCGATGGCGCACCATGGTCCCCATTGGATGCGTAGGGCGGCGCGTTCTTTGCGGTTGGCGCTTCGTCGGGTGCTGCTGGCGCCGACGGGGTGGCGGGCGGCGTCGAGCAGGACGGCGGTGAGTTCGCTGTCGCAGCCGAGCCGGCGCAGGGTCGCGGCGGGCAGGCTGATCGGCTGGCCGCTGGTGGTGAGGGTGCCGGGTAGCGCCCCGAGCCGGCCTTCGAGGGCTTCGATGCTGCTGGTGATGAGCATCGCGGTGGGGGCGGGCCGGCCGCTACCGACGGTCAGGCTGGTGGCGGTGTCACGCAGCAGTTGGGTGAGTGCGTCGTGCCGGCGTTGCCCGGCTGGGACCGGCTGGTCGCTGGTGGAGGCGTGCGGGTCGCGGTCAGCGGTCCAGGTGTCCTCGGGCGCGGCCGGCGTGCCTGCCTCGTCTCCGACCGTCTGGCCAGCGGCAGTCTGGTCAGCGGGCTCGTCGTCCGACTCGTCGCCGGCCTCGTCGTCGCCCGCGTCGTGGGGCGCCTGGTCGGCTTTGGCTTTCTGCTGCCGGTCGATCTCGCGGGCGAGCAGGGTGCCGGTCTCGGGGTCGAGGTGGCCGCGTAGGTCCCAGTCACCGTCGAGCAGTGGTTGCAGGCGCAGGAAGTACTCATCGGCGTCGGGTAGGTCGATCCCGTCCGGGAGCAGCGCATCAAGGAGGTAGCCCAGCGACGGGCCGAGCAGTCCGGGGGCCAGGTGACGGGCCAGCAGCAGCACTGCTGGTTCCAACCGGGCCGCTGGTGTGGCGGTGGTCGCCGCGCAGGCCGCGGTGGTGACGGCGGCGAGCTCGGCGCGGACGGCCAGGGCGTGCGGGCTGGGTGGCACCTCGGGTAGCAGGTGGGAGCCGGTGACTGCTGCCAGCAGCCCGGCGATCCCGTCGGTGAGGACGGCGAGCAGTGCCGGTTCGGCGACCTGGGTGGGGACCTGGTCCAGCGCCCCACCGAGCTGCCCGGCGGCCCGTAGTGAGATCTGCCCGTCGGCCAGCGCGCTGGTGACCAGCGGCCGGCCGGCCAGGCGCCGGGCCAGCCCGAGCTGGCCTTGGTCGCCGCCGAGTTGGGTGCGCAGCCAGCTGCGGGTGCTCCCGGCGCAGGCCAGGGCGTACAGCTCCCGGCAGTCGATGTCCCGCACCGCCGCGAGCGCGACCGCGGCCAGGCGTTCGCGGGCGATCAGCACCGCACCGGCCCGGGCCAGCGCGCTGTCCCCGTCCATCTCGACCGGGACCTCGGCCAGCAGCCGGTCCACCGCCAACCCCAGCAGAGCGGCGCCAGGAAGGTCAGCCACGGCGGGATCAGCGACCGCCGTACCGCTCTCGCTCATGTGTTCGATACTACCCGGACTGACGGCGTTGTCAAGCCAATGATGGCTGTGGACAGCCGGTTTCGCGTTTCCAGAGATGCCGAGATGCACGGGCGTTGCTGCCTGCCAGCGTGACGCGCGCGAGGCGCGAGAGGCGGAGGAAGGGCGCAAGAAGGACAGGTAGGTCGGTGGCTCTCGCCGGTCGACCCCGGCGGGGGCCCTACCGTCTAGCGCATGAGGTTGGTCATCGCCATCTGCTCGGTCGACTACGTCGGCCGGCTGACAGCCCACCTGCCGACAGCGACCCGGTTGCTGCTGGTCAAGGCCGACGGCTCGGTCTCCGTACACGCCGACGACCGCGCGTACAAGCCTTTGATGTGGATGAGCCCGCCCTGCACCACCGCTGAGTCGGGCGGCGTCTGGACCGTGGTCAACAAGGCCGGCGAACAGCTGGTCATCTCGCTCGAGCAGGTCTTGACCGACACGACCCACGAGCTCGGCCGCGATCCTGGGCTGGTCAAGGACGGGGTCGAGAAGCACCTGCAGGAACTGCTCGCCGACCGGTGTGACGTCCTCGGCGCCGGCTGGACGCTGATCCGTCGCGAGTATCCCACCGACATCGGTCCGGTGGACCTGCTCTGCCGGGACGACACCGGAGCCCATGTCGCGGTCGAGATCAAGCGGCATGCCGAGATCGACGGCGTCGAGCAGCTCACCCGCTACCTCCAGCGCCTGTCGACCGTGCTCGGTCCGGTCCGTGGGGTCCTGGCGGCGCAGAGCTTCAAGCCGCAGGCGAAGGTGCTGGCTGCCGACCGGGGCATCACCTGCGTGCAACTGGACTACGACGCCCTGCGCGGCATGGAGGCCGGCACCCCGACACTGTTCTGAGCGCCCGCCGCTGTAGGAGCCGGGCGCCGACCGGGGATACTGGCCGGTAACGACGATCGGACAGGAGCAGCGGTGGCGCGGGAGTTCACGAAGGTCGGCGTGGTCGGGCTCGGCACCATGGGAGCCGGGATCGCGGAGGTGCTCGCCCGCTCGGGTCTGCAGGTGATCGGCATCGAGCGCGACGCCGCCGGCGTCGAGCGCGCACACGGCCATCTGGCCGCCTCGACCCGACGGGCGGTGGGCAACGGCAAGCTCACCGACGAGGAGGCGACGGCGCTGCTCGCCCGCATCTCGACCGGCACGGACCTGGCCGACCTCGCCGAGTGCGATCTGGTCATCGAGGCGATCCCTGAGCGCATGGACAGCAAGAGGGAGCTGTTTGCCGTGCTCGACGCGCTGCTGCCCGAGGGAGCCGTACTCGCCACCAACACCTCCGCCCTGTCGGTCACCGAGCTCGCCACCGGCACCAGCCGGCCGAGTGCGGTCGTCGGCCTGCACTGGTTCAACCCCGCGCCGGTGATGGGCCTGGTCGAGGTCGTGCGCACCGTGGTCACGGACCCGGCGGTTCTCGAGGACGTGCAGGCGCTGGTCGAACGGGTCGGCAAGACCGGTGCGACAGCCGGCGACCGCGCCGGATTCATCGCCAACGCCCTGCTGTTCGGCTATCTCAACAACGCCCTGCGGATGTACGAGGGTCGCTATGCCTCCCGCGAGGACATCGACGCGGCCATGCGCCTCGGCACCGGGCATCCGATGGGTCCGCTGGCGCTGCTGGACCTGATCGGGCTCGACTCCGCCTACGAGATCCTTCAGGCGATGTACGTGCAGTCGCGCGATCACCGCCACGCGCCCACGCCGCTGCTGAAGCAGTACGTGAGCGCCGGGCTGCTCGGCCGCAAGAGTGGTCGTGGCATCTACACCTACGCGGCCCCGGACTCGCCCGAGGTGCTGGCCGACGACCCGCCCCCGGCAGGGCAGGGCGCCGTAGCGCCCCGGCCGGTCCGGCGCATCGGCGTCATCGGCACCGGCACGATGGCCGGCGGCATCGTCGAGGTCTGCGCCCGGGGCGGCTACGACGTCGTCTTCCGGGCCCGCGGACAGGACAAGCTCGCGGCCGTTCGCCGCACGATCGAGGCCTCGCTCGACAAGGCCCTGCAGCGGGGTCGGATCACCGAGCCGGAGCGCAGCGACACGCTGTCGCGAATCTCCGGCACGACCGAGCTGGATGGGCTCGCCGACTGCGACCTCGTGATCGAAGCGGTGATCGAGGACCTCGCGGTGAAGAAGGCTCTGTTCTCAGCCCTTGACGAGGTCGTGAAGCCCGGTGCCGTGCTCGCGACGACGACCTCCTCGCTGCCGGTGATCGAGTGCGCCCAGGCGACGTCCCGTCCGCAGGACGTGGTCGGCATGCACTGGTTCAACCCGGCCACGGTGATGAGGCTGGTCGAGGTCGTGCCTACGGTCACCACGTCCACAGATGCCGTCGCGACCGTGCTGGAGGTCTGCGCGCGGGTGGGCAAGCATGCGGTCCAGTGCGGTGACCGGGCCGGCTTCATCGTGAACGCGTTGCTGTTCCCCTATCTCAACGACGCCGTGAAGATGCTCGAGGCGCGCTACGCCACCATCGACGACATCGACCTGGCCATGACACGCGGGTGCGGCCATCCGATGGGTCCGTTCGCGCTGATGGACGTGGTCGGTCTCGACGTGACGCTAGCGATCCAGCGCACCCTGTTCAACGAGTTTCGCGAGCCGGGTGACTCGCCCGCCCCGATGCTGGAGCACCTGGTTCGTGCGGGCTATCTGGGCCGCAAGACCGGTCGCGGCTTCCGCGACCACAGCGGACGCTGACATGGCCGGCGGATCCCGCCGGGCGGCTCGTCGGGCGCAGGCCCTGGCTGCACTCCGGTCCGGCGACGAGGACGCCACGACCCGTGTCCCGGCCGGGGAGCGGGTGGAGGACGGCTACGTCGTGCGGTCGGTGGCCGGGACGGCCAGCGACCGCCCGTACCGCTGTCCCGGTTGTGATCAGGAACTGCCGGCTGGTGTCCCGCACGTCGTCGCCTGGCCGGAGGGTCGCCCCGAGGACCGGCGGCACTGGCACGCCACCTGCTGGTCGGCTCGCGGTCGGCGCGGGGTCAAGGTGCACCGCAGCAAGAATGCGCCCCGCTACGGATAGCTGTAATGCGCGGTTCATGGAAATGCGCATCTGTCAATAAGTGTCGCGTGCATATAGCGGACGCCTCCTTTGCGACCGAGCCAGACGTTTTCGGACGTTTCCGGAACACTGAGCCGCGGGACATCGTTGGGAAACAGAACGACTGCCCCCGACCAAGGAGTTCGCATGCGCACCCGAGTTCTCGCCGTCGCCGCCTCCGGCGCGTTCCTCCTGCTGGGGGCTGCGTGCTCGTCCGAGGGCAGCAGCCAGGCCGGACCGGCGAGCAGTGTGGTCGCCGACCAGTCTCGCAACGCGGCGGACGCCACCTTCGCCCACGGGATGATCCCGCACCACGAGCAGGCGGTCGTCATGACCAAGCTCGCTGCTTCGCGCACGCAGAACGCGCAGGTGCTGGACCTCGCCGGTCGCATCGAAGCCGCGCAGGCCCCGGAGATCGATCAGATGAAGGGGTGGCTGAACGACTGGAACGAGCCGCACCAGCCAGGCATGGGGGGCATGGCCGGCATGGACGGGATGAAGGGGATGATGAGCGACACCGAGATGGCTGCGCTGACAGCGGCTTCGGGACCGGCCTTCGACAAGATGTTCCTGGAAATGATGATCGCTCACCACGAGGGTGCCGTGGAGCAGGCGGAGGCCGAGAAGTCGGACGGCAAGTTTCCGGAGGCCCTCGCCCTTGCGGATGACATCATCGCGAGCCAGCAGTCCGAGATAGATGAGATGCGGGGCATTCTCAGCAGTTTGGTGTAAGTTACCGGTCGCCGAGAAGGCTTCCCGCTTACCGTCTTCTGACGGTGTTATCGAAGAGAGCGCAGGCAATGCGGATCGGGATCTCGGGCAAGGGTGGCGTCGGCAAGACGACTATCTCCGCGGTCGTCGCGCGCACCCTGGCCCGACGGGGGCACCGCGTCATCGCCATCGACTGCGATTCCGATCCCAATCTCGGGGTCGGCATCGGTCTCGGCGAGCAGGCCGAGCTGATCCGCTCGGTGCTCGACCAGTCCGGACCGCAGCGTCACGTCCCGGTCGGTCTCGCGCCCGTCGAGCTGCTGGACGGATACGGCTTTCCGGCGCCGGACGGTGTCACGATCCTGCTGGGCGCCCGAGCGGAGCGGGCTGGCTCCGGGTGCACAGGAGCGGCTCATGTCACGATCCGGGAGTTCATCGAGTTCGCTGAGCGCGACCTGTTGGGGACGTTCGTTCTCGCCGACATGGAGGCGGGCCTCGAGCACCTGTCCTGGGCGGGCGGCACGCTCCGACACGTCGACCTGCTGCTGGTCGTGCTGCAGCCCACCTCCAAGGTGCTCCTGACCGCGGACCGCACGAACCGTCTGGCCGACGAGCTGGGCATCGCCGAGGTCGCCTTCATTGCCAACCGGGCCGGCGAGGACGACCGCGAGCGACTCGAGAGCTTTGCCCGGGAGCGTGGTCGCGAGCTGCTCGCCTTCATCCCTGACGACCAGGCCGTCCTTGAAGCCGATCGCAGGTCGAGTTGCCTGCTCGACTGGGCGCCGGAGTCCGCCGCGGTGCGGGCCATGGAGAGCCTTGCCGACGTGGTCGAGCTGCGCGGTCGGCAACCGGTGGCCACGTGAGCGCGGTCGACGTGGATGGCTGACACCCAGACGCTCAGTTGCGCAGTGCACGGGGAGTCCACCCGGCTCACCTGCGTCGATTGCGGGCAGCCGATCTGCCCGAAGTGCATGACCCGCACCGAGGTCGGCCTGAAGTGCTATCCCTGTGCGGCCCCGGCCAGCGCGCAGCCCGGAGCGAGTCCGCAAGGACGCCGCCCGGCCGTGCTCATCGCAGTCGGCGTCGTTGCCGTGGCTGTGCTTGCCGCGGTGCTGCTCCTGCGTCCGTCCTCATCCGAGCCCGGCCAGCCCGCGCTGCCGGCGCCGGTCGGGACCTGGACCGACGCGCCGGACCCGGGTGGCATCCGCGGGACAGCCACCGCTGTCGTCCTCGAGGACGGCACCGTCCTGGCGGCCGGCGGCGGCGTCAACGCCCTGGCCGTGGCAGCGACGGCGGCCTTCGACCCGGCTGGGAGCACCTGGCGTGAGCTTCCCCCGATGGGAGCGGCCCGGCGCGGCCATCAGGCGGTCGTGCTGAACGACGGTCGAGTGCTGGTGGCGGGCGGGTTGGCCGACGGCGTCCCGCTCGCGTCGGCCGAGGTCTACGACCCCGCGAGCGCTGCCTGGTCCGCGGTGGCGCCCATGGCTGTGCCGCGGCTCGGTCACTCGCTCACCGTCCTCAACGACGGCCGGGTGCTCGCTGCCGGGGGGAGCCCCGCCGAGGGCCAGGAGGCGACCGTCGTCGAGCTCTTCGACCCGGCCACGGGGACCTGGCGCCCGACCGGCCCCCTGTCGACGCCACGGTTCGAGCACACCGCCACCCGCCTGAGAGATGGCCGGGTCGTCATGGCCGGTGGGCTGGGGCCGGCGGTCAACGGGTTGGCTGCCCCCCTGGCATCCACCGAGATCTACGACCCGGCAGCCAGCATCTTCGTGGGGGCGACGGAGATGGCCACGGGCCGGTCCAACCACGCTGCCGTGCTGCTCGGTGACAACGCCGTTGTGGTGAGCGGTGGTCTCGGCGGTGACGCCGCTGACCAGTCGCTCGCCAGCTCAGAGGTGTTCGACGTCCGAGCCGGCACCTGGACCACGTCGGCGCCGCTGGGAGCTGCCCGCAGCGGTCACACCGCCACGGCGCTCGACGACGGTCGGGTCCTGGTCGCGGGGGGCGAGTCGGTGCAGCGCGGCAGCCGCCGCTCCCTCACCAGCGCTGAGGTGTTCGACTTCGAGGCGGGGCCCACCGGCCAGTGGGGTCCGGCGGGCGACATGGCCTGCGCCCGCAGCGAGCAGGCGGCGGTGCGGTTGGCCGATGGCACGGTGCTCGTGGTGGCTGGCGACGCCGCGTTCCCTGGACAGGCCCCGATCGCTCAGAGCTGCACCGAACGCTACACACCGTGATGCCCCGCACACCGACAACCAAAGGGTGAGACAGATGGCAACGATGGGTCGTCGCAAGAAGGACAGCGACCAGGCGGGACCGGGCGCAGGTGAGGAGAACGAGCCCAACAACCGCAAGCGGGCGTTGATCTTCTGCATCCTCGCCATGCCTGCCCTGATCGGGTTCTACGCCCTCGTCCTCTACTGGTCCAACCCGCGCACCCCGGGTGAGGAACTGCGGATCGACGAGTTCACCACGCTGTTGCGCCAAGGTCGGATCCAGGAGACGAAGATCCTGGAAACCGACAGCCGCATGATCGGCAACTACGACGGAGGTGAGTACTGGGTCGCCTTCTCCGCGGGAAACGAGACCATCTTCGCCCGGCTCACCAGCGCCCTCGAAGACGCCGGTGTGCCCTACTCGGTGAAGCAGCAGCCACTGAAGAACCTGGTCACCCCGGTCAGCCTGCTGCTTCCGGCGCTCATCATCATCGACGGCTTGTTCATCCTGTTCCTGGCTCTGGGGCGAGGCAGCGACGGCTTCACAGCGTTCGGCAAGACGCGGGGCAAGCGCGCCGAGAGCGGCGATGCCAAGATCACGTTCTCTGATGTGGCCGGCCTCGACGAGGCCATGGAGGAGCTGGTCGAGGTCCGTGACTACCTCTCCAGCCCGGACCGGTTCTCAGCGATGGGCGCCTCGGTCCCCAAGGGGATCCTGCTCACCGGGCCCCCCGGGTGCGGCAAGACCTTGCTGGCTCGCGGCCTCGCCGGCGAGTCGGACGTGCCGTTCTTCTCCATCTCCGGCTCGGACTTCGTCGAGATCTTCGTCGGCGTCGGTGCGGCGCGCATCCGGGACTTCTTCAAGGTGGCCAAGGCCGCGGCGCCCTGCATCGTCTTCATCGACGAGCTCGACGCCGTCGGGCGCGGCCGCAGCACCCACTCCATGGGAGGCACCGACGAGCGGGAAGCGACCCTCAACCAGCTGCTCGTCGAGATGGACGGCTTCGAGTCCGGCAGCGGCGTCGTGGTGCTCGCCGCGACCAACCGCCCCGACATCCTCGACTCCGCCCTCATGCGACCGGGTCGCTTCGACCGCCGGGTCGCCATCGAGCGTCCCGACGTCAACGGCCGGGAGGCCATCCTGGGCATCCACACCCGGGGCAAGCCCATGGCCGACAACGTCGACACCAGCCAGGTGGCCAAGCGCACCGCCGGCTTCTCCGGAGCTGATCTGGCCAACGTCGTCAACGAGGCGGCGCTGCTCGCGGCCCGTCGCGGAGCCACCGTCATCGAGCAGCATCACTTCACCGAGGCGATCGAGCGACTGATGGTCGGCCCGGAGCGCAAGTCGCGCATCCTGTCACCCCAGGATCGCCACCGCATCGCCTACCACGAGGCCGGTCACGCGGTCGTCGCGACGTCCCTGCCCGGGACCGACCGGGTCGGCAAGCTGTCCATCGTGGCTCGAGGTCATGCCGGCGGCTTCACCTGGTGGATCAACGACGGCGATCAGCTCTCGGTCACCCGGTCCCAGTTGCTGGACCGGATCGCCGCCCTGATGGGTGGTCGGGCCGCCGAGGAGCTGGCCACCGGGGAGATGTCCAGCGGCGCGATGAGCGACCTCGACTCGGCCATGCTGCTGGCCCAGCGCATGGTCACTGAGTTCGGCATGAGCACCCGGTTGGGGCCGTTCTCGGTGAAGCCCCTGCAGAACGCCGCGATGAAGGAGGGCATGCTCGCCCAAGGCTTCTCCGAGCGCATCGCCTCCGAGATCGACCGGGAGGTGCAGGACGTGCTCACCGAAGCGGCCGATCGGGCGCGCGACGTCCTGATCAGCCAGCGCTCGGTGCTCGACGCCGTCGCGCAGGCCCTGATGGAGACCGAGACCCTCGAAGGCGAGGTCCTCGACGCGCTCCTGCTGCCCGTCACCAAGCCCGTGGCGGCGTCGGCGAAGATCGGCATCTGATGGCCGCCCCACCGACCGCCCAGGTGGTGGCCAAGGTCTGCAGCCGCCACCGTCGCAAGCCCGCCGTGGGCACCTGCGCGAGCTGCGCTCAGCCGATGTGCCGGGACTGCCTGGTGCCGACCAAGGTGGGGCTCAAGTGCACAGGCTGCACGGGCCAGAAGGCCACGACAAGCGGCCGCAAGAAGGCGGCCGCTTCCCGACCGCGCTGGGTCCTGCCGGCGACCTTTGTCGGCCTGGTGGCGCTGGTGGCGCTGGTGTCCACGACCCTCGGCGGTGGCGAGGACGACAGACCCGGAGCGGCGGATTCGATCAGCGCCGGACCGACCGATCGCGGGGTCGACATCGTGGGCGCGAACGGGTTGCCGCTCTCCGGCACCCTGTCGCTGCCCGAGGGGGCCACGTCGGGCGCCGGACTTCCTGCGCTGGTCATCCTCGGTGGTTACGGCCCTACCAACCGGGACGGTCGGGCGCCCGAGGGTGGCATCGCGGACCCGCTCAACCGGGACCTGAGTGACGCCTTCGTCGAAGCCGGCATGGTCACCTATCGCTATGACAAGAGGGGGACAGCGCGCAGCCAGCTTCCCGAGGGTGAGCCGCTCCGCTTCGAGGACATGGTGGCCGATGCGGCCGCCGCGGTGGCGTTCCTGGCGGAGCGGGCGGAGGTCGACCCCGAGCGCATCGCCGTCGTCGGCCATGAGGAGGGCGGACTCGTCGCCATGCGCCTGGCCGCCACCGAGCCGGCCGTGCGTGGGTTGGCGCTGATCTCGGTGCCCGGGCGTCCTCTGGTGGAGGTGATCGCCGACGACATCCTCGGCAGCCCGCATCCGGAATACGTTCCGGCGTTCCGGTCCGTGGTGGAGCCACTCCTGGCGGGGCGTCCACTGCCGACGCCGCTACCCCCCACCGTCGCGGGCTACTTCCCCCTCGACCAGCAGGACTACCTTCGGGACATCTTCTCTCTGAACCCGGCGGCTCTGGCCGCAGAGGTCAGTGCACCGGTGCTCCTCATGCGGGGGGAGAAGGCGACGTTCGTCAACGCTGCCGACGAGCGAGCGCTGGTCGAGGCTTTCGGGCCGAATGCCGAACCGTTCGTGGCTGCCGGGACCGGACCCTCGCTGAACATCGAGGCGGCTCCCGGCACTGCTCCGCCCGGCGGCGAGGCAGCCAGCATGGGCGCGGACCACTCCGGTATCGGTGCGGCCCCGAGCCGGGAGCGCTCCGATCGGGCCATCGCCACCGTGCTCGACTTCCTCAAGACCGCGACCGCCGCGAAGTCCTGACCGCTCAGCGTGGGGCCGCTCAGCGTGCGGCGGCGGCGCCGGGCGGCAGCGGTGGGACAGCGAGGCAGCCGGCCTCAGCCCCCAGTAGGCGCAGTCCGGCGCGGTCGCCGACCCCGAATTCGGCTGCAGGCAAGGTGTGTTCGGCAAGCTCGGCATACATGAGCTGACCCCGGCCGCTGGGATGACCAAGTCCGAAGACGTGGCCGAGTTCGTGCAGGATGACTCGGCCCGTGGTGACGCCTTGACCGAAGCCGCTGGGGAGGGGTGCTCCGGTGCTGCGGTCCCGTACGGCGTCGACGTTCAACTCCAGCACTCCGCTGACCAGCGTGTTGTCGACCCGAAGCGGCCGACCGCGGCCGACCACGATCACGTCAGCTGCGGCGCCGGGGTCGGCCTCGGCGCCGAGCGCCGACCAGCCGATGAGGATCGGCGCCCACCGCTGCCCGTAGCGCTCGGGTTGGTAGGGCTCGCGGCTGATGGCAAGCCGTTCGTCGGAGGTGCCCTCGTCGACGAACCTGATCCCGGTGGCCTCTGCCACCCGGGCGATGGCCTCGCGCACCTCCTGCACGCCGCCCGGTGGGGCCAGGGCGTCGTTGAGCACGTAGCTCACGGGTTCACACGGATTGAAGCGGGCGGGAAAGCAGCCTCCTTCGCCTCCTGCACTGAGGAACGTGTAGCCCGAAGCGGTCGGCTCCTCACGGTTCCTGTCGCTGGCGCTGCCCAGGTGCCCCTCGGCCGGGCACGCGGCGTCGAGGACGGACTCACTTGCTTCCGGGCTGCTCTCGTCCCCGGAGAACACGGTCGCTCGCAGACCCAGACCACCCACCACCACCAGGGCGAGCAACCCTGCCATCGCGGGTGCGCGCGGCGCCGCTCGACGCGAGTGCTCGGGCAGTCGGCCGGCGACGGTCTTGGCCGGAGCGCCGACCGGTCGAACGACCACGTCGAACCGGGTCCCCCCGCCCGCACCGCGCCGAGACCGCGCCAGGGCCTC
>JBBSKF010000118.1:0-11985 GCA_038256525.1 Mycobacteriales bacterium | reverse complement strand
GGGCGGAGGCGGGGAGATTTGAACTCCCGATGGGCTTGAGACCCAAACCGCATTAGCAGTGCGGCGCCATAGACCGGGCTAGGCGACGCCTCCTCGGCGGTCTCGCGACCGCCGGCCAGCAGGATACCGGCGGCGGGCTCGGCGCCGCAAAGCCCGCCGACAGGTCCCGATCTCGGTGCCGCCTTCGCCCGCAGGGAGCGTGCACGTGGCACCGAGAATGGTAGGGCGGGGGCTGGGACCTGCCGCGCTCAGGACCGCCCGGCGAGGCGCACGTCGAGCGGCGGGCGGTGCTCGGGCAGCGCGGCGGCGCGTACGTCCGTCAGCAAGGCCGTGATCCGCTCCTGCACCTGCCGGGAATTCGCGCCGTACTGCTCCGTCTCCTGCAGCGCCAGCGTCAGGTAGTCCTCGAAGCGCGGCTGCGGCAGGTAGAGCCGCGGCCCCCCGGCGTCATCGGCGTGCACGCCGGTCGGGAGGTGCCGGGTCGCCAGGCGGCGCAGCAGGTCGTGCATCCCGTCGAGGGCCTGCACGGCGGTCGTCGGGTCGTTGACGCCGGGCGACAGAGCCTTCGCCGCGATGTCGGCGAGCTGCCGGAAGCCGAACGCGACGTCCTGCTGCATGGTCCGCTCCCGCGCGAAGCTGAACGCCCGCAGCGCACCGGCGGCGTCGAGCGCGTCGGCGTTGCCTCGGTGCACTTCCAGCAGCGGCGCGCCTTCCGGGACGAAGTCGCCGAGGTGCACGCCGCTCACGAGCACGACGTCGCAGCGGTCAGCGAGCCCCACCAGCGAGGCGATGTCGATCTGCACCAGCACGCCAGATCGCGGTGCCGGCAGGACGGCGACCGGTGTCCCGGCGGGCCGGACGACCTCCGGTGGGGGTGGGCCGCCCGACGGCAGCTCACGCTCCAGCACGTCGCGGGTCTCTCCGGCGATCGACTGCAGGATCGACGACACCTGGATCGACGTGCCGATGTGGTGGATGTATCCCACGAACACGCCGACGCTGACGATCAGCAGCAGCAGGCCGACCGAGGTCGCAAGGGCCGGGACGAACCTGTCCTCGTCCACCCCGTTGACGGTCCGAAGCACCAGCACCGCATAGACGAACGTCGCGATGAAGACGCCGAGCGAGAGCTGGGTCTGCCGGTCACGCAGGAAGGTGCGCAGCACCCGTGGCGAGAACTGGCTGCTGGTCAGCTGCAGCACCACGATGGTGATCGAGAACACCAGACCGGTGAAGGTGATCATCGACGTGACGATTGCCGAGAGCACCTCCCGCGCGCCGTCCGGACCGGCGCCGAAGCTGAACCCGCCCAGGGCGTCGTCGAACTCACGGTCCAGTGCGACGAGCCCGAACGCGAGTGCCGCAGCGAGGAGCACACACAGCGTCGGGACCGCCCAGAAGCCGGTGCGCACGGACTCCGTCAGCGGCCGCAGGCCGGTCCTCATCGACGACCATGGTCGTGCCGGCGCGGATCCATCCGTCGCATGTACCCAGGACAAGCGCTCGCCCGGCAGGATCCCGGCGATCGTCACGCATCCGTCAAACTTGCGCCCGACCGGCGGCGCAGGGATCCGAACGCCTCCCGGCTGCGTCCCACCTCCAGCCGCATCCTCCCGGAGGTCCCCGTGTCGCCATCCCGCTCCCTCGCCGCCATCGCCGTCCTGGGCGTCGCCGCCGGCGCCTTCACCCTGCTCCCGGGCGGCGCACTGAAGGCTGCTGCAGAGACCCTCGTGCCGTACGCCGGCTGCGACGAGCTGCTCGCCTACTACCGGGCGGAGCTCGTCCGGACCACCACCGCCTACGACGGCTTCCCACCGCAGCTCGGACTGCCGGGCCGCCGTGAGTCCACCACCGCTGCAGCAGCGCAGGATTCAGCCGGCGTCCCCGACGCGGTCGGCTCGGGTCCGACCGGCACCAACGTGCAGGAGCGCGGCGTCGACGAGCCGGACTCGGCCAAGCTGGTCGGCGACCTGCTGTTCGCCGTCTCGGGCGACAGCTTGCAGATCGTACGGACCGGTGCCACTCCGCAGCTGCTGTCCACCCTTCCACTCGGCGCGCCGGCGTACGGCGCCGAGCTGCTGGTCCAGGACGACCGAGCTCTCGTGCTCCTTCCCGGCGCAGGCGGCGCCTTGGAGAAGGGCGATCCGGTGGGGACGAGCATGCCCTCGCCCATCGGTGGCACCGGCACGCGGCTGGTGCTGGTCGACATCGCCGATCCGGCCGAGCCGCAACAGCTGGAATCCCTCGACCTCGACGGCCGCTACCTGTCAGCCCGGCTGTCCGGCGGCGCCGTGCGCCTCGTGTCCGCATCCACCCCCGCCCTACCGGTGCCCTCGCCGTCCTACGGTCGCAGCGACAGCAGCGCGCTCGAGGCGAACCGTGCGGCCGCCCGGTCGGCCACGCTGGCGCAGGTGCTGCCGCAGGCGGTCCGTCGTACAGCCGGCGGCGTCGTCCTGTCCGAAGGTCCCGCCGTCGGCTGCGGGCAGGTGCGGCACGCCTCCTCCCCGCAGGGCGCCGGCACATTGCTCGTCACGACGCTGGATCTCGAGAAAGGCCTGCAGGCGCAGGACAGCACGGCCGTCACCACCGACGGTGACCTCGTCTACGCCTCGGCGGACCGGCTCTACGTCGCGACCAGCCGGTGGGGCACCACCGCCCCGATATCGTCCAGTCTCGTCCCGGATCGCCCCGGGGAGGTGACCACCGAGCTGCACGCCTTCGATACGACCGCCCCGACCACCACGCGTTATGCCGGATCGGGTTCGGTCGCCGGATACGTCTACGGGCGATGGGCGCTGTCGTCGCACGAAGGGCATCTGCGCGTCGCGACGACGAGCTCACCGCCCTGGATGGAGGGGCCGGGCGGCGACGGGCCGGCTTCGTCCTCACAGGTGACGGTGCTCGCGGAGCGCGCCGACGGGCTGATCGAGACCGGGCGGGTGGGCGGGCTGGGGCCGGGCGAACGCATCTACGCGGTCCGCTACTTCGGGGACCTCGCCACCGTGGTGACCTTCCGCCAGACCGACCCGCTGTATGTCCTCGACCTCGGCGACCCGGCCGCCCCGAAGCTGCTCGGCGAGCTGAAGGTGCCCGGCTTCTCGACCTACCTGCACCCGGTGGGCGGCGACCGGCTGCTCGGCGTCGGCCAGGACGCCGACGCGCGCGGGCGGGTGACCGGGCTGCAGGTGTCGCTGTTCGACCTGTCGGACCTGTCCCGGCCGGTGCAGCTGGACCGGCTGCCGCTCGGCACCGGGCACAGCGTCGCGCTCGAGGACAGCCGCGCGTTCGGCTACGACCCGGAGCGCCGCCTGGCGCTGCTGCCGGTGAGCACCTACGACGAGGTGACCGGTCGCAACGACGCCGTCGGCATCCGGGTCGCGGCGGACGGCAGCCTGTCGCTTGTCGGGCGCCTCGCCCTGGGTCCGGACGTGCAGGTCGAGCGGGTGCTGCACGACAGCGACCACGTCTACGCCGTCACGCGCACCGGCGTGGTCGCGGCCCGGGCGGGCGACTTCGGGCGTACGGGGTCGGTGGCCTTCCCCCGCTGACGGACCCCGCACCGGGCAGCGGCGACAATGGAGGTGTCCCTCCGTCCCCACCTCGCTCAGGAGCACTCCCTTGTCCGACATCAGCTTCGACGGCCGGGTGGCCGTCGTCACCGGCGCCGGCGGCGGCCTCGGCCGCACCTACGCCCTCGAGCTGGCCCGTAGGGGCGCGGCGGTGGTCGTCAACGACCTCGGTGGCAGCGTGGAGGGCAAGGGCGGCGACCACACCGCAGCCCAGCAGGTCGTCGCCGAGGTTCAGGCCGCAGGCGGCGAGGCGGTGCCGAACTTCGACTCGGTCATGACCCCCGAAGGCGGCGCCAACATCGTGAAGACCGCCGTCGACAGCTTCGGCAAGGTCGACGTCGTCATCAACAATGCCGGTTTCCTGCGCGACAAGAGCTTCCTCAAGCTCACCTGGGAGGACCTCGACGCCGTGCTGGACGTGCATCTCAAGGCGGCGTTCTACGTCAGCCAGCCGGCGTTCGCGGTGATGAAGGAGAACGGCTACGGCCGCTTCGTGTTCACCGCCTCCAACGCGACGTTCGGCAACTTCGGCCAGAGCAACTACTCCGCGGCCAAGATGGGCCTGGTCGGCCTGTCCAACACGATCGCGGTCGAGGGCGCCCGGGCCGGCATCCTGTCCAACGTGATCATGCCGGTGGCCAAGACGCGGATGACCGAGGAGCTGCTCGGCGACTTCGCGAAGTACCTCGCCCCTGAGCTGGTCACCCCGATGGTGACCTACCTGGCGTCCGAGGCGTGCACCACGACGCACGGCGCCTTCTCGGCCGCCGGCGGCCGCTATGCCCGGGTGTTCTGGGGCCTGGCCCAGGGCTGGTACGCCGGGCAGGGCACCCCCCCCACAGCCGAGGACATCGCCGCCCACCTCGACCAGATCAGCGACCTGGAAGGCCATCTCGTCCCGGGGTCCATCACTGACGAGCTCGTCGCCCTGAACGAGCTCTTCACGAAGTAGCCAGCAGGACGCCCGGGTTGAGTAGCCCGGCCGGGTCGAGCGCGCCCTTGATCGCCCGCATCGCGGCGATCTCGGTGGCTGACCGCGACAGCGGCAGCCACGCCGCCTTCGCCCGGCCCACACCGTGCTCGGAGCTGATCGACCCGGACAGCTCCGCGACCAGCTGCAGCACCGCGCCGGTCACCGCCTCCGCGAGATCGCCTGCACCCAGGACGTTCACGTGCAGGTTGCCCTCGTTGACGTGTCCGAAGACGATCGGCAGCGCAGCCGGGACCACCCCTGCGATCACCCCACTCAACCGGTCGCACAGCTCGGGAAGACGGCCGACCGGCACGGACACGTCCAGCTTGACCGGCACCCCGGCAGCGCTGATCGCCTCGGTGTGCTGCTCGCGGTAGGCCCACAGCGCCCGCTGCCCCGCGCTGTCGCTCGCGACCGTCGCATCGACCAGACCAGCCACCTCCGACACCGCCTCGACCAGCGCGTCGGTCGGGTCGGTGCGGTCGATGCACTCCAGGAGCAGGTACGCCGGGTGCTGCTCGGCGAACGGCGCCGCCAACCCGACATGACGCCGCACGAGCTCCACGCCCGCCGGGAACATCAGCTCGGCGGCCGACAGCGCGGGCAGCCGCGCGCGCAGTCCGGGAAGCAGCGCAACCGCCGCATCCACCGAAGGCAGCGCCAGCAGCGCCACGCAGCGCGCACCGAGCCGGGGAACCAGGCGCAACCGCGCAGCCGTCACCACGCCCAGCGTCCCCTCGCTCCCGCACAGCAGCGACACGAGGTCGTAGCCGGTGCCGTCCTTGAGCAGCCCCGCCATCCGGCTGACCACCGAGCCGTCGGCTAGGACCGCCTCGGCGCCGAGCAGCTGCGCCCGCATCGAGCCGTAGCGCAGCACCCGGATCCCCCCGGCGTTCGTCGCGACGAGGCCGCCGACGGTCGCCGAGTCGCGGGCGGCGAGATCCACCCCGAAGTCCAGCCCGGACGAACGGGCGTGCTGCTGCAGCGCCGCGAGGCTCACCCCCGCTCCGGCCGTCACCTGCCCCGCCGCCACATCGATCGACCCGAGCGCGGTCAGCCGGGTCAGGCTCAGCAGCACCTCGCCACCGACCGGTGTCGCCCCGCCGACGAGCCCGGTGTTCCCGCCTTGGACCACCACCTGGGCGCCGGCTTCCCCACACGCAGTCAGGACCGCCGAGACCTCAGCGGTGTCCGACGGCCGGACCACGCAGGACGCCCGACCGCGGAACCGTCCGGTCCAGTCGGTCTCGTAGGTGGCGGTGACATCAGGATCAACGAGTACGTGCTCCACACCGACCGCAGCGCGCAACGCTTCTAGCGGCGCCGTCATGGCAGGACGCGCAGCCGTACCGTCTCGGGCATCGCCAGCAGTGCGCCGGTCAGCGCCGACAGGTCGGTGACGGCCACGTCGGTGACGACATAGCCGAGCGGGCCGGAGGTCGCGAGCAGCTGGCCTTCGATGTTGATGCCGTGCTCCGCCAGCAACGAGGTCACCGTCGCGAGCACCCCGGGGGTGTTGACGTGCAGGTGCAGCAGCCGGGGTCCAGCGGCCCGAGGCAGCGCGACAGCGGGCAGGTTGACCGACAGCGAGGTGGTGCCCGATGACGCGTAGTCGCGCAGCTTGCCGGCGACGAAGTGGCCGATGTCCTGCTGCGCCTCCTCGGTGGATCCGCCGACGTGCGGGGTGAGGATCACGTTGGGCAGCCCGCGCAGGGCGGAGACGAACTCCTCCCCGGAGACCTTCGGCTCGACGGGGAACACGTCCACCGCGGCGCCCGTCAGGTGACCGCTCTCGATGTGCCGGCGCAGGGCTGCGTGGTCCACGACGAAGCCCCGCGACAGGTTGAGGAAGATGCTGCCGGCACGCATCCGGGCGAACTGCTCCTCACCGAACAGGCTGCCGTTGGAGACGCGGCCGTCCACGTGCAAGGTCACGACGTCGGACTCGGCGAGCAGCTCGTCCAGCGTGCCGCACCGCCGCGCGTTGCCGAGGGTGAGCTTGTCGGCGGTGTCGAAGAACAACACCGACATCCCGAGTGACTCTGCCAGCACGGACAACTGGCTGCCGATGTTGCCGTAGCCGACAATGCCCAGCCGGCGGCCACGCACCTCGTGGCTGCCGACCGCCGACTTGTCCCAGTGACCGGCGTGCATGTCGTCGTTCTTGACGGTGAGCCGGCGGGTGAGGGCGATGATCTCCGACAGCGCCAGCTCCACGACGCTGCGCGTGTTGGAGAACGGCGCGTTGAAGACCGCGACCCCGCGCTGCGCCGCGGCGGCCAGGTCGATCTGGTTGGTGCCGATGCAGAAGGCCCCGAGCGCCAGCAGCTCCGGCGCGGCGGCCAGCACCCGCGCACTCACCGAGGTGTTGGAGCGGATCCCGAGCAGGGCGACACCCGGCAGGCGCTCCACCAGCTCGGTCTCGGTCAGCGCCCGGTCGAGCCGCTCCACGTCGAAGCCGGCGTCCTTGAGGGTCCAGGCCGCGTCGGAGTGGATGTTCTCGAGCAGCAGGGCGCGAGCGGGGCTGGGCACCCGCTCGAGGCTACCGGCGGGGATCAGCAGGACTCGGCCTCGGCAGCCCCGTCGCAGCCCGCCTCGGGGTCCAGCCCGGCCAGCACGTCCGCGCAGATCTCGCCGAGGGCGCTCACCTGCGCCGGGGTGAGCACGTCGAACAGGCTGCGGCGTACGGCCTCGACGTGCCCGGGTGCGGCGGCCTCGAGGGCGGTCCGGCCCTCGGAGGTCAGGGCCACGAAGGCGCCGCGGCGATCGGTCGGGCAGCCCTCGCGGGCCACCAGCCCGCGGCGCTCCATACGGGTGAGGTGGTGGGACAGCCGGCTCTTCTCCCACTGCAGCTCACGGCCGAGCTCGAACGCCCGCCGGCGCCCGTCCGGGACATCGCTGAGCACGACAAGGACCTCGAAGTCGGCCATCGACAAGCCGGAGTCGGCCACCAGCTGCCGCCCCAGCCGCGCGTTGAGGCGGCTCTGCACCGTGACGAAGCTGCGCCAGACCTGCTGCTCATCGTCGTCCAGCCATCGGGTCACAGCCCTATCGTACCGCAATGGTTGACACGACAACCTCGTTGCTGCATCATGTAGATGACACATCAACCACCACCTCGAAGGAGACTCCCATGACCACCGCCACCGTCCCGTCCCTGTCCGAGCTCACCGGCACCTACACGATCGACCCCGCCCACTCCCGCATCGGATTCGTCGCCCGCCACGCCATGGTGACCAAGGTCCGCGGCGCCTTCAACGAGCTCGAGGGCACCGCCGTCCTCGACGGCGACGACCCGTCACGCTCCACCGCGACCGTGACGGTTCAGGCCGCGAGCATCGACACCCGCAGCGAGCAGCGGGACGGGCACGTGCGCGGCGCGGACTTCTTCGACGTCGAGCAGCACCCCACCATCACCTTCGTCTCGACCGACGCGCGGCAGAATGGGGACGTGTACGAGCTGACCGGCGACCTCACCGTCAAGGGCATCACCAAGTCCGTGACCGTCCCGTTCACCTACGAGGGCTCGGCGACCGACCCGTTCGGCAACCTGCGCGTCGGGTTCGAAGGCAGCGTCACCGTCAGCCGCAAGGACTACGGCCTGACCTGGAACGCCCCGCTCGCGACCGGTGGTGTGCTCGTCGGCGACAAGATCGTGCTCGAGCTCGAGATCTCCGCGATCAAGAGCGCCTGAGTCGGTGCCATGACGCTCGACGTACGCCGCGCCGCAGACCGCTTCTCGACCCGGCTGTCCTGGCTGGACTCGCAGCACTCGTTCTCCTTCGGCCGGCACTACGACCCGGGCAACACCTCGCACGGTCTGCTCCTGGTGCACAACGACGACGTCGTACGGGCGGGTGCCGGTTTCGAGACGCACCCGCACCGCGACATGGAGATCCTCACCTGGGTCCTGCAGGGCTCGCTGGTGCACCAGGACTCGACCGGACACTCGGGCGTCATCTACCCCGGGCTGGCGCAGCGGATGAGCGCCGGCTCGGGGATCCTGCACTCGGAGAAGAACGACGCCTGGCGGGTCGGCGGCGAGCAGCACGACGACCCGGTGCACTTCGTGCAGATGTGGGTCGTGCCCGACGGGTCGGACCGCACTCCCGGGTACGAACAGCTGGAGATCGACAGCGCGTCGCTGGCAGGCGCTCTCGTGCCGGTCGCATCGGGCATGGCTCGCCACGAGGCCGCGATCCGGATCGGCCAGAAGGACGCGGCGCTGCACGCCGCCCGCCTGTCCCCCTGCCAGTCCGTGTCCTTGCCGGACGCCCCAATGCTGCACCTGTTCGTCGCCCGGGGGACGGTCGACCTCGAGGGAGCGGGGGCACTGTCAGCCGGTGACTCGGTCCGGTTGACCGGGACCGGCGGCCACACGGTCACGGCGACCGAGCCGGCCGAGGTGCTGGTGTGGGAGATGCACGCCTCGCTGCCGGCGTGAGCCGCCTTCGTCGGCGGCCGAACGGGTCACCTGAGAGCTGGGCGTACGTCGGAGGTGCGGGCGGGGGTGGTCGCCGGCTCGACCGGTTCGCCGTCCGGGCCGGGAACGAGCCGCCGGCCGAGCCGGCCGACACCGACCGACAAGGCCAGGACGAGCGCGATCGAGCAGGCCAGCACGACGAGGGCGGCGCCGGTCCAGGTCCAGGCGGGGACGCTGAGATCCCTCTCGCGCTGCATGATCTCGACCTCCTGCGCAAGCGGGCGGGTCGCCGTGACAGCCGGCAGCTCCGGGACGCCGATGGCCTCGTCGGCGGGCAGGTAGATCGGCGCGGCCGCCAGGGTGCGCCCGTCGTGCAGGCGTAGCAGGGCCTTCCACGATCCGCTGACCGGGATCGGCGTGGAGGAGCGGTAGGTGCCCGGACCGGTCCTTCGGAGGGGGTCGAGCACGAGGCCGCCCCCCTGCCAGGCGGTGATCTGCAGCCATGCCGGCTCGTCGGGTTCGGGATCGAGCCGCACCTGCGCGGTGACGAACCCGGGGCCGGCGGGGCTGAGCACGACCGTCGCCTCGGCGTTGGCCGGGACGGTCGCGAGCAGGCCGTTGGCGGTGGCGGTGGTGAGCACGAGCAGGCTCGCCACGACCATCGGGCGGGTGCGCGCAGGCCGGGGCAGCCGGCCCTGGGCGCCGAGCGCGAGCAGCGCACCGCACAGTCCGGCGCCGACCCCGACGGGCACGGCCATTCCCAGGCCCTCGGCCCACATGTCGGGCGTCCACGGCAGCGGCATGACCAGCAGCGACCAGCCGGTCTCGATGGCGCTGCCCACCGAGCCGATCAGCAGCCCGGCTGTCGCACCGAACAGAAGTGGACTGCGCAGCAGGCTGGTCAGGGCGAGAAGCTCAACGAGCAGGGCAGATCCGACGTACAGCGGAAAGGACGGTGTCGGCTCACCGAGCACCGGGCCGACGGCGATGCTGATGCCGCCCCGCACGGCGAGGAAGAACAGCGCGGCCGCCAGGGCGCCGCCCCGCCCGAGCAGCAGTCGGGCGGTCACGAGCGCGAAGGCCGCCGCCCCGGCGATCATCATCGGGTGCAGCACCAGGCGGAACTGCGGGACGCCGAAGTCGTACTCCGCCTGGAAGACCGACAGGCCCGCGAGCAGGCCACCGAACAGAAACCCGGAAAGCAGCCAGTGCAACCGCCGGCCCCCGGTGCCGACCAGCTCCGGTTGGGCGGCGCGGCCCTCCTGGTCGAGCACCAGCAGTCCGATCAGCGACAGGCCGGCGCCGGTGATGAGCATCAGGTGGGTCGGCCCCCACAGGGTGACGTCCTGGCCGAACAGCCGGTGCCACACGTCGTCCAGCGGGAAGCCGATCAGCGCGTAGATTGCTGCGGCCACGATGAGCAGGCCGCCGACCGGCGCCCGCCAGGTGGGCGTGAGCGCTACCGCGGCGGGGCCCGGCTTCTCGTCGAGCGGGAGCACGACAGCGGTCACGCCGGCGACGAGCAGCAGGTAGAGCCCACCCAGGATGAAGTAGTGCGCCGGATTGGCCAGCGGCCCGGCGTCCCGGCCGTCCGCGACGTGCAGGGAGATGTCCCACAGCATCCCGAACAGCGAGCTCAGCAGTGCCCCTATCGCAAGAAACGAGGGCAGTGCGACCCAGCCGGGACGGCCGCTGCGGCGGCCGAGCGCCTCGGCGAGCCGGGTGAGCACGCCGGTGCGGCGCGTGCGGTGGGCCAACGCAACAGCCAACACGAGCGCGGTGGCGAGGGCTAGGGCAACGCCGACGCCGACCACCTCGGCCAGGGCGGCGCCGCCTGCGGGCCGCGTGGTGTCGGCGAGCGGGATGAGCACGGGTCAACGTGACAACAGCTGCGTCACGTGTCAAGCCTGGCCGGCGTCGACACCACACGCTTTGTGCGTTCGTGACAAGAGAGCGAGGCGTACTTCATCGTCATGGGCAAGGTCGAGCGTTGCGGACCGGGTAGGTCTCTGGCATGACCTCATTGCGCCTGACCCTGCCGGAGCTCCTGCTCGAGCTGGAGCCCACGGCGGCGACCAATCTCGATCGCCACCTGAAGATGGCGAAGGAGTGGATGCCGCACGACTACGTGCCGTGGAGCCAGGGGCGCGACTTCGACGTCGAGCCCTTTGAGCCCGGTCAGTCCACGCTCAGCGAGATCGCCCAGGTCGCCTTCGAGGTCAACCTGCTCACCGAGGACAACCTGCCCAGCTACCACCGGGAGATCGTCGAGGGCTTCGGCCGCGACGGGGCCTGGGGCACGTGGGTGCACCGCTGGACCGCTGAGGAGGGCCGGCACGCCATTGTCATGCGTGACTACCTCATGGTGACCCGTGGGATGGACCCGGTCGCCCTGGAGCGCGGGCGCATGCAGCAGATGGAGACCGGCTACGACGCGGCCGGCAAGCCCGCACTGCAGGTGCTCTGCTACGTCGCCTTCCAGGAGCTCGCGACCCGGATCAGCCACCGCAACACCGGGATGTACATCGACGACCCGATCGCCGACAAGCTGCTGGCCCGGGTCGCCGCAGACGAGAACCTGCACATGGTCTTCTACCGCGACCTGGTCACGGCGGCCCTCGAGCTCACCCCCTCGCAGACAGCCATCGCGATCGCCGAGGAGGTGCTCGGCTTCGAGATGCCCGGCACCGGCATCGCTGACTTCGGCGAGAAGGCGAAGATCATCGCCAAGGCCGGCATCTACGACCTGCGCATCCATCACGACCAGGTGGTGCTGCCGATGCTCACGCACTGGGGCTTCTTCGAGCTCGAAGGGCTCGACGCCGAGGCCGAGCAGGCCCGTACCAAGGTGTCGGAGTTCCTCACCTCCCTCGACGACATGGCCAGCCACTACGAGCAGAAGGCCGAGGCGCGCAGGGCCGCGCTGGTCTGACCCGCACGACTCGCCGCGCCCTCCCTACCGCGCCGGGCCCCGCCCCCTACGAAGATCATCCGCAGCATGCACGTCGTCGATCATGTTC
>JBBSKF010000117.1:0-12114 GCA_038256525.1 Mycobacteriales bacterium | reverse complement strand
GGCGACCGGAGCTCTCGACCTGCCGCTGCCGGGTTCCGGGCGCACCATCGACCGCTGGCTGATCCTGGCCGAGATCGCCGCGGCGGACCTCGTGCTCGGGCGGCTCGCGGAGGCGCATGCCGATGCGCGCGCCATCTGTGCGGAGCTGGACGGACCCCAGGACCCGGGGCTGTGGGGGGTGTGGGCGGCCGAGCCGCCGACAGCTCGGGTCGTGGCGACGCCGACTTCCGGGGGATGGACGCTTCGCGGTCGCAAAGCCTGGTGTTCAGGCGGGCTGGTGCTCGACCGGGCCCTGATCACCGCGCACGCCGACGACGGCCGGCGCCTGTTCGCGGTCGACGTGCGCGACGTGCAGCCGGTCCCCGACAGCTGGGGTGCCGTCGGGATGGCGGCGAGCGGCTCGGTCAGCGTCGACGTGCCTGAGGTGCAGGCGATCCCGGTCGGGGGACCCGGGGCCTACCTGGATCGAGCCGGTTTCTGGCACGGCGGGGCGGGAGTCGCGGCCTGCTGGTACGGCGGTGCACTCGGCGCCGCCCGCACCCTGCTCGCGGCGGTCCGCGTCGGTCAGGGCGACGCTCACACGCTGGCGCACCTCGGCGCGGTCGACTCCCTGATCGCCGCCCTGGGAGCCCACCTTCGTGTCGTTGCCGCCGAGATCGACACCGATCCGGCGGCCCGCGGCGCGCAGCTGCGGGCGGTCCGCCTGCGGTCGCGGGTGGAGGCGGGAGCCACCGAGATCCTCGACCGGGTCGGGCGGGCGCTCGGAGCCGCGCCGCTGTGCCTGGACCCGGTGCACGCGCGACGCGCGGCCGACCTGCCGGTCTACCTGCGGCAGTCCCACGCCGAGCGCGACCTGGCCGGTCTGGGCGAGCTCGCCGTCCAGGAGGCGACATGGTGATCGACGGGGGCGGCACACCGGAACGCGCCTGGCGACCGTTTCTCGACGAGCTCCGCCTGCCGGGTCTCGGCCTGGCCGAAGCACCGGAACGGGCGGTGGTCGTCGCCCCCCACCCGGACGACGAGATCCTCGGTGTCGGAGGCTTGCTGACGATGCTGGCCGCAGCCGGCACCGAGATCGCTCTCCTGGCCGTCACCGACGGCGAGGCCAGCCATCCGGGCGGGTCGGTCGAGCCGGGAGCGCTCGCGGATCTGCGCGAAGCCGAGACCGGCCGCGCCCTGGCTGCGCTCGGTGTGACCGCCGAGCTGTCGCGTCTGCGCCTGCCGGACGGTGGCCGGGAGGGGCTCGAGCAGCCGGTCCTCGACGCCCTGGAGCTGGAGCCGGGCACGTGGCTGCTCGGGCCGTGGCGCGGCGACGGTCACCCCGACCACGAAGCAGTGGGCAGGGCCTGCGTCACCGCGGCGACCCGTGACGGCGCCCGGCTGCTGGCCTATCCGGTGTGGGCGTGGCACTGGGCCACGCCGCACGACGAGCGCATCCCGTGGACGAGGGCAGCGCAGGTGCACCTGACCGCGGACATCCGTGCAGCCAAGGCCCGTGCCGTTGCCGAGTTCGTCACGCAGATCCGGCCCCTCGGGCCCCTCGCCGAGGACGCACCGGTGCTTGCGGCCCACATCCTCGAGCGTTTCGCCCGGCCGTACGAAGTCGTCCTCACGTGAGCCTGTCCGCCGACTACTTCGACCGGATGTACGCACGCGACCCCGACCCGTGGGGTTTCACCAGCCGCTGGTACGAGCGGCGCAAGTACGCCTTGACACTCGCGGCACTACCCTTCCCCAGCTACGACCGGGCACTCGAAGTCGGCTGCTCCGTAGGCGTCTTCACCGCCGCCCTGGCAGCTCGCTGCACCTCGCTCGTCGCTCTCGATCCGAGTGCCACAGCCCTGTCCGCAGCGCGCGTCCGGGTGCCGGAGTCGGTGCATCTCGTCCAGGCGGCGGTGCCGGACGGCTGGCCAGCAGGGACGTACGACCTGATCGTGCTGTCCGAGGTCGGCTACTACCTGGACGAGCGCGACCTGGCGAGGCTGCTGGATCTCATCGAACGGGACCTGGCGCCGGGCGGCGCCGTCGTGGCGTGCCATTGGCGGCACCCGGTCGAGGACTACCCCCTGACCGGGGACCAGGTCCACGCCGCCCTCGAGCGGTGGCCGCGCCTCAGCCGCATCGACGAACAGGACTTCCTGCTCGACGTTCTCGTGCCCATGGGCGCGGTCAGCGTCGCCCGACAGGAGGGGCTGCTCTGAACGCCATCCGCTGCGTCGGCGTGGTCGTGCCGGCTCACGACGAGCAGCTGCTGCTGCCCGCATGTATGGCCGCGCTGCGCGCCGCAGCGGCACACCCGGACCTGCGACACGTCCAGGTGCACGTCATCCCGGTGCTCGACGCGTGCAGCGACGACAGCGGACTGTCGGCTCCGGGGGCGATCGAGGTGCAGGCCCACAACGTCGGCGTGGCGCGGGCAGCCGGCTTCGCCGCCGTCCTCGCCCGGGAGGCGGGTCGGCCGGCCGAGCAGATGTGGCTGGCCACCACCGACGCCGACTCCACCGTCCCCGCGGACTGGCTGGCGGAGCAGTTGCGCCTTGCCGCGAAGGGAGCCGAGGTGGTGGCCGGGACGGTCGGTGTCCGGGACTGGTCCGAGCAGCCGGACGCGGCCCGGCACCGCTTCACCGCTGACTACGGCCGGCCCGGTCGGGGGCATCTGCATGTGCACGGAGCCAATCTCGGCATGTCGGCTGCGGCGTACCTCGACGCCGGTGGCATCCCCCCGTTGGCGCTGGCCGAGGACCAGGCGCTCGTCGATGCGCTGCGTGGACACGCTCGCCGCCTGGTCGCCACCGGTCGGATCCCGGTCACCACCAG
Organism: Mycobacteriales bacterium; assembly: GCA_038256525.1. Classification (GTDB taxonomy): domain Bacteria; phylum Actinomycetota; class Actinomycetes; order Mycobacteriales; family SCTD01; genus SCTD01. The sequence continues at coordinate 9,297 of JBBSKF010000117.1, read as the reverse complement.
CGGCCGGCGCGAAAGCCGCACACACGGCGGCTTCGCCGACCACCTGCGTGCACTGACCAACTAACGCGGGACCTCCGGCCCTGCTTCGTGGAGCTCAGGCTTGCGGGCACGGACAATGGCTGCGGCCGCATGCGCGTGCACCCGATGGGTCTGCTGGATCTCGACGTCGACGAACCCCGCATCGTCGAGCGCCTGCTGGAACTGCTGGCGGGTGAGCGCCCCGGCGATGCAGCCGGTCCACTGCTGCATGTCCGTCCGGGTCGCCGCGTCCATGTCAGGGTCAGCGATGACGTCGGAGACGGCGAACCGGCCACCGGGCCGAAGCACGCGCGCCGCCTCGCGCAGGACGACGTTCTTGTCGGCTGCCAGGTTGATGACGCAGTTGGACAGCACGACGTCGACGCTGCCGTCGGGCAGCGGGACGTCCTCGAGGTATCCCTGCAGGAACTCGACGTTGGTCACCCCGGCGGCGCCGGCATGGCGTCGGGCGAGGTCGAGCATCTCCGGCGTCATGTCCAGCCCGATCACCCGCCCGCCCGGTTCCACCCTGCGGGCGGAGATCAGCGCGTCGGCGCCACCGCCGGAGCCCAGGTCGAGCACGATCTCGCCCGGGCGCAGATCTGCAACGGCCGTGGGCACCCCGCAGCCGAGTGATGCCTGCACCGCGGCCGGGGGAGCGCCCTCGGCCGCGTCCCCTTCGTAGCGGTCGGCGCCGAACACGGCCCTGTCCTGCTGCTCGGTCGGCGCGTCCGACGCGACACCGCAGCAGGACGCCTCGAAGGCCTGGGCGAGCTCGGAATCCCCGGCTGCGGCGTGGCTTGCTGCTTCGGCGTATCGCGCCCGGACGCTCTCCCGGATGTCGGTGCTCTCGATCATGACGGACTCCCCTGTTGGCTGGTTGGTGGCGCACAAGGTGGCGGTGGTTCCGGTGGCCGACGGCCCATGACGACATCGGCCGCGCTCGGAAAGCACTGCAGGCAGGCCGGGTTGACGCTGTAGAACGAGGACGTCCCGCGTCGCTGCACCTGGACGAAGCCGACCGCCGACAGGGCAGCAAGGTGATGGCTGACCGTCGACTGCCCAACGGGCAGGACGTCGGTCAGCTGACCCACGGTCACCGGCTCTGCTTGCTGGGCCAGCCAGGCGAGCAGCTGCACCCGGGTCGGATCGGCCAGCACCCGGAACCAGTCGGCGTACTGCTCCGCCACCGGACGCGACAGCAGGGGGACATTCATCGATGAGTGACGATAGTCGATGAAAGGTTGCTGGTCCAGCCTCCCTGATCATCTGGCGAGATCCGGGGCCGCAAGCCGCCCCTGGAGCGCCACATGATCAGGGAGGCGAGGGTGGTGAAGGCCAGCTCAGGTCGGACCCTGCCCGCGCACCCGTTGGACCGCCTCCAGGCTGGACCGGAGCTCCTCGAGCCAGTCGGCGGAGTGCTTGCCGACCAGGCGTACGCACCAGGCGAGCGCCTCGGAGCGCGACCGCGCCACTCCGGCCTCGACCAGGGTGTCGAGCACCTGCCGCTCGGGCTGCCGCAGCCGGGTCATGACCGGAATGGCCAGCGAGGTGAACACCTGCCCGGTGTCGCCCGCCTGCGCGCCCCATGCCACCTTGCGCCCGAAGCGTCGCTCGGCCTCGTCGGCAAGGCGCATCCGGTGCTCCCGGGTTTCCTCGCGGAAGCGCTGGACCCGCCCCGCCTCGGCGGCGGCGCGCTGGGCGGGCTCCGCCCCGTCCGGCAGCTCCGGCGGCGCCACCTTGCCCACCACCAGGATCTCGTCCCGGTCGACCGTCACCTCCGGTGGACCCTCGAACCAGCCGTCGGGCAGCCGACCGGTGAACCAGCCGTCGATGCCCTCGGCGGACGGAACATCCCGTTCCTCCCGACCCGGGCCGCGACGCGGCCCACCGCGTGTCTCTGTCTTGTCCTCGCGCATGATTCCTCCATTAATTACAGGATTACATCGTTGCACAAGCCGAGACACACGGCAGGCATTCCCGCTCCGGGACCGGGATCAGGCGGCCGGCTCCAGCGCGCCGGCGTTGAAGGCGTCCCGGGCGGCGACGGCGGTGTCCGGGTTGTCGCTGAACAGGCCGTCGATCCCGGCCCGGAAGAACGCCTCGTACTCAGCGAAGGCGTCGCCGTAGGCGTCCGGCGCGGTCCCGACCCGCAGGGCCGGCGGAAGGAAGACGTTCTCGTTGCGGAACGTGTAGGGGTGCACGAGCAGGCCGACGGCGTGCGCGTCGGCGACCAAACTGGTCGGCGCGCCGAGCGCGCCGGCGGGGGTGCGAGGAATGACGCGACCCTTGTCCGGCCCGACTCCGTCGGCATAGGAGGCGATCTCGCGCAACCCCTCCGCGGTGCTCATCGCGTCGTAGGTAGCGCCAGGTCGGTCCGCGGGCCCACCAGAGCCTCCGCCGAGGAGCTGGACGAGCGGCAGCTTCGTTCGGGTGTCGAGCTCGCGCAGGTTGCCGACCTCGAAGGACTGCAGGAACACCGGTGCCGTCGGCCGGTCCAGGCCGGCCTGCTTCAGCGTGGCGAGCAGCGGCTCCTCGAGCGAGAGCCCGATCGAGTCGAAGTAGGTCGGGTGCTTGGTCTCGATGTAGAGGCCGATCGTGCGACCCACCCGCTTGCCCTCGGTCCTGGCGAGCTCCACCACCTCCTGCAGGGTCGGCACGGGGAAGCGCCCGTCGTACAGCGTGTTCTCCTGACGCAGCTCCGGGATCCGCTCCTTGGCGCGCAGTGTCTTCAGCTCGGCCACGGTGAAGTCCTCGGTGAACCAGCCGGTCAACGCGGTGCCGTCGATGGTCTTGGTAGTCTGCCGACCTGCGAACTCCGGACGCGTGGAAACATCTGTGGTTCCGGAGATCTCGTTCTCGTGGCGGGCCACGAGCACCCCATCCCTGGTGCTGACGACATCGGGCTCGATGTAGTCGGCACCGAGTGCGATGGCGAGCCGGTAGGCCTCCAGCGTGTGTTCGGGTCGGTAGCCGCTCGCGCCGCGGTGGCCGACCACGATCGGGTAGGCATCGACCCGGGTCGGCGCGGCGCGGTCCTTGCCACCACGGTCGGGCGCGGCGCCTGCCGACGGGCTGGAGACCAGCCCGGCGACCAGGGCCAGACTCGTCAGCGCGGCGGCTGCGAGGGGCAGTCGGACGGTTCGGCGCACGAGCACGAAGGGCTCCTTCGGGCGGCGGGCGCATCAGACCCGCGGCCGCTCGGCCGGGGCGTCGCCACCACCGGCGCACACACAACTGCCACTGGGTGAAGAACAGACGACGCTGCGGCGAACAGCAGGCAGCGCTACGGCAAGAACTCGGCTGATCCGGAGTTCGCTAGCGCAGCCAGCGGCTGTGCTTGCCCGCGAGCGCCGGCCACAGCTCGTCGAACGCCTCCTCCGTACGGTCCGCGCGCCCCGCCTCGAGGCCGTACAGCAGACCGAAGGTGAAGGCGTTCTCACCGGCCAGGTGCGCGACCACGCCGAGCTCGCGCAGCCTCGCCCGCGCGACAACGCTGTCCTGGTGCTCGCCCAGCGCCTCCTGCACCGCCTCGACCCGCTTCGCGAAGGCCCGGGCGTCCTGCCCGAGCACCTCGACGGAGGCCTCCGCGGCGTAGCGCACCTGCTTGGCGGTCTTGCGGGCCTCGTGCAGCAGATGCGCCCGCTGCTCGGCGGTCGGCGCCGCCTCGGCAGCGGCGGCAGCGGCCTCGAGGTTCTCCCACGTCCGGCGCACCATGTGGCGCAGCTCTTTTCGGGCCGGGCGCTGGGCACGTGCTCGCCAGGGCGGGTCGTCGAGCAGCTGGTCGAGCGCGTCGAGCAGCGCCAGGTAGCGCGGCCCGTCCAGCTCGGCCACGACCCGGGTGTGGGCCTCACGGTGCCGGGCGATCAGCTCGGTGTCGATGCGCGCCAGCACCGGCCCGAGCACCAGCTCGACCGGCAGGGCGCCGACCGCGGCGCGCAGCCGGTCGCGCAGCACCTCGGCGTCACGGGCGCCGCCGAGCACCGCCGCGAGGTGGGTCAGCTCGGCGCGCACCGGATCGGTCGCGACCCGGTCGAGCACCGGACGGAAGGTCTTGAGCGCGCTGCGCAGGCGGCGGGTCGCGACCCGCATCTTGTGCACCGCGTCCGGCGCGTCACGGCGCACGCCCGGGTCGCGCGCGACGAGCTCGGTGACCTGCTCACGCAGGTGCCGCAGCACGGCATCGCCCGCTGTGTGGGCGCGAGTCGGCGGTGGTGGGGCGGGTGGCAGGCGGACCCCGAGCGCGTGGGCCAGCTTCGACGACCAACTGGTCGGCACGGCGCCGGTCGCCTGCAGCAGCAGCCCGACGGCGTCGAGCAGCGCCTCGTCGCCGTCGACGAGTTCGACTTCCAGCTCGCGCCACACCTCGGCGCTGGCGGCCTCTGCGAGCACCGCAGCGGTGACCCGGTCATCGGCGAACTCCGCGAGCACCCGACCGGCCCCGTCCAGCAGCTGGCGCACCTCGCGACGGGTGCGCAGCCGGACGACCGGCTTCAGCTTCGCCTCCCGCGTCCGCGCTCGCACGAGGGCGCGCAGTTCCGCCGGCGCCGTCGTGCCGTTGCCGTGTGCCGGACGGCTGATCTCCTCGCGGGTGTCGCCACCGACCGGGAGCTTGAGGTGCCAGCCGGCGTCCCGCCCACCGGTGCGCCGCCGCAAGGTGATGCCGGCGAGGGTCAGCCGCAGGTCGGCGGTGTCGTAGTAGGTGGCGTCGAGGTCTTCGACGTCGAGCGGGCGGGTCTCGGTGATGCCCGCGACACCGACCAGATCGGGGAGCGCGCTGCCCGAGACGAACTCGTACTTGCGCTCCACCTCGAGCGCCGACCGGGTCGACATCTGCGCATCGTACGACGCCTCCGCAAACGCCTGTGGACAACTTCCGTGCGATGTCCCGACCGGCTGATAGACCGCTGGTCAGGATCGTCACGGCGAACGGGAGGTCACGTGGAACTCGGCCTCGGGCTCTGCGTGCCGGCCACCGGTGCTCGCGCGGACGTCGTCGTCCGAGCCCGGGACGGCGCCTGCCTCAAGGACGTCGCGGCCGGCCTGCTGGCGCGGGTGCTGCCGCCAGGCCAGAGCGGTCAGCTGTCCGCGGGCGGCGTGCCGGTGCGGCCGGAGACGCTGCTCGGGGCCCCGCCGCTCGTCCAGGGTGCGCTCCTGCTGGTCGACGCCCCGCCGGAGCCGCCCTTGCCCGACGGGCCCACGCTGCGCGTCGTCGGCGGGCCGGACGCGGGGGCGGTGCACGCTCTGACGACCGGATCGGTCGGCGTCGGACGCGGGCCGGACGCCGGCGTCCGACTCGACGACGAGCAGGTCAGCCGGGAGCACTGCCGGCTCGAGGTCCGGGACGGCGCTGTGACCGTGGTCGACCTCGGATCGGCCAACGGCACCTGGCTCGACGGCTCCCCCGTCGGCGCCGTGGGCGCCACCCTGCTGGTAGGAGCCGTGCTGCGGATCGGGAGCTCGAGCCTGACCCTGATCGGAGCCGCCGAGCCGGCCGTGCCTGTGGATCCGACCGGTGACGGCCGCCTGGCCTTCCACCGTCCGCCACGGCTGCGCCCCCCGCGCGAACTCGTCCAGGTGGTGGTGCCCGCCCGCCCGGAAGGGCGTGACCGTACACCCATCCCCGTGCTGGCCGTGCTCGCCCCCGTCGTGTTCGGCGTGGTGCTCTGGCGGGTCACCGGCAGCACCACCTTCCTGCTGTTCACCCTGCTGTCGCCCGTCCTGGTGCTCGGCAACGTCGTCACCGACCGGCGAAGCGGAAAGCGCCTGACCCGAAGGCAGTTGGCGGCCTGGCGGACGCAGCGGCACGTTGCCGAGTCGCGACTTCACGCCGCGGTCCGGGCTGACGAGCGGACCCGCCGCGCGGCCTGGCCCGATGCGGCGGAGACGCTGCTCACGGCGCTCGGTCCGGGGCTGCGACTGTGGGAGCGACGGCGCCAGGACGACGACACCCTGGACGTACGGGTCGGGCTCGCCGCCCAGCCGGCGCGCGTCGAGGCCGAGGGTGACCTGGGCGAGGGCAGCACGACGGCCAGGGACGTGCCGGTGGTCGTCGCGCTGACCACGGCCGGTGTCCTCGGAATCGGTGGCGACCGGGAGCGCGGCCGGGCCCTGGCCCGCTGGGTGGTGGTCCAGGCGGCGGTCTGGCACAGCCCCCGCGACCTGCAGCTGGTGGTGCTCACCGAGTTGTCGGTGGCAGGCGCCTGGGACTGGGCCGCGTGGCTGCCGCACGTCCGACCGGACAGCCGGCAGGGCTGCGGGGCGCTGCTCGGCTTCGGCCCGGCACAGGCCGCAGCCCGGGTCGCCGAGCTGGCTGCGCTGATCGAGTCCCGGGCCGAGCTCGCGCGGACCACCCGGGGCGCCGTGCCGGACGACCGCCGAGTCCTGGTCGTGATCGACGGCGCCCACGGGTTGCGTGCCGTGGCCGGTCTGGCTGCCGTGCTCACCTCGGGGCCTTCGGTCGGCGTGTTCGCCGTGTGCGTGGAAGCTGATCCGCGGCTGCTGCCGGAGCAGTGCCGCGCGACCGCCGTCCTGACCGGTCCGGCGTCCGTCGAGGTCCGCGCCACCGGTCTGCCGACCGTGACCGGCGCGGCCGCCGACCTGCTCAGCTGCGACCGGGCGGAGGCTGTCGCGCGGGCGCTCGCGCCGCTGCGGGACGACAGCCGCGACCGCGGCGAGGGGCTGCCGTCGAGCCTTCGGTGGACCGACGCGGTCGGGTTGACCCTCGTCGGAAGCGGCGAGGACGCCTCCCGGGTGCTCGAGCGCTGGGCGGCGCCCGGTTGCTCGACCACGGCGATCCTGGGTCGAGGCGCCGACGGACTGTTCGAGGTCGACCTGTCGCGCGACGGCCCGCACGCACTCGTCGCGGGCACGACCGGCTCGGGCAAGAGCGAGCTGCTGCAGACCCTCATCGCCTCCCTGGCCCTGTGCAACCGCCCGGACGAGCTGACCTTCGTGCTGGTGGACTACAAGGGCGGCGCCGCGTTCGGTCCGTGCGCGGACCTGCCGCACACCGTCGGCATGGTCACCGACCTCGACGGCACGCTGGTCGAGCGGGCGCTGGCGAGCCTCGGCGCCGAGCTGTCCCGTCGCGAAGCGTTGCTGCTGGCCTGCGGCGCCAAGGACATCGAGGAACACCGGCGGCTGGTACGCACGGCCGGCGGTCCGCGCCAGGTGCTGCCCCGGCTGGTGCTCGTCGTCGACGAGTTCGCCTCGCTGGCAGAGGAGCTGCCCGACTTCGTGGGCGGTCTGGTCGGCATCGCCATGCGCGGCCGGTCCCTGGGCGTGCACCTGGTGCTCGCGACCCAGCGACCCGAGGGCGTCGTCTCAGCCGACATCCGGGCCAACACCAACCTGCGGCTGTGCCTCGCCGTGACCCGCGAAACCGAGTCACGCGACGTGCTCGACTCACCGCTGGCCGCGACCATCAGCCGCACCACGCCGGGACGCGCCTACGCGCGGACCGGCCACGCCGATCTCACCGCTTTCCAGACCGGCCGCGTCGGCGGCCGGCGTCCGGAAAGCGTCGCCACGGAGCAGCCGGCCACGGTCGAGCTGTTGCCGGCAGCCGAGCAGGGCGACCCCGTGGGCCGTCCCGGGGCGCAGAAGACGGAGAGCTCCTCCGTCACCGACCTGTCGCTGCTGGTCGCCGCGTGTTCCGGTGCGGCCACCCGGCTGGGCGTGCCGCCGCCCCGCTCCCCGTGGCTGGCGCCTCTGCCCCCCGTCGTGCTTGCGGGGGAACTGCCTGCGGGCCCGGACCCGTTGGCGGGAGTGCCCGGCCGGGTGCCGCCCCTCGCGTACGGCCTGATCGACGTCCCGACCGAGCAGGACCAGCGCGCACTCGTGTTCGACCTGGACCGGTCCACCCATCTGATGGTGCTGGGATCACCGCGCTCGGGTCGGACCACCACGCTGCGCACCCTCGCCGGGGCGGTCGCGGCGGTCGCCTCGGCCAATGACGTCCACCTCTACGCGCTCGACCCCGGTGGCGGCGGGCTCGGACCGCTCGCCGCGCTGCCACACACGGGCGCAGTGGTCACCCGCGACCAGCCGGAGCGGCTCACCCGCGTCCTCACCTGGCTGGCCGCCGAGGTCGAGCGCCGGCAGGACGTGCTCTCCTGCGGTGGACACGCCGACCTGACCGAGCAGCGGACGGCGGCGCCCCCCGGAGCGCGGCTGCCACACCTTCTGCTGCTGCTCGACCGGTGGGAGGCCTTCCTTGCCGGCTACCAGGACCTCGACGGGGGCCGGCTCGTCGAGCTGCTGTTCCGGCTGCTGCGAGAGGGTCCGTCGGTCGGGCTGCACGTGATCGTGTCTGCCGACCGCAGCGGCATCGTCGGGCGGATCGGTTCGATGGTGGAGGACACGCTGCTGCTGCGCCTGGCCGATCGGGGTGACTACGTCGGAGCCGGCCTGCCGAGCCGGCTGGTTCCCCACGCACTGCCCGCGGGCCGCGGCTGGTCCATGTGCGGAGCGCCGGTCGTGGCCCAGGTCGCCCTCCTCGATGCCGACCCCAGCGGACCAGGGCAGGCGGCGGCTCTGGCCCGTCTCGCCGCCGCGGCGTCTCCGCCGCCCCGGCGACTGCGGCCGCGGCGGGTCGAGCTGCTGCCCACCTCGGTCCGCCGCTGCGACCTCCCCCTGCCCGACGGCCCGCTCTCGGTGGTGATCGGGGTGGGTGGCGACGAGCTCGAGCCGGTCGCGGTCGACGTGTCCGAGGTCGGACCCGGCCTGCTCATCGCCGGCCCGCCGCGCTCCGGTCGGAGCACGACGTTGCTGAGCTTCGCCGCCGGTCTGCGGGCCGGCGGCATGCGGATCGTCGGCGTCGCCCCACGGGCCTCGCCACTGCGCGAGCTTTCCGGCTGCCTGCTCGGCACCGAGAGCGGGCCGGCGTTGGAGGCCCTTCTCGGGGACGGGCGGGTGGCTCTGCTCGTCGACGACGCCGAGCTGCTGATCGACTCCGCCCTCGCGCCCGTTCTGGAGCAGGCCGTGCGCCGCGCCCGCGACGCCGGCACCGTCGTGCTCGTCGCTGGCACGACCGACGAGCTGGTCACCGGCTACCGCGGCTTCGTCCTCGATCTGCGCCGTTCGCGGACCGGCATCCTGCTGTCGCCGCAGTCCCCCGGCGACGGAGACCTTCTCGGCGTGCGCCTGTCCCGCACCACTGGGGGTGACGTACGACCCGGCCGGGGCCTGCTGGTGCAGCGCGGGCGGATCGAGCCGCTGCAGGTCGCGCACTGACGGGTCACGACCGCCACAGGCGGGGCGGCGAGCAGGCGGCGG
>JBBSKF010000116.1:0-12342 GCA_038256525.1 Mycobacteriales bacterium | reverse complement strand
CAGGTGCTGTTCGGCCTGGTCCCGGCTGGGAACCGCCCCGAGATGACCAGCGCCGGTGAGCTCGGACTCGCCGCCATGGCGGGGACCTCCACGCATGCCCTGCGCTTCGACGGCCTGCTGCTGCCGGACGCGGACGTGGTGCTGCTGACCGACCGCGGACCGTGGGCGGAGACCGACAGCAACGTCAACAGCAATGTGCAGCCCTCCACGTTCGGGATAGCGCTCGCTGCACTGGACCTGCTCGAGCAGCGCGCGCCGGCAACCGCGGACGTCCTGCGCACACGGGTGCTCGCGCTGCGAGCAGCGGCCTATTCGCTGATCGACGAGGTCGATCCGGGTGAGCGGCTCGCCGAACGGCTGTCCCTGCGCGCCTCGGCACTCCTGCTCGGGATCGAATGCTGCACGGCGCTTCTCGCCTCCCGCGGTGGCCAGGGCATGGACCTGGGCGAGCCCGCCCAGCGGCTGCTCCGAGCGGCCGCGTTCCAGCTGGTGCACAGCCAGGCCGGCCACGTGCGCGCAGCGACGCTGGACGCCCTCGTCCGGTGACCGCCTCGCGGCAGTCCGGTCCCGACGCACTTGTCGACGAGATGGTGCGCGGGGTGCCGCTGCGCTGCTACGCGCACCGGCCCCACTCGGTCGTCGAGATCCTGGAGCAGGCGCTGGCGACCTCGGCGGACGATGTGCTGCTGATCGACCCGGCGCGTGGGACGACCACGACGTACGACGGTTTCGCCCGACTCGTCGAGGGCGCGGCGGCCGGCCTGCTGGACCGCGGGCTCCGGCCCGGTGAGCGGGTGGCGGTGCTGGCGCGCAACGGACTGGAGGCGGCGGTTGCCATCTGGGCCTGCGCCCGCGCCGCACTCGTCCACGTCGGCATCCCGGTCGACGCCCCGCCCGCCCGGGTCGCGGCGCTGCTCGAGCTCACCGGTGCATCCCTGCTGCTCGCGCAACCGGGGTTGCGCGACGCTGCTCCCGCGGGCATCTGCGTCGCGGACGCCGCCGAAGTGCTCCTGGGGCGTGAGATTCTCTGGCAGCACGGGCAACCACTGCCGGATCAGGACACGACGTACTCCCTGATCCCGACCAGCGGGACGACCGGTCACCCGAAGGCGGTGCAGGTCACCGGCCGGATGCTGGGGCACGCCGCGGCGTTCTACAGCCGCACCCTCGGACTGACTCGCCGCGACCGCACAGCGATCCACCTGCCGTTCGCCTGGGTGTCCGGGCACGTCACCCAGCTGGCCCCCGCGATGCTGTCGGGAGGGTCGTCGGTGACGATGGCGACGTTCTCGGCCCAGCAGCTGATCGCCGTGGCCGCCGAGCATTCCGTCACCTGGCTCGATGTCGTCCCGAGCATCTGGGAGCTGTTGCTGCGCGCCGACGGCTTCGTCCTGCCGACGCTGTCGGAGCTGCGCCTCGCGGTGTACGGCGGCGCTCCCGCCCCGCCGGGCACCCTCGAGCGGCTGCGGGAACGCCTGCCGCAGCTGCGGCTGTTCGACGTCTACGCGCTGTCCGAGACCTGCGCCCCCGTCACCTGCCTGCACGACGCGGAGGCGCTGCGCAGACCGGGAAGCGTGGGGCGGCCCGCGGCGTACTGCGACGTGCGGCTGGTCGGCCCGGACGGGAACGACCTGCCGCGCGGCGAACCGGGGGAGGTCTGGGTGCGCTCCCCCGCCGTGACGCCGGGCTACTGGGGGGGCGCGCAGACGCCGGTGACCGCTGATGGCTGGCTGCGGACCGGTGACCTCGGCCGGATGGACGACGAGGGCTACCTGTTCGTGGGCGGCCGCGTCGTCGACCTCATCATCCGCGGCGGCGTGAACATCTATCCGGCCGAGGTCGAGCGGGCACTGCTCGCGACCGGCCTGCTCAGTGACGCGGTCGCGGTGGGGATCCCCTCGACCGTCACCGGACACAACGTCGGCGCCGCGGTCGTCGCGGCTCCCGGGACCGAGCCCGACCGGCATGTCCTGCAGGCCGCGGTCCGTGCGGCGCTGGGCGCCCATGCCGTCCCGCGGCCGCTGAGGGTGGTCGACGAGCTGCCCCGCAACCGCAACGGCAAGGTCGACCGGGCGGCTGTGCTCACGGCCCTGTTGACGCCAGACGGCTGAGCGCCCGAAACTCGGCCGGCCCCGTGACAACCCGTTCTCGCGATCAACGCGTCATGTGTGCATGGAGGTCCGGCGGACGGCACCGGCGCTGACGACGATGCTGTGCTCCGACGAGCCGGAGGTGCGGGCGGTGCGCGACACGGACGAGGAGTTCCGGGAGTTCGTTCGCGCCCGTTCGGCCGCGCTGCTGCGCACCTCATACCTGCTCGCCGGCGGCGACTGGGCTCTGGCCGAGGATCTGCTGCAAGCAGCGCTGACCAAGACCTACCTCGCCTGGGGCCGCATCGAGGACCGGAACGCCATCGAGTCCTATGTCCGAACGACCCTGGCGACGACCGCCACCTCGTGGTGGCGTCGGCGGTGGCACGGCGAGCGAGCGACAGCAGCGCCACCTGAGATCGCCGGCGCTGACGAGGCGAGGCAGTTCGACGAGCGCGACGCCCTGTGGCGGCTGGTGGTGCAGCTGCCGGTCCGTCAACGCGCCGTACTCGTCCTGCGCTTCTACGAAGACCTCAGCGAGGCGGAGATCGCCCGCACGCTCGGTCTGTCCACCGGCACCGTCAAGAGCCACACCTCCCGCGCCCTGGGGACCTTGCGCAGCGAGTTGAACAGGACGGGAGCGAGCTGATGGACCACCTGGAGCAGGACCTTCGAGCAGAGTTCGTACGGCGGGTCGCGACACTGCCGGGACTGCCAGGTCTGGCCGAGGCGGCCGTGCGGCGCGGCAGACGAGCGCGGCGGCGGCGGGCGGCCACAGCCACGTGCGCGACTAGCTTCGTCGTCGTTTTCGCCTTGGCAGCAGCGTCTCTGCTGCCGTCCAGCGGTCGGCGGGCCGACATCGCCGCAGCAGCGTTGGCGGGTCCGCCGCGCGTACCCGTGTTCCTCGCGCAGGGTGGGGTCGTCGACTGGGTCGACGGTGAGCGGCGCACCCGGCAGATCGGCGAGGCGCGGCCCGTTGCGCAGGTGCCGGCCGGCCTGCTGGTCGTCGCCGGCTTCCCTCTGGCGCTCGGGCTGCTCGGCGCGGACGGCGAGCAGCCCCGCATCCTGATGGCGGGCCTGGCAGCCGGCGCGGTGGCCGTGTCCGACGACGGCAGGCGAGCGACGGTCGCCGCGCCGTCCGGTCAGCTGCGAGAGCTCGAGCTGCCGTCCGGACGGGTCCTGCGCACCGCTTTTGCTCCGCAGAGCTATGCCGGTGAGCCGGTCCTGCCGGTCGCCTACAGCGGCGGCGCCGTGCTACTGACCATCGGCGAGGGCTCGCGGCAGAGGTCGGCGCTGTGGGAACGCGGAGACGACCAGGTCGTTGGGGCGCTCGACGGCTTCGGCGGTGTGCTTGGCGGCGCCGACGCCGACTTCAGCGGCGACCGCGACGCCGTCGGGGGGCGTGGCGCCTTCGCCGTCCCGAACGACCGGTGCCGCACCGAGGTGCACCAGCTCCGCAACGGGGACGGCTCCCCGTGGAAGCTCTGCGGCGAAACCTTCGCCGGCTTCTCGCCCGACGGAGAAGGTGTCCTGGCCGCGGATGCGACCGGGAAAGCCCTCGTCGTCAGGGGTTCCGGCGACGGCGACGTGAAGCGGACCTGGACCGTTCCCACGGGCCCGCGAACCTACGCATGGGAGAGCAGCGCCACCGTTCTGTACGCCACCGTGGAAGGGGACCGGACGGTCGTCGTCCGCTGCTCCGTCAGAAGTGGTGACTGCGCAACAGCAGCCGAGTTCTTCGACCTCGAAGGCGTTCCACAACCCGTACGCAGTGTCGGTTGACCGAGGAGAAGCGATGACCAACAGCCCACGCCCGCCCCTGGCGGAACCTTCCCGGTTCGCTGTGCCCCTGGGTGACCTGGATGCGATGCAGGTGACGCAGGCACAGATGACCGAGAGTGTCACCCATTCGCACCCGATGATGCCGTCCCACGCCCAGGCGCTGTGGGGAGACGTCGATGGTGCGGACGGGGACGGCTGACAACCGGGCAGCACCGGTCAGCTGGCGACCTTGGTGAGGATGATGTCCACGAAGCCGCCGATCGTCGTGATCCCGGTGAGGTCCTCCTCCGCCAGCTCGATGCCGAAGGCGTCCTCGAGCTCCATCGTGTATTCCACGAGCGACAGCGAGTCGACATCGAGGTCCTCCACGAAGGACTTGTCCTCCTGCACGGCGTCGGCCTCGAGCTCCAGCATCTCGACCGCCTTGTCCCGCAGGACCTGCATCACCTCGGCGCGCTCCATGGCCTCAGAACCTAGCGGCTGGCCTGCCGGGGCTCGCTACTAGGCTCCCGGGCGTGCCGACCTCAGCTGCCCTCTCGCACCAGCTGCTCGTGCTCACTGCCGAACAGCTCTCCGTCCCCTCGAACCAGCTGGTGACCGACGCCTCACTGAGCGACGACCTCGGACTGGACAGCCTCGCCGCCATCGAGTGGGGGATGAGCATCGAGGACACCTTCGGCATCTCGCTGCCCGAGGACACCATGGAGCACGTCAAGACCTACGGGGATGTCGAGCAGCTGGTCCAGCGACTCGCCGCCTCGGCGCAGGCCTGAGCTCGTGCGGCCTCCCACCGCCCTGCGACGAGTGGTCGTGACCGGGCTCGGCGTCGTCTCGCCGGCCGGCATCGGCCTGGAGGAGTTCTGGAAGGGCCTGCAGGCACCCGCCCCACTGCGACGGGAGCGGACGGCCGACGACTTCGATCCGTCGATGTGGCTCTCGGGTAAAGAGATTCGCCACCTGGACCGGTTTACCCACCTCGCCGTCGCAGCCGCGCAGCTGGCGCTGGACGACTGCGGTGGACCACCGGCGGGAGATCCTGCCCGGGCGGGGGTGCAACTCGGCACCGGCATCGGAGGGGTCGGCACCCTCGAGACACAGGTCGGGGTGCTGGCCGCGCGCGGTCCCGGACGGGTCTCGCCGTTCACCATCCCGATGGTGATGCCCAACGCGGGGGCGGCCTCGGTCTCGCTCCGCTTCGGCTTCCGGGGCCCGTCAGAGACACTGACCACGGCCTGCGCGGCCGGCACCCACTCGGTCGCGGCCGGGGCCCGGATGGTGGCCGACGGCCGCTGCGACCTGGTGCTGGCCGGTGGCGCCGAGTCGTCCATGACACCGACGACGGTCGCGGCCTTCACCGTCATGACCGCGCTGTCGAAGACCGGCCTGTCCCGGCCCTTCGACACCGGCCGGGACGGCTTCTGCATCGCCGAGGGCGCCGCCGTGCTCGTGCTCGAGGAACGCGCGGCTGCGCTGGAGCGGGGAGCCCGCATCTACGGCGAGATCCTCGGCGCGGCCAGCACCTGTGACGCGCACCACATGACGGCGCCCTCCCCCGACGGCGCGGGAGCAGCGGCCTGCATGCGGCTCGCCCTCGCCGACGCCGAGCTGGCGGCCGCCGACATCTGCGCCGTGAACGCGCACGGGACCTCGACCCCGCTGAACGACGCCGCGGAGGCCGCAGCGGTGGCAGCGGTCTTCGGTCCTGGTGCGGTGCCCGTGTCGAGCATCAAGGGTGTCACCGGGCACGGCCTCGGGGCGGCCGGCGCGCTCGAGGCAGCCAGCGTGCTGCTGTCCTTCCAGCACCGCGAGCTCCCACCGACGATGGGGACGACCGAGGTCGATCCGGCGCTGGAGATCGACGTGGTGCTGGAGCCCCGGGTGTTCGAGCCCGGCCCGACGATCAGCAACAGCTTCGGGTTCGGTGGGCACAACGGGTCGCTGATCCTGGGACCGGCGTAAGCGCGTGCTGCATCACTTCTACGGCGGCGGCCGGCAGCCGCCCTTGGTCGAGGGCAGCACCCCGGTCGTCGACCCCGCGACCGGAATCGCCTACGACAGAGCGCCGGTCGCAGGGACCGCCGACCTCGACGCGGCCTTCGCCGCGGCCGACAGCGCCTTCCCGGCCTGGCGCGACCGGACCCCCGCCGAGCGGTCCCGGCTGCTGCTGCGGCTGGCCGACCGGCTCGAGGAACGCAGCGAGCAGTTCGTCGACGCCGAATGCCGCAACACCGGCAAACCGCAGGCAGCCATGCGGGCCGAGATGCCACACGTGCTCGACGTGATCCGCTTCAGCGCCGGTTCCTGCCGGGTGCAGGAGGCGATGGCGGCAGGTGAATACGCCGCCGGTCACACGTCCTTCCTGCGCCGGGAGCCGCTCGGTGTGATCGCGCAGATCACGCCGTGGAACTACCCGCTCATGATGGCGACGTGGAAGTGGGCGCCGGCGGTCGCGGCCGGCAACACCGTCGTGCTCAAATCCGCCGAAACGACCCCGGTCACCCCGCTGATGCTCGCCGAGCTCGCCGCCGAGGTGCTCCCAGCAGGGGTGCTCAACGTCGTCTGCGGCGACCGCGGCACCGGGCAGGCCATGGTCGAGCACCCGGTTCCGGCGATGGTCGCCCTGACCGGCTCGGTGGCCGCCGGGCGCGCCGTCATGGCCGCCGCCGCGCCGACCGTCAAGCGCCTGCACCTCGAGCTCGGGGGTAAGGCGCCGGTGCTGGTCTTCGACGACTGTGACCTCGACCTGACCGTGCAGGGCCTGCTCGACATCGGTTTCTACAACGCCGGGCAGTCGTGCACCGCGGCGACCCGGGTCCTCTCCCAAGCCGGAGTGCACGACGAGCTCGTACGCCGGCTCGCCGCCGGCGCCGCCGCCCTTCCGGTGGGGCCGGACGGTTACTACGGCGCCCTCAACAACCCCGACCAGCTCGCCCGGGTCACGGGCGTGGTCGACCGCCGCAGCCCGCACACCGAGCTCGTCGCCGGCGGCACGGCGATGGCCCGGGACGGCTTCTACTTCGCGCCGACCGTGATCGCCGGGGTGCGGTCGGGGGACGAGCTCGCGGCCGAGGAGATCTTCGGCCCGGTCGTCACGGTTCAGCAGGTGGGCGAGGAGGCCGAGGCACTTTCCACCGCCAACGCCACGACCTACGGTCTCGCCGCCAGTGTCTGGACCACTGATCACGGCCGGGCGATGCGCTGCGCCCGGGCGTTGAACTTCGGCGCAATCTGGGTGAACTGCCACTCGGTGCTCGCCACCGAGATGCCGCACGGCGGCTTCGCCTCGTCGGGCTTCGGCAGCGACCTGTCGGCCTACTCCCTGCGCGACTACACCCGGCTCAAGCACGTCGTGACAAGGCTCACCTGACCCCGCGGACGGAGTTGCCTCCGCGTCACCGTCATACGTGTACGTTGATACTCCCTGCCCCTGGAGGACCTGCAGCATGACCCGGTTGGCCGTCTGCGGCGGCGTCTACTCCAACCCCTACGCGCTGCGTGCCTTCCTCGCGGACGCGCGGGCTCGCGGCGCGGACGAGCTCTACTGCCTGGGCGACCTCGGCGGCTACGGGGCCGAGCCGGACGCGATCTGGCCGTTGCTCGTCGACAACGGCGTCACCGTCGTCGCCGGCAACTACGACGTCGCCATCGGACGCGGGGACACCGACTGCGGGTGCGGCTACTCCGATCCGCGCGACAACGAGTTCGCCCAGCTGATGTACGACTTCACGCTCGCGCACACCAGCGCCGACTACGCGCGGTGGATGACGACGCTGCCCACCGAGCGCCGCTTCGAGCGGGACGGCGTGGACGTGCACCTGGTGCACGGCTCGACGCTCGCCCTCAACGACTTCTGGTGGGAGTCGTTGTCGCCCGAGCAGCAGAGCCTGCGAGTGGGTCAGTCCGGCGCCGATCTCATCATGTGCACGCACTCCGGCCTGCCCTGGCAGAAGCGCGTCGACGATACCCTGGTGGTCAACGTCGGCGTCCTCGGCCGGCCGGCCAACGACGGCCGACGCGAGGTCTGGTACGCCCTCGTCGACCTCGTCGACGGCCGCGCCACCGCCGAGCTCGTCCCGCTCGACTACGACTGGCAGGCCCAGGCCGCCTCGATGCGCGCCGGCGGGTTGCCGGAGGCCTTCGTCGAGACAGTCGAATCCGGCTGGTGGACGACCTGTCTGGAGATCGTCCCACCGTACGAACGAAGCAAGGGTCGTTACCAGCTCTACCGCTCAGCCCTGCCGTCGGGCTTCGAGACCGAAGCGGTGTCCTGGGCCGACGCACCCGAGGTCGTCGACGACGGGCTGCCGGTGGTGCCGCTGTTCGGCTCGCCCATGTTCCCGCCGCGGCTGTGGCTCTACACCAACTTCCACTGCAACCTGGCCTGCTCGTACTGCTCGGTCGCCAGCAGCCCACAGGCGCGCAAGCGCTCGCTCGGGCTGACCCGCGTGAAGGCGCTCGTCGACGAGGCGGTGATGGAGGGGTTCACGGAGATCTACCTGACCGGCGGCGAGCCGTTCCTCGAACCCGACATCGTCGAGATGGTGATGTACGCGAGCGAGCGCCTCGACGTCGTGCTGCTCACCAACGGGATGCTCTACCAGGGCTGGCGGCTCGAGCAGCTGAAGCGGCTCGCCGGCCGGGAGCGGCTCGTGCTCCAGACCTCGATCGACGCCGCGACGCCCGAGGGCCATGACGTCAACCGCGGCCGCGGCTCCTGGCAGAAGGCCATGGACGGGCTGCGCCTCGCCGTCGACATGGGGCTGCCGGTGCGGGTCGGCATGACCGAGACGCCGGAGAACACCGGCGAGGTCGAGCCACTGCGCGCGCTGCTCGCAGGCATGGGCATCACCGGCAAGGACTTTGCCGTGAGACCGCTTGTCCATCGGGGTTTCTCGACGACCGGCGCGGAGATCGGCGAGGACAACACCGTGCCGGAGCTCGCCTACACCGCCGACGGGGTGCACTGGCACCCGGCCGGCGCCGACGTCGAGACCAGCCCTGACATGCTCCTCGCGGCGCACCCGTCCGCGGACTCCCCGGTCCCGCTCGCCGAGGGAAAGCGCCTCGCGGTCGAGCGCTTCCTCACCCTGCGCCGGGCCGACGGCTCGCTCCCGCTCGTCTACAACTGCGCCGTCTGAACACCTCCCTCCCCCTCTCCTGGATCGGAACGCGATGTCGCTCGGAAGGTCATATCAACGCGCACTTGTGAGCGCGGCCCTCGCGGCGCTGGCTCTGACCGGCTGCGGAGGCAGCGGCTCCGGCGCTGACACCGCGACCGAGCGGCCGACCCTGCGGTTCGCGGTCGGGCCGTTCCTGCCGAGCCCTGCCGACACGCGCTCGGCATACGAGCCGTTCTTTCGGGCCATCGCCGAGAAGGTCGGCGCCGACTATGAGTTGGAGGTGAGCAGCGACTACGCCGGGCTCGCGGTGTCGCTCGCCAGCGGCAAGACCGACCTGGCCTGGATGGGCCCGTTCGGCTATGTCCTGGCCGCCGACAAGGGTGGCGCCGAGGCCATCGCCACCGTCGAGTACGACGGCAAGCCGGTCTACACGTCGATCGTCGTCGCGCCGGCGGACACCAAGGTCGTGGACTACCCCCGAGACGCCAAGGGCCTGCGGATGTCGTTCGCCGAGACGGCCTCGACCTCGGGCTGGCTGATCCCGACCTACCTGCTGAAGCAGGAGGGCATCGACCCGAGGACCTACTTCGACTACAGCGAGGGCGCGGCCCACCCGGCGCAGGAGACCGCGGTTGCCAACAACAAGGTCGACCTCGCCACCGACTTCGACCGCAACCGCAACGCCATGATCGACGCCGGCACGATCAAGGCCGAGCAGAGCAAGATCGTCTGGACGTCGCCGGACCTGCCGAACGACGCGATCGCGGTCCGCAAGGATCTCGACCCGGACCTCGTGGCGGACCTGAAGGCCGCGGTGCTCGCGGTCGAGCACGACGGCAAGGCCAACGGCCTGCTTCCCAAGCGCTACACCGGCTTCGTCGCCGCCGAGCCCGACACCTACCAGCTCATCATCGACGCCGCGCGAGACCTGGGGAAGATCGGCAAGTGACCGACGTGCGGGAGCGCAGCGGCATCGGGCTTCCCACCGCGCCGCCGCGGCCGGCCCGCAGTGTGCGCGCCCGGGCGTCCCGGTGGCTGCTGACCGTCGCCGGGCTCGGTTTCTTCGTGGTGTGCCTGCGCCTCGCCGACGTCGACCCCGTCGAGCTGGCCGAGGGTCTGCCCACCATGGCCGGCTGGCTCGTCCAGGCGTTCCCGCCCTCGACCGAGGCGCTCCCGACACTGCTGCTGCGGGCCGCCGAGACGGTCGCGATCGCCGTCGTCGGCACTGCCTTCGCGGTCGCGCTCGCCCTGCCGCTGTGCGTGCTCGCAGCCCGCAACACCACCCCCAGCGGCTGGGTCCGGGTGCCCGTCCGCCTGTTCCTCAACGGCCTTCGCGGCGTCGACGCCTTCGTCTTCGCGCTGCTGTTCGTCGCGGCGGTCGGACTCGGGCCTTTCGCAGGTGTGCTCGGAATCGCCCTGCACACCTGGGGTTCGATGGGCAAGCTGTTCAGCGAGAGCATCGAGGCGCTGCCGTCCGGACCGCTCGAGGCGGCCGAGCTGACCGGCTCGGGGCGGGTCAAGACCGCGAGCTTCACCCTGCTGCCCGACGTGCTGCCGAGCATCAGCGGCATCGGGCTCTACCTACTGGAGTTCAACATCC
This sequence comes from Mycobacteriales bacterium, assembly GCA_038256525.1. Lineage (GTDB taxonomy): Bacteria > Actinomycetota > Actinomycetes > Mycobacteriales > SCTD01 > SCTD01. The sequence goes on along the minus strand of JBBSKF010000116.1, from coordinate 1,750 downwards.
GCGCCTCGACGGTGCTCGGCGTCGTCGGTGCCGGCGGGATCGGCCAGGAGCTGAAGAACGCGGTGGACCTGCTGGCCTTCCCGCGCCTCGCGACGATCCTGCTGGTCATCCTCGTCATGGTGACGATGGTCGACCAGCTGTCCGGACGCCTACGCAAGGCCCTCGCATGACGACCGCCCTGTCCGTGCGGGGCCTCAGCCATTCCTACGGCGGCATCCCGGTCCTTCGGGCCGTCGACCTCGACGTGCAGCCGGGTCAGGTCGTCGCCGTCGTCGGCCCGAGCGGGGCCGGCAAGACGACGCTGTTCCGCTGCCTGACCCGGTTGGTGCGCGCCGACGCCGGTGTGCTCGAGGTCTTCGGAGCCGACCTGCAGCAGCTCGAGGGCAACGCCCTGCGTGACGCCCGGCGGGACCTCGGGCTGGTGTTCCAGTCCTACAACCTCGTACGCCGGCTCTCGGCCCTGCAGAACGTGCTCGTCGGGCGGCTGGCCCACGTCCCGACGTGGCGGGTCGTGCTGCGCCGGTTCCCCGTCACTGAGCAGGATCTCGCCGCCCGCTGCCTCGACCAGGTCGGCCTGCTGGGCTTCGCGCACACCCGGGCCGATCGGCTGTCCGGTGGGCAGCAGCAGCGGGTCGCCATCGCCCGGGTGCTCGCCTCCCGGGCGAGGGTCGTGCTCGCCGACGAGCCGGTCGCGAGCCTTGACCCGGCCAGTGCGTCTGCGGTCCTCGCGGCCCTGCGATCGCTGGCCACCGACCACGGCAAGGCGGTCGTCTGCAGCCTCCACCAGGTCGACCTCGTGGCCGGCTTCGCCGACCGCGTCGTCGGGCTCCGCGACGGCCGGGTCGTGCTCGACCTGCCCGCCGACCGGTTCGACGCAGCCACCGCCCGCGACCTCTACTCGCGTTCTCCCGAAAGACAACTCCTATGAGAGAGAAGGCTGCATGACGCTGATCACCACCCCCGATGTGGAGCTGGCTGTGGCCGAGCGCTACAGCGCGGGCGCGCAGGCCGTCGAGGCCGCCCTGTGCTGTCCGGTCGACTACGACCCGCAGTTCCTGACGGTGATTCCGCAGGAGGTGCTCGACCGTGACTACGGCTGCGGTGACCCGTCTGCCTATCTGGGCTCCGGCGAGACGGTCCTCGACCTCGGCAGCGGCGGCGGGAAGATCGCCTTCATCGCCTCGCAGGTGGTCGGCGAGTCCGGGCGGGTGATCGGCGTCGACATCAACGACGAGATGCTCGCGCTCGCGGCGAGCGCCGCACCGCAGGTGGCCGAGGCGGTGGGCTATGCCAACGTGGAGTTCCGCAAGGGCCGGATCCAGGACCTGCGCCTCGATGTCGTCGCCACCGAGCAGTGGCTCGGCGTCCACCCCGTGGACGACCTGGCGTCGCTGCAGGCCTACGAGGCCGAGACGGCCCGCCAGCGGCTGGATGTCCCGCTGGTGCCGGACGACAGTGTGGACGCGGTCGTGTCGAACTGCGTGCTCAACCTCGTGGCGACCGACCTCAAGGGCGAGCTGTTCGCCGAGATCTTCCGCGTCCTGCGCCGAGGCGGTCGGGCGATCATCAGCGATATCGTCAGCGACGTCGACGTGCCCGAGCACCTGCGGGCCGACCCGGAGCTGTGGAGCGGCTGCATCTCCGGGGCGTTCCAGGAGGAGGCGTTCCTGCGCGCATTCGAGGACGCCGGCTTCTACGGCGTGACGCTCGCGAAGCGCGACAGCGCGCCGTGGCAGGTCGTCGAGGGGAT
>JBBSKF010000115.1:0-12378 GCA_038256525.1 Mycobacteriales bacterium | reverse complement strand
GTCGAGATCCCAGCCGGGTCCGAGGACGCGTACGTGCGCGAGGAACTCATCGGTCACCTGGGACAGGGCGACCGTCGTGACGTCGAGCCGGCGCTTGGAGATCAGACCCAGCAGGACGTCGAAGGGGCCGTCGAACACGTCGAGGTGGACCGAGAAGACCTCGCTCGGCGCAGCCCGTTGCAGCTGCGCGCTAGGCACCGGCCACCAGCTGGACCAGCGGACCCACCAGGATGTCGAGCAGCGTCGGCAGCAGGGCCTGAGGTCCGCCGAGCGGGATGAGCAGCAGCGCCAGCAGGACGGCGACCCCGATGTTGCGCTCGACGAGCTGGTGCTCGGCCTTGCGCCACCCGTCGCTCTGCGGAGCCAGCCCGAACAGCAACCGCCCCCCGTCCAGCGGTGGCAGCGGTACGAGGCTGAGCACCCCCACGAACAGGTTGGACAATCCGAACAGCACCAGTGCGCGCAGCAGCAGCTCGCCCTCGACCCCCTGCTGCAGCAGCTGGGTCGAGCCCCCCGTCAGCCGGCCTCCGGCCAGCCGGAAGACGACGAGGGTGAGCAGGCCCAGGACCATGTTGGCGATGGCGCCGCTGAGCATCGTCGCGACCATCGGCCCCCGGCGCCGGCGGTCCGGCGGCTCGACCGGCTTGGCCCAGCCCACACCGGCGATAGCGGCAGCCACGGCGCCGAAGGGGTCGATGTGCTTGCGCGGGTCGGCTGTGGCGCGGCCCTCCGCAGCCGGGCGCTGGTCGCCGCTGCGCCCGGCGACGAGCACCTGGACGTAGCCATGGACGGTGACGGCCACCACGAAGCTGATCAGCAGCAGGAGCAGGGACAGCGGGTCGCCGAGGGCGTAGAGCACCTCAGGGCCGGGTTCTCGGGACGTCGGTGCGCCGGCTCATCGGGCCAATACCTCGAGGGCGAGCTCGCGGTATGCGGTCGCGCCGTGGGACGTCGGCGCGTACGTCGTGATCGGCTCACCCGCCACCGTCGTCTCCGGGAAGCGGATGGTGCGGTTGATGACGGTGTGGAACACCTTCTCGCCGAACGCCTCCACCACCCGGGCCAGGACCTCCCGTCCGTGCAGGGTGCGGGAGTCGTACATCGTGGCGAGGATGCCCGCGAGCTCGAGCTCGGGGTTGAGCCGTTCGCGGACCTTCTCGATCGTCTGGATGAGCAGCGCCACGCCGCGCAGCGCGAAGAACTCGCACTCGAGCGGGATGATCACTCCGTGCGCCGCGGTGAGCGCGTTCACGGTCAGCAGTCCCAACGAGGGCTGACAGTCGACGAGCACGACGTCGTAGTCGTCGAGCACCGGGGCGAGCACCCGCCGCAGCGTCTGCTCGCGCGCGACCTCGTTGACGAGCTGCACCTCGGCGGCCGACAGGTCGATGTTGCTCGGCAGCAGGTCCAGGCCGGCGATGTTGGTCTTGAGCATGACGTCCTGCACGGCGATGCCGGGCTCCATCAGCAGGTTGTAGACGGTCTGATCGAGCTGCAGCGGGTTGACCCCGAGTCCGACCGACAGCGCCCCTTGCGGGTCGAAGTCGACGAGCAGAACGGTACGACCGGCCTCCGCCAGCGCCGCCCCGAGGTTGATCGTGCTGGTGGTCTTGCCGACGCCCCCCTTCTGGTTGCACATCGCCAGGATCCGCGCCGGGCCGTGGCGCTTCAGGGCGGGCGGTGCCGGAAATGTCCGCTTGGGGCGGCCGGTCGGACCGACGCCGTCAGCCTCGCCGAGCGCCAGGGTGGCGGGGATTGCGCCCGGCTCGCGCGCGGGGCGCACCCTGGCGACGGGATCGCTGCCCACCGCCGGGACGGCAGGCTCGGACGCGGCGGGCGTCGGCTTGGACGGTGCCGTCTTCGGTGCCGTCGACGTGGAGGCCGTCGCCTTCACGGCAGTCGCCTTCGGGGCCGTCGCCTTCGGGGCCGTCGCCTTCGGGGCCGTCGCCTTCGGGGCTGCCGCCTTCCGGGGTGCCGCCTTCGCGGGTACCGCCTGCGCTGTCGTGACCTTGGCAGCGGCGCGCCTGCGACCGGCCGGCTTGTCAGCGGTGACCGGCGCGGCCGCTGCCTTCACCTGCACCACCCGTTTGCCTGCGGCCCGCTTGGCGTCGCTCGGAGCCGAGGCGCTCCGCCGGGCGGCACCGGAGTCCGCCACGGCCGGCTTGCCCGATGTCGACTTTGCCATGTAGCTGATCTTCTTTCTGCCGACCTCACCCCTGAACGACAACTGTCCAGCAGAGGCGTGACTCTAGAGGGAGCGGCGTCCCTCCACAACGAGGCCACCCCCGCTGCAGTCAGGTCCGGGCGCGTGGGTGGGCGGTGGCATAGACCTCGCGCAGCCGGTCGACGGTGACCAGTGTGTAGACCTGCGTCGTCGTCACGGAGGCATGACCGAGCAGTTCCTGCACCACGCGTACGTCGGCTCCCCCGTCCAGCAGATGGGTGGCGAAGCTGTGCCGCAACGTGTGCGGCGACACCTCGACGGCAAGCGCGGCCCTGGTGGCGGCGGCGCGCAGGACCGTCCAGGCGCTCTGCCGGGACAACCGCCCGCCTCGGGCGTTGAGCAACAGCGCCGGGGTGCCCGAGCCGGCGGCCGCCAGCACCGGCCGGCTGCGCACGAGGTAGTCCTCGACCGCCCGACCGGCGTAGCTGCCGACCGGCACCACCCGCTGCTTGCCCCCCTTGCCGTCCAGGCGCACCACCCCCTCGCTGCGGTCCAGGTCGTCGACGGCCAGGCCGACCGCCTCGGAGATGCGCGCGCCTGTGCCGTACAACAGCTCGAGCAGCGCGCGGTCCCGCAAGCCGAGCGGGGTCGATGGATCCGGCGCCTCGAGCAGGGCCGCCACCTGCGACACGGTGATCGCCTTGGGCAGGCGCCGGGCCGGGACCGGCGGCTTGACCTCACGCGCTGGGTCGACCGGCGTCCAGCCCTCGCGAAGGGCGAAGCGGTGCAGTCCGCGTACGGCGACGACCGCCCGGCCGGCGGACGCGGCGGACAGCGGGCCGTGCCCTTCGTCGCCTTCGCGCAGAGCCGACAGGAAAGCCGCCACGTCGCCCTCGCCGACGTCGGACAGGCCAGGCCGGCCCGCGGCAACCAGATGGTCGGTGTATCGGGCGAGGTCACGCCGATAGGACGACAACGTATTGGCCGCGAGCCCGCGCTCGACCGCGAGGTGGTCGAGGTAGGCGCTTATCGCCCGTGTCACCGTCGGCACTGGCCCGCAGTCGCCGGTCAGACCAAGACCTCGCGGAGGTCGGCGACGGGCAGACCGTGCGCCTCGGCCACCGGCGCATACACCAGCTGTCCGCGGGCGGTGTTGACACCTCGCGCCAGCGACGCGTCGGCGTCCACTGCAGCGCGCAACCCGAGGTCGGCGATGGCGACGGCGTACGGAAGTGTGACGTTGGTCAGCGCGTAGGTGGAGGTGTGCGGTACGGCCCCGGGCATGTTGGCGACGCAGTAGAACAGGCACCCGTTGACCTCGAAGGTGGGGTCGGAATGGGTGGTCGGGCGGGTGGACTCGAAACAGCCGCCCTGATCGACCGAGATGTCGACGAGCACCGCTCCGGACTTCATCCGGCCCACCAGCTCGTCGCTGACCAGCATCGGCGCACGCGCGCCCGGAACGAGGACCGCGCCGATGACCAGGTCGGCGTCGAGGACGGCCCGCTCCACCTCGTAGGCGTTGGACGCCACGGTCTGCAGATGGCCCTGGTAGATGCGGTCGGCCTCCCGCAGCTTGGCGATGTTCTTGTCGAGCAGGAGCACCTCAGCCTGCATGCCGAGCGCGATCGCTGCGGCGTTCATGCCCGAGACGCCGGCGCCGAGCACGACCACCTTCGCGGCATAGACGCCCGAGACCCCGCCCATCAACACCCCGCGACCTCCGGCCTCCCGCTCCAGGCAGTGCGCCCCGACCTGCGGAGCCATCCGCCCGGCCACCTCCGACATGGGTGCCAGCAGCGGCAGGGAGCGGTCCGGTAGCTGCACCGTCTCGTATGCCACAGCGGTGATCCCGGAGGACAGCAGCGCGTCGGTGCAGGCGCGCGACGCGGCCAGGTGGAGATAGGTGAACAGCAATTGGTCGGCGCGCATCCGGACGTATTCGCTCTCGACCGGCTCCTTGACCTTGAGCACGAGGTCGGCCTGGGCCCACAGGTCGTCGGGCGAGTCCGCAATGGTGGCGCCGGCGGCGGCGTATTCCTCGTCCGGGATCGACGACCCCGCGCCGGCGTCCCGCTCGACGCTGACAGCGTGGCCGTGCGCCACGAGCTCCTTGACGCCAGCTGGGGTGATGGCGACGCGGTATTCGTGGTTCTTGACTTCTCGGGGCACACCAATGTGCATTCTTTTTCCCATCGGCCCAGGGAGCGAGTTGTACAGGCGGGTCAATCCGGAACTCGACATCGGTACTGGCCGGGCAGGACGGGGTTGCGACAAACATTCTCGGGAAACGGCGAGCTCGCGTCAAGCGGGCGACGATGTGGAGCAGAGGGGCCCGGCGAGAGCCCGAATGAGGCGCCTGTGTCGGCGCAACTACCGGAGCAGGTGGTTGATCACGGCTTCGACGTCTCGCGGTCCGACCGGGACGACGAAGATGCGGAACGGGCCAAGGCTGTTGTGGTCGAACTGATGTATCGCCTGAGCAAGCCCCACCGGATTCGTCGCCCGGAACAGTAGCGAGAACGATTCGGTCAGGCCCCCGTCGCGGGGTCGGGACTCGACCCGGACCAGATCCAGGTCCAGCGCCTTCTGCCCTGCTTGCTTCAGCCGGAAGCGACTCCCGACGTGGGGTCGGAAGGTGTCGGCTGTGACCGTCGCCAGGTCGAGGGGGCTCCTTGGGCCGGCGAAGGCGGGAGTGCCATCAGCGAGAATGCCGACACCCGTCTTCGGCAAGGCGCTCCACACAGCCGCGAGCCCGACAGTGGTGATGAAGGTACGACGAGACGTCGTCACTGTTTCTCCCCAACATCCTTGGCGCCCTGCGGCGAGCCGGAACCGGCCATGGTGACGCGTATCATGCTGCTGTGCCCGAGCACCTGACCGCAGCGGCGTTCGCCCCGCTCGTCGGGCAGCTGTTCCTTGCTGTCCCTGCCGACGGCGACGCGCTCGAGCTCGTGCTCGTCGAGTGCGAGCAGACCGGGTACGGATCGCCCGAGCAGTGGGAGCGTGCGGTCCAGCGCATCCCCTTCTCCCTCGTCTTTCGCGCCTCGGACGGTCGGTTCGTCGAGCAGCAGACCTTCACCCTCCGCCATCACGACCTCGGGGAGATCCCGTTGTTCCTGGTCCCCCTCGGTCCGGACGATCGCGGCATGCTTTACCAGGCCGTGATCTCGTGAACCGACTGAGGGAGCAGGCGGGGCCGGTGCCCACTCCATGAGCAGGTAGACACCGCGATCGGCGACCGGTACGAAGCCCAGCCGGGTGTAAAGGCGCAGCGCCGGATTGAAGCGTTCGACGTGAATGCTGACCTTTCTGCCCGAGGCGGCCGCGTCGTCCATCAGGCACTGAAGCAGGAGAGTGCCGACTCCGCCGTTGCGGTGGTGGGGTAGGAGGGCGATGTCGATGATCCTGAGCTCCTCCGGCCATCGGTCGACGTAAAGGCGACCGATCGGTTGGCCGTCCAGGAGAACGACGTCGAAGGATGCCCCGGGGTAGTACTGACGGTAGTAACGGTCCTGGGCGTCGAACTGCTGCCCGACGAACGACTGCTTGTCGACCTCGGTCCAGTCGACCAGGGCAAGCTCCTCAGTTCGGGTAGCGGAGTACACCTCGCGCAGGACCCCGAGGTCGGTGGCGACCACCGGACGCAGCATCACCTGGTCGCCGGCCCACGGCGTTCTCGACCTGCCGGTCATGCCTTCAGCTCCGGGGTGGGAAGACGCCCTGGAGGGCGATGCAGAAGTAGAAGGCGAGGTAGGGCTGCAGATTGTTGTGCGGCGCGGCTCCACCTGCCGGCGCCAGGGCCTGCGGTGACAGGCTGGCGAGCGATGCGTTGACGGTCGTCTGATAGGCCTGGGCGTTCTGGGATCGGGCGAGCGACCGGGTGGGTCCGGGGGCTTGGAGGTCGGCGACATCGCTGTTGGCCCGCATCGCATGGGAGTGGGCCGGAGTCTCGGACTCGAGCAACGTCACAGTCTCCGTTCCGCCCGTCTCGCCCAGGTCGTGGAGCGACAGCCCCGGTCCTTGACCGGTGTGCATCGGGGCCCGGCCCTGGAGGTCTGGGAGGGCGAAGTTGGACCTGCCGTCGCCCCCGTAGGTCGTTCCCAGGAGGGAGAACAGGGCGGTGTTCTGGCTCAGCGGCAGGAGTTGGCCGTCGCACCATGCCCAGCCCTTGGGCGGGAAGTTGAACGGAAAGATGCGGATCTCGGCCACGAACGGATCGGTCACGGGCGCTCCTACGTGGGACTCGGGAAGATGCCGAACAGGGAGATGATGAAGCTGACGCACAGGTAGGGCTGCAGATTGGTGTGCGGCTGGCTGCCACCGACCGGCGTGACGGCGGTGGTGGCCAGGCTCACGTTGGGGACGTCGTCGACGTAGAGATCGGCGGCCGCGGACTGCGCGACGACGTTGCCAGCCGGGGACGACTGGGTGGAGACGCTCGTCGAAGCAAGCATCGGGTGGGTGTGAGCCGGAATCTGGTTCACCGTGAGCGTGACCTGCTCCGCTCCCCCGGTCTCGGCCAACAACAATCCGTTGCCCTGGTGGAGGGGCAACCGCCCCCGCAGATCCGGCAGGGCGAAGGTCGACTCACCATCGCCGCCATAGGTGGTGCCGATGAGCTGGAAGAGGGTCTCGTTCTCGGCGATGGGCAACAGCTGACCCGCACAGAACAACCATCCGGACGGGGCGAAGTTCCCTCCGAACATGCGAATCTCACCCACGTAGGGCTGGCTCACGACCGACCTCCTCTTAGTTGGGTGAGGGAAAGATGCCCTGCAGCGCGATGCAGAAATTGAGGGCGAGGAACGGTTGCATGTTGAGATGGGCCTGGCTCCCACCCACGTTGCTGACGGTGCCAGGGTTGAGCGTGGTCAGCTCGGCCGCCGGACCGTAGATCTGGCTGGGTGTGCTGGCCAGCACGTTGCCGGCCGGCAGGGGGCTGTTCCCGTCGCTGGTGCTGGCCTGGGCCAGGTGAGCATGGGTGGGCAACTCTGCGGTCGACAAGGTGTGGGCCTGCTCGCCTCCCCGCTCGCCGAGGGAATGGCCGCTGCCGACGTGGATCGGCACCCGGCCCCGCAGGTCTGGGAGGGCGAAGTTGACCCGGCCGTCGCCCCCGAAGGTGGTGCCGAGCAGGGAGAACAGGGCCTGGTTCTGGTTGATGGGCAGCAGCTGACCGTTGCAGAGGGCCCACCCTTTCGGAGCGAACACAAAACTCATGAGACGGACCTCGGACAGGAAGGGCTCAGTCATGGAAGTGCTCCCGCATGTCGGTGCTGGCGTCTGACCGGAGTGCTGGACGCATCGGTTGGGTCACGGCACGGGGTCCGTGACATCGGGGATGGACAGGAAGCCGGCGCTGCCCGTTGCGGTGTGGTCCGCCGAGACCGTGTTGGGCGCGCCGCCCGCGGCGTTGTTGTTCTGCCCGTCGAGAAATGCTGCCACGGCAGCGTCATCTGTGGCGGAGCCGGCGTAGCCCTGGAGCCGGAACGTCGAGTTGAATCGCTGACGCACCCGGATGTCGGACTGGGTAGCGACCGTGGACACGCGGTTGGCGCTGATGTGGGCGTTGATGATGCCGTTGTCCACGTTGCCGCAGACGTTCGTCGACGTGGCACCGGCGTCCACCCTGATCCCGTCGATGGCCCCCGGCCCGGAGGGATTCACGAGGTTATCGGTCACGATGAGGTCGATCGTTGCGTCACCGTCGCGGTTGAGCACCTGGATGCCATGGTTCTGGACCTGCGTGATGCTGTTGCCGTCCACCCGCACCCGCATGGTGTTGTTGGATCCGGTCGCACAGCCGTTGGAGACGATACGAATCCCGGGCCCCGTCAGCGAGTTGTTGTTCGTCAGGACGTTGTCCTCGACATTGCCCTGCATCAGGCCGCGGGCGGCGACGCCGGGAGCCCCGCCCCGGTTGATGTTGATCGGTGAGGCCGCTCCGCTGAGACCGGGCGTCGACACAGTGGTGTTCTTCACGTTGAACCGCATCGTGCCGCTGCTGTTGTGGGCGATGTTCACGCCGATGTTGTTGTCGGTGAACGTGCCGCCGCTCGAGGCCGCCGCCGTGCCGATCTCGGCGTCGATGGAGCCACCACCGTTGGTGACGACCTGGATGCCGTTGGCCCGGTTGCGCAGGAAGCTCGAGCCGGTGACGTCGGCGGTGATGCTGGCGGTGCCGTCGGCCTGGATCAGCAGGCCGTTGTTGCCTGGATCGATTGCCTCGGTGTCGCGAATGGTGCTCGCAGTCACCGTGAACTGGCTCAAGGTTCCGGTGCTGTTGATGACGCGGACGTTGTCCTCGATCGAGTTGGCAACCGTGGACGAGGCGATGGTGGCGGTGCCGAGCAGGTTCGTGAAGCGGATCCCGGCCTCATCGGCAGCGCCGTTGTCGCCACTGTTGTCGACGGTGCTGGACACGAGGTCGAAGTTGGTCACGTTGGAACCGTTGATGCCGCTGCCCAGGCTGTTCTGGATCCTCATCCGGGTCAGGGACACGCCTCGGGTGCTGTTCAGCGAGATGGCGTCGCCGGTGGTGGCTTGGATGATGCCGCCGCTGTCCACTGAACCGGCACCCGAGACGGCCAAGCCGCCGGCGGTCCCGGTGGTGTTCAGCACGATGCCGTTCGCCGGTCCGGAACCGACGCCACCAGCCGAGATGCGTTGGAATCTCAGGCCGTCGGCGCCGATGTTCGTGTTGGCCACGTTGAGTGCGGTGCCGGTCGTGGTCGTGATCGTGCTGGCCGTGTTGGTGGCGGACACTGTCCCGCCGGCCGTGGCGGTGAAGGCCGGGCTGGCCCCGGTCGTGAGGGTCAGGACACCGGTCAGGTTCACGATGGACCCGGCGTTGGCGTTGAGGAAGACGCCGTTGCCGGTGTCGTTCACGGCGCCCGAGAGCGTGACCGTGCCACCCGTGCGGCTCTGGACATCGACCGAGCGGCCAGCCGTGTTGCTCACGGCGGCGGCGATGGTCACGCTGGCGCTGCCGCCGCTGATCAGCACGTCTGCGCCGCTGGCGCCGCTGATCGCCCCGCCTGCGGCGGTGAACGAGCCGCCGGTCAGTCCGGTGAGGCTGACACCGTTGGTGCCGCCGGACGAGATGAGGGAGCCGATCGTCACCGCGGGAGTCCCGGTGGTCAGCGAGACACCACCGCCGGTGGCGTTGTTGATGTTGACCTGGGCGCCGGACACCTGGCCGACGGTGCTGGCGCCCACGCCGGTGCCGCTGACGGCGAAGCCGCTCGCGTCCCCGAGGGTGATCCCCTGGACGTCGACGCCGCCTGCCAGCGAGAGGCCGCCGTTGACGATCGGGTTGGAGCCGCCGGCGGCGACAAGGGTGAGGTTGCCGAGGCCGTTGTTCAGCACCAGCCCGAAGCTCTGGCCCCACAGCCTCTGGCCCGACTCGAGCGGAAGGCCGCCGGTGTAGGCACCGGCGCCCTGGTGCAGGAAGATGGTGTCGCCGGTGTTGTCCGAGTCACCCACCCCTCCGGCCCCGTTGACACCGGTGAGGGCGGTGAACGGCGAGCTCGAGCGGCCGTCGGGGACGGCGGACGACGCGGCGCTGTTCACGTACCAGACCAGGTTGTTGCTGATGGTGACGGTCACGGTGCCTGCGGTCATCGCAGTCCCGTCGGTGGCCTGGTAGGTGAAGGTGTCGCTCTGGTTCTTGTCACCGACGCCGGGCAGGAAGGTGAAATCGCCGCCGATGCCGATGGTCGCGGTGCCACCACCGGTCGAGGGGACGGTCTCGGCCACAGCTGTCAGGGGGGCAGCGAAGGCACCGGTGTCCTCGTCGGTGTCATTGCTGATCGCCACGCTTCCGGTGAGGACGACCTGGGGACCGGTGCCCGTGGTGCCGAGCACGGCGAGCGTGTTGCCGATAGCGCCGCTGTAGCTGTCGGCCGCCGCCACCGGTGGGTCGTTCACGTCGTTCACCGTGATGATGAGCACCTCGTCATAGGACAACGCCGGAGAGCCGTTGTCGGTTGCCTGCACCCGGATCGTGTAGCTGTTCTTGACCTCGAAGTTGAAGGCGACGCTGGCCTGCAGGGAGGTGCCGGCGACGTTGAAGGAGGCGTTGTCCGTCGAGCCTTCGCCAGCCACGAGCGCGAACACATGGGTCTGCCCGGCGTCCTGGTCGGTGGCAGAGAGCGCACCGATCACAGCGTTGACGGGGTTGTTCTCGTTGATGGCGGCGGCTGCCAACGCAATGTCGGTCGGCGCCTCGTTGACGTTGTTCACGGTGATCGTGAACGACTCCGCGAAGGTGGCGGTGCCGGCGTCGGAGACCTGGACGCGGACGGAGTAGCTGGCCTTGGACTCGAAGTCGAGGGCGCCGGTGGCTTGCAGCGAGGTTCCCGAGATCGTGAACGCGGCGTTGTCTGTGTCGCCGGTGCCGGTCACCAGCGAGAAGGTGTGCGTCTCGCCAGCATCCTCGTCCGTGGCGGAGAGCGTGCCCACCGTGGCGCCAGGGGCGTTGTTCTCGTTGATGCTGGCGGCTGTCAGCGAGATGTCGGTGGGCGCCTCGTTCAGGTTGTTCACCGCGATCATGAGCTGTTCGCTGAAGGTGGCGCCGTCGGCGTCGGTGACCTGGATGCGGACCGAGTAGCTCGCCGTGGCTTCGAAATTGGCGCTTGCGGTGAGTCGGAGCGCGTTGCCGAGGATCGTGAACGAACCGTTGTCGGTGCTGCCCGTCCCCGCGACCAGACTGAAGGTGTGTGTCTCGGTGGCGTCAGGATCAGCGGCCGACAGCATCCCCACAGTGGCACCTGGCGGATTGTTCTCGTCGATGCTCGCTGGCGACAGAGTGATGTCCGTGGGAGCCTCGTTGAGATTGCTCACGGTCACGGTGAGGGCCTTCTCGAAGGTTCCGTTGACCTTGCCGTCGCCGGTCCGAACACGGATCGAGTAGGAGTTCTTGGTCTCGAAGTCCGTTCCCATGGCGATCTGCAGGCCCGTGCCCGAGATGGAGAAGGACGCGTTGTCCTCAGCGCCCGTGCCGGCCACCAGTGCGTAGGTATGGGTGTCGGCGGGATCGGCGTCCGCAGTGGTCAGGGTGCCCACTGTCGCGCCGGGCGCGTTGTTCTCGGCGATCGAGCTCGGCGCCAGCGTGATGTCGGTCGGCGTGGCATTGGGCGGCACGACGGTGATGGCGAAGATCTGGTCGCCGCTGGTGTCGTCTCCGGCGTTGGCAAGGCCGCCGTCGTCGCGTAATGACACGGTGACGGTCGCAGAGCCGCTCACCCCCGTCGCCGATCGATAGGTGAGGGTGCCGGTGACCTCGTCGATGCCGGGCTGGACGGCGAACAGCGAGGGGTTGTTGTTGCCCACCGAGAAGGTCAGGCTCTGGCCGGACTCGTCGGCCGGGCCGGCGCTCATGTCGGTCGCGAACCCGGCCACCGTCTGGGCGCCGGCATCCTCCAGCACGCTCTGATCAGCAGGCACCGGCAGGGTGAAACTCGGGGCGTCGTTGACCGCGGTCACCTCGATGGTGAACATCTGGTCGCCGCTGGTGTCAGTCCCGCCGTCCGCGGTGCCACCGTCGTCGCCGAGCGTCACCGTCACCGTCGCCGCGCCGTTGACGTCCGGCGCCGGGGTGTAGGTGAGGGTGCCGGTGGCCTCGTCGATGTCGGGCTGGACGGCGAACAGCGAGGGGTTGTCGTTGCCCACCGAGACGGTGAGGGCCTGGCCGGACTCGTCGCCCGGTCCGGCGCTGATGACGGTCGCGAACACGGGCACCGTCTGGGCGCCGGCATCCTCCAGCACGCTCTGATCAGCAGGCACCGGCAAGGCGAAACTCGGAGCGTCGTTCACAGCGTTCACCGTGATGTCGAACAGCCGCGCGTTGCTCGTGTCATCCCCGCCGTCCGCGGTGCCACCGTCGTCGCCGAGCGTCACCGTCACCGTCGCCGCGCCGTTGACGTCCGGCGCCGGGGTGTAGGTGAGGGTGCCGGTGACCTCGTCGATGCCGGGCTGGACGGCGAACAGCGAGGGGTTGTTGTTGCCCACCGAGAAGGTCAGGCTCTGGCCGGACTCGTCGGCCGGGCCGGCGCTCATGTCGGTCGCGAACCCAGGCACCGTCTGGGCGCCGGCATCCTCCGGCACGCTCTGATCAGCAGGCACCGGCAGGGTGAAACTCGGGGCGTCGTTGACCGCGGTCACCTCGATGGTGAACATCTGGTCGCCGCTGGTGTCAGTCCCGCCGTCCGCGG
>JBBSKF010000114.1:0-12419 GCA_038256525.1 Mycobacteriales bacterium | reverse complement strand
GCAGCACGAGGTCGCGGTTGGACTCCAGCACCATGTCGATGAAGTCGATGACGATGATGCCGCCGACGTCGCGCAGCCGCAGCTGACGGGCGAGCTCCTCGGCGGCCTCGAGGTTGTTGCGGGTGACGGTCTCCTCGAGGTTGCCGCCCTTGCCGACGTACTTGCCGGTGTTGACGTCGACCACGACCATCGCCTCGGTGCGGTCGATGACCAGCGAGCCACCGCTCGGGAGCCAGACCTTGCGGTCCAGCGCCTTGGCCAGCTGCTCGTCGATGCGGTGCTGCGCGAAGACGTCCCTGTCCCCCTCGTGACGCGACAGGCGCGGCGCGAGGTCGGGAGCGACGAAGTCGACGTACTCCTTGATCGTGTCCCACTCGGTGTCGCCCTGGACGACCAGCCGGGTGAAGTCCTCGTTGAAGACGTCGCGCACCACGCGGATGACGAGGTCGGGCTCGGCGTGCAGCAGCACCGGGGCGCCGCCCTTGGCCGCCTTGGCCTGGATGACCTCCCACTGCGCCTGCAGGCGGCGCACGTCACTGGAGATCTCCTCCTCCGAGGCCCCCTCGGCGGCGGTCCGGATGATGACGCCGGCGTCGTCCGGGACCACGCCCTTGAGGATCGCCTTGAGGCGGTTGCGCTCGGGCTCGGGCAGCTTGCGGCTGATCCCGGTCATGGTGCCCTCGGGCACGTAGACCAGGTAGCGGCCCGGCAGGCTCACCTGACCGGTGAGGCGCGCGCCCTTGTGGCCGATCGGGTCCTTGCTGACCTGGACGAGGACCTCCTGGCCTGACTTCAGCACCGATTCGATGCTGCGCGAGCGGCCGCCGGCGGAGGCGTTGTAGTTGACCTCACCGGCGTACAGCACGGCGTTCCTGCTCTTGCCGATGTCGACGAACGCCGCCTCCATCGAGGGGAGGACGTTCTGGACCCGGCCGAGATAGACATTTCCGGCGTACGACTGGGCGCTGGCCCGCGTGACGTAGTGCTCGACCAACACGCCGTCCTCGAGCACCGCGATCTGGGTGCGGTCGCCCCGCTGGCGCACCACCATCGTGCGCTCGACCGCCTCGCGGCGGGCGAGGAACTCGGCCTCGGACAGCAGCGGCTTGCGGGTACGACCGGAGTCGCGGCCCTCCTGGCGGCGTACCCGCTTGGCGGCCATCCGGGTCGAACCGGTGATGCCGCGCACGCCGTCCTCGTCGGCGGCGGTCCCGCCACCACCACCGCCAGTGCCGCCACCGCCGCCACCGCGGCTGCGGGGAGCTCGCGGCTCGCGGGGCTCACGGACGGCAACCGGAGCGTCGTCGGTCCCGTCACCGGCGCCGTCACCGGCGCCGCTGCGCCGCCGCCGGCGGCGGCGCCGGGTGCCGGCCGCCCCGTCCTCGTCGTCCTCGTCATCTCGGGGGGAATCGGCCGCCGGCGTCTCGGCACCGGATGCGTCAGGCGCTTCGTCGTCCTGGGTGCCGGCCCCGGTGTCGCCCTCGTCCTCACGACGCGGGCCGCGGCCACGGCGGCCACGTCGGCGACGGCGTGGCCGGTCGCCGTCTTCATCGTCGTCATCAGCGTCGGCGTCGGCGGTCGGCGACCCGGGGGCCTGGGTCTCGGGGGCTGCCGGGGCGGCGAACGGCCCGGTCGAGGTCACCGGCGCGATCAGCTCCAGCCCGCCGGGAGCACCCGCTCCGGCCGTGCCGGCTCGGCGCCGCCGGCGCGGCGCGGGGACATCACCCTCGCTGTCGTCGGGCGCGCCCGGTCCGGCGGGCTCGGGGGCCTGGAAGCTCACCACGGCCGGGCGCCGGGTCCGGGTCCGCTTGGCGGGCTCGGCGGGCGGGACGGCGTCGGTGGTGACGTCGTCGGCGGGGTTCTCCTGCACGACCGGGTCGGCCTCGACCGGCGTCACAACCGGCTCGTCGGCGGCGACCAGTGCGGCCTGCGCCTCGAGCTCCTCCTGGGTCAGCGGGAGCTGCTCGGCGGGCGTCGACCCGACCTCCGCCGCCACCGCCTTGGCGGTCCGCTTGCGGGGGGACGCCTTCTTCACCGGGTCGCCGGCCGCGACGGACTTCTTCGCAGGTGCCTTGCGGACCCGCTTGGCCGGCGCCGGCGCTTGGTTGTCGCTGGTCACGCCCTCGCCGGTCACGCCCTCAGTAGCCCCGGCCCCGGCCTCGGTCGGCTCGGTGCCGCCATCCGCCGGAGTGACAGCCGCCGCCGGGGTGGCGGACGTGGTGGCACGGCGGCGGCGTACCGGCTTGGGGGTCTCAGTCGCGTCCGCGTCGGGCTCGGTGGTGGTGGTGGTGTTGTCGTTGGTGGGCTCGTCGAGCACCGTGTTCTCCGGTCCGGCCGGCGCGTGACGCAGCGCACCGACCCGAGTGGGGTCGAGCCGGTTCGGCCGGTTTGGCCGACGCCGGGCAAAGTCTCAAAGTGCGCCCGACCCGAGGGTCAGCCGCCGGCGGCAGCCTGCTCGAGATCGGCGACCGCGTGCGTTACCCCAGCCGTGGTCATCGCCAACCGGTCGGGTGCGAGCGGGTCGCCGACCTCGCCGAGCTCGGTGAGCGGCCCCTGCGCGTACCGGGTTGCCTCGGGAGGCACCGGCGGTACGAGGTCGGCCACGGACCGGAGTCCGGAGAGGACGTCGTCGGGTCGGACAGCAGGCGTCACGTGCCGTACGACCACACAGAGTGTCGCACACCCACCGTCCCCGGACGCGTCCATGGACATCACCGGGGCGCGCGCGTCGAGCGTGCGGAGGCCGTCCTTCATCAGCCGCTCGACCATCACGGAGTCGGCGGCGAGGAAGGCCGCGACCGCGGGCGAGGCCACCTCGAGCGACACCTGCGGTAGTCGGATGCCCCAGCGGGACGCCTCGATCCGCTCCGGCAGGCTCGTCCCCGCCGGAGCCTCCACCACCTCGACGATGTCGATGCCGGCCGGCAGGCTCTCGTCGAGCGCCCGCCGCAACCGCTCGAGATCGACCCGCTCGACGACGCTGATCTCGACGTATTCGGCCTCGGACGCGACGCCGGTCGGCGCCGCCCCCACCCAGCTGATCTTCGGGTGGGGGGAGAACCCGGCCGAGTAGGCCATCGGTACCCGCGCCCGCCGCAGCGCCCGCTCGAAAGCCCGGGCGATGTCGCGGTGGCTGGTGAAGCGCAGCCGGCCGCGCTTGGCGTAGCGCAGCCGCAGCTTCTGCACCGCGAGCGGCGGCGGCGGTCCGGTCGGCTGGCGGGCCACCTACGCGGAAACCGGCCGCGACACGACCGCGAGCGGCAGCAGCGTCCTGCCGGTCGGGCCGATCTGGATCTCGGTACCCATCTCCGGGCACACGCCGCAGTCGAAGCACGGGATCCAGCGGCAGTCGTCGAGGTCCTGCTCGGCCAGCGCGTCCTGCCAGTCCGACCAGAGCCACTGCTTGTCCAGCCCGGAGTCCAGGTGGTCCCAGGGCAGGACCTCGGTCTCCTGCCGCTCGCGGGTGGTGAACCAGGCCAGATCCAATCCGTACGCAGCGAGCTCGCCGGCCGCGGCGCTCGCCCACCGGTCGTAGCTGAAGTGCTCGCTCCACCCGTCGAACCTGCCGCCCTCGCGCCAGACCCGCTCCAGCACCCGGCCGACCCGGCGGTCACCCCGGGACAGCAGCCCCTCGATGATGCCGGGCTTGCCGTCGTGGTAGCGGTAGCCGATCGCCTTGGCGGTGCTCCGGTCGGCGTTGATGGCGTCCCGCAGCAGCTTCAGCCGGCGGTCGGTCGTCTCGGCGTCGAGCTGGCCGGCCCACTGGAACGGCGTGTGGGCCTTGGGCACGAACCCGCCGATGCTGACCGTGCAGCGCACGTCGCGGGTGCCGGTGACCTGTCGGCCGGCCCGGATGACATCCCCCGCCATCGCGGCGATCTCGAGCACGTCCTCGTCGGTCTCGGTTGGCAGGCCGACCATGAAGTAGAGCTTCACCTGGCGCCAACCGGCGCCGTACGCCGTCGTGACCGTCTTCACGAGGTCGTCCTTGCTGACCATCTTGTTGATCACCTTGCGCAGGCGCTCGCTGCCGCCCTCCGGGGCGAAGGTCAGGCCCGAGCGCCGGCCGTTTCGTTGCAGCTCCTGGGCCAGGTCGATGTTGAACGCGTCGACCCGCGTGCTCGGCAGCGACAGGCTGGTCTGCGTGCCCTCGTAGCGGTCGGCGAGGCCCTTGGCGATCGCGCCGATCTCGGAGTGGTCGGCGCTGGACAGCGAGAGCAGGCCGACCTCCTCGTACCCGCTCGCCTTCAGCCCGGTCTCGACCATCTCGCCGATGCCGGTGATCGACCGCTCGCGGACCGGCCGGGTGATCATGCCGGCCTGGCAGAACCGGCAGCCGCGGGTGCAGCCGCGGAAGATCTCGACGCTCATCCGCTCGTGCACCGTCTCGGCGAGCGGCACCAGCGGCTGCTTCGGGTAGGGCCACTCGTCGAGGTTCATCACGGTGCGCTTGTGCACCCGGAACGGCACGCCGGGGCGGTTCGGCGCGACCCGGGCGATGCGGCCGTCCGGCAGGTAGTCGACGTCATAGAAGTGCGGTACGTAGACCCCGCCGGCCTGCGCGAGCCGGAGCAGGGTCTGCTCGCGAGTCGCGCCGTCGGCCTTGGCCTGCCGGATCACCGCCGTCATCTCGAGGACCGCCTGCTCACCGTCGCCGAGCACGGCCGCGTCGAGGAAGTCGGCGATCGGCTCGGGATTGAAGGCGGCATGGCCGCCGGCGACGACGAGGGGGTGGCTCTCGTCCCGGTCCCTCGCGTGCAGCGGGATGC
Source organism: Mycobacteriales bacterium (assembly GCA_038256525.1). Lineage (GTDB taxonomy): Bacteria > Actinomycetota > Actinomycetes > Mycobacteriales > SCTD01 > SCTD01. The sequence goes on along the minus strand of JBBSKF010000114.1, from coordinate 7,650 downwards.
CGGCGAGGTCGAGCGCCTCCAGCATGTTGGTGTAGCCGAGCTCGGTGGAGAAGGAGATGCCGAGCACGTCGAAGGCCCGGACCGGGCGGTGACCGTCGACGGTGAACTGCGGGATCCCGTGAGCGCGCATCTTGGCTGCGAGGTCCGGCCAGACGGCGTACGTCCGCTCGGCGAGGGTGTGGGGCTGCTCGTTCAGCACCTCGTACAAGATCATGACGCCCTGGTTGGGCAGGCCCACCTCGTAGGCGTCGGGATACATCAGCGCCCAGCGCACGTCACACGTGTCCCAGTCCTTGACCTGGCTGTTGAGTTCACCGCCGACGTACTGGATGGGCTTGCTCACGGTCGGCAGCAGCGGCTCGAGACGCGGGAACAGGCTCTCGACAGGCATGTCGCCAGGCTACGTCTGCTGTCGAGGGCAGCGGTGCTGGCGCCTGACCCGCTGGCCCGCTGGCCCGCTGGCCCGCTGGCCCGCTGGACCCCGGCCCAAGATCATCAGGGGATTGGCGTCCGACACGCACCGGCGTGTCGACGTCAACCTCCTGATGACCCTTGTCCACACCCCAGACGTTGTGCACAGGAGGCACGCCGAAGCCCCATCGGCTGTCGCTGCGCCGACAAGGTCAGGTCCATGACCGACCTGTCCAGCCTCGGCGCAGCATCCCTCGGCATCTGGACCCGGGCCGATGCGCTCACCCTGCTGACGCCCGGCGAGATCGACACGCTGGTGCGCACCCGCGTCTGGCAGACACCCTGGCGCGGGGTCTACGCCGACGGCGGCTGCGACCTGTCGGCGGAGCAGCGAGCCCTCGCAGCGTGCCTGGCGAGCGGCGGGGCTGGGCAACCCTTCGCGTACGGACGGCCGGATCCGGTCACCGGCAGGCGTCGACGCCGGCTGCGGGCGGTGGCGGCCGGGCGTACGGCCGCGCGGGTGTACCGCCTCCCACTGATCGACGATCACGACCCCGCGACGGGTGCCGCCGAGCACCTGCTCGACGACGTCGCCGTTCCCAGGCACCTTCCCGCACTGACCAGGGGCGGGCGGACGCTCCACCGACGGCAGCTGCGACTCGCGTCCGGTGAGTTCGTACGGCGGCCCGGAGGGCTCTGGGTGACGTCTCCGGCTCGCACGCTGGTCGACTGCGCCGGCCTCGTGAGCCACGAGGCGCTCGTCTGTGCGCTCGACAACGCGCTGCACCGAGAGCCCGACCTGCTCCCGAAGCTCGTGCAAGCTGCCGCGGACCGCCACGGGGTGGTCGGCGTCCCGGCGCTGCGGCAAGGCTTGGCGCTCGCCGACGGTCGGGCGGAGTCGCCTGCCGAGACGGTGGCCCGTCTCATCCTGCTGCCGGTCCTGCCCGGCCTGTGCCCGCAGGTGCGCCTTTTCGACAACGCCGCCCGTCTCGTCGCGCGGTTCGACCTCGGGGACGAGGAGATCCGGCTCGCCGTCGAGTCCGACGGCCAGGCCGGGCATGCCGGTGAGCGCATGGTCGCCAAGGACCAGCGCCGCGACCTCCGCACGCAGTCGTTCGGCTGGTGGACCGAACGGGCCACCTGGTACGACCTGCGTCGCCGCCAGGACGAGTTCCGGGCACGGGTCGTGGCCAAGGACGCCGAACTCCGGACCGCCTGCGACCAGACTGCATGATCATCAGGGGATCGCCGTCCGACACACCTCGGCGTGTCGACGTCAACCTCCTGATGATCATGGGGAGCGGGGAGCGGGGAGCGGGGAGCGGGCGGGCCGCAGACCGCCTCAGAGCTCGCGGCTGCGCAGGTGCACGTTCTGCAGCAGCCCGACGGCCAGCAGGTTCGCGAACATCGCCGAGCCGCCGTACGACACGAACGGCAGCGGCAGGCCGGTGACCGGCATGATGCCGAGCGTCATGCCGATGTTGACGAAGCTCTGGAAGGTGAACCACGCCACTACCCCCGCCGCGACCAGTCGGCCGAAGGTGTCGGAGCTGCGCGAGGCGATCCGCAGGCCCCGCCACAGCACCACCCCCAGCAGGATCAGGACAGTGGAGGCGCCCAGCAGGCCGAGCTCCTCCCCCGCGACGGTGAAGATGAAGTCCGTCTGCTGCTCGGGGATGAACCGACCGCGGGTCTGCGTCCCCTCGAACAGCCCCTTGCCGAGCAGGCCACCCGAGCCGATCGCGATGCGCGCCTGGTTGCTGTTGTAGCCGGCCCCGCGCGGGTCGAGCTCGGGATTGGTGAAGGCGGCGAAGCGGTCGAGCTGGTAGTCGTCCAGCACCCCCGCCTGCACGGCGCCGCCCGCGACGACGACCCCGGCGAGCACCAGCCCGCCGATCCAGATCGCCGGCGCACCGCCGATCGTCAGCACGCCCAGCACGAGGAAGACGAACACCAGCGCGGTCCCGAGGTCGGGCTGCAGCATCACCAGAGCGAGCGGTACGGCGGCGATCGCCAGCACCGCGAGGATGTCAGCGGTGCGGGGCGGGGAATCCCGGTCGCGCCGGTCCGCGAGCAGCATCGCCATGCCGAGCACCAGCGCGACCTTGGCGAACTCCGAGGGCTGCACCTGGAAACCCGCGCCCAACACGATCCACGAGTGGGCGCCGTTGATCGTCGAGCCGAGCGGCGACAGCACCACGACCAGCCCCAGCACCGAGGCGCCGTAGACGATCGGGGCGTACGCATGCAGCGACCGGTAGTCGACCAGCGCGGCGACGGCCGCCAGCGCGAGGCCGATCGCGGCGTTGAGCAGATGGCGCTGCAGGAAGGTCTGCGGGTCGAGGTCGGAGTCGAGCATCCGCTGCCGGGTCGCCGACCACACCAGCAGCGAGCCGAGCCCGATCAGCGAGGCGACCGCGAGCGCGAGCACCCAGTCCAGGCGATGGAGGGCCGCGTCGCGGCCGAGCGCCCGCTCGCGCAGTCCGGCGTCCCGGCGCCCGAGCCGCACCGGAGCCGACAGGCTCACGGCATGCCCCCCTGCCGCCGCCCACGCCGTTCTCGGTGCCAAAGGTGAGCTCGCGGCGGGCGCTCGTGGCACCGAGAACGGGGGCGGGGGCGGGGGCGGGGGTGAGGGCGGGGGCGGGGGCAGGGGCGGGAGGCCGGGCTCACTGCGCACCCGGTGGCGCGATCGAGCCGTCGGGCCGCAGGGTCGGCAGCAGGTCCGGTAGCCGTCCGCCCGGCAGCGCGGGCTCGCGACCGGCCGCGCCGTAGATGCCGTCATAGACCTCGCGGACCATCGGCGCCGCCACGGTGCCGCCGGTGCCGCCCTGCGAGACCATCCCCACGACGACGAGGTCGGGTTTGTCGGCCGGCGCGAACGAGGCGAACCACGAGGTGTCCTGGGAGTTCGCGACCTCGCCGGTGCCGGTCTTGCCCGCGACCGCGACCGGGGCGCCGACAAAGGCCCCCGCGGCGGTCCCACCCGGCTGGGTCACCCCCGACAGCGCCTCCTTCACATAGCCGAGCACCTCGGGGGCGACCGGCACGGCCCGCTTCACCACCGGCGCGATCTCGCGCACCGCCCCTCCCGGCGACAGCAGCGCCCGCCCGACGTGCGGCTCGAACACCGTCCCGCCGTTGGCGATCGCCGCGTAGACGGTCGCGAGCTGCAGCGGCGTCACGAGCGTGTCGCCCTGGCCGATCGCGAAGTTCGTGGCGTCGCCACCGCGGAAGCGGTTTCCGTCGGCGCAGAACTCCGCGTTGGCCTGCCGGCGCTCGTCAGTCAGGACCGGGTTGACCGCGCCCGCGCAGCGGTTGTCCCTCGTGCTCTCCCAGAACGCCTGCTTGTAGGCCCGATCCGCGATCGTCCCGCGCCGCTCGCTCGGCAGGTCGACGCCGGTGCGCTCACCGAGCCCGAACGCCTTCGCGAGACCGATCATCGGATCACGCGGCGCGGCGACCGGCCGGTTGCCGCCGTCGCGCTGCCACTGCTCGTAGCCGAACTTGTAGAACACCGTGTCGCACGACTTCACCAGCGCGGTCCGCAGGTCGATCGCGCCGAGCACCGCGCTGTCGAAGTTGCGCTGCCCGGTCGGCGGATACACCCCCGGGCACGGATAGCTGCCGCCCAGCGGGTAGTCGCCGCTGCTCACCGCCGCCGCTGCCGAGATCACCTTGAAGGTCGAGGCCGGCGCGTACGCCCCTTGCATCGCCCGGAAGACCAGCGGTGCGCCGCGGCTGTCGTCGACGAGCTCGGCGTACTGCGCCGGTGTCGCGCCGCCGACGAACACCGCCGGGTCGTACGACGGGTAGCTCGCCATCGCGACGATCCGTCCCGTGCGGGCCTCCATCACCACGATCGAACCGGAGTCGGCCACCAGCAGACCGCCGGCGCGGGACTCCAGGGTGCGGGCCCGCTCGATCGCCCGACGCAGCGCGTCCTCGGCGACCTGCTGCACGCGGGCGTCGATGGACAGGACGAGGGTGTCGCCCGGCTGCGGAGCGGTCCGGCTCTTCGTGCCGGTGACGCTGCCGACGTTGTCGACGAGCACCTGGCGGCTCCCGTCGGTCCCGCGCAGCGCCGCCTCGTAGCTCGCCTCGACCCCCGACCGGCCGACCAGCGCGGTGGGCTGCACCCCGGCAGACTCCGGCTGGCCGGCCTCCTCCTGGCTGATCGGGCCGAGGTAGCCCAACAGGTGCGCGCCCGCCTGTCCCCCGGGGTAGTCGCGTACGGCGGCGAACTCGGCGCCGACCCCGGGGAAGTCCTCGCGGTGCTCCTCGATGCGCAGGACGCGGGCGAGGGCGGCCGGGTCGCGCGCGTCGTACTCCCGCACCGGCACCGGCTGGAAGGGCGAACCACGCCAGCACGGCGTCGCGACCTGCGTCCCGCACGGCGTGATCTGCTGAGCGAGATCTGCTGCCGGCACGTCGATCACGGCCGCGAGCCGGTCCAGGACGGCGGCGCCGCGGTCGCTCTCGCGCTGCAGCGTGGACCGGTTCACCGACACAACCAGTGCCGTACGATTGCGTACGAGGGGAACGCCGCGCGCGTCGTAGACCTCCCCCCGGGCAGCCGGCTCGACGACCTCACGGACCCGGTTGGCGCTGGCGGCCCGGTCGTAGGTCTCGCCGGCGTAGACCTGCAGGAACCACAGCCGGCCGAACAGCGTCGCGAGGATCGTGACGACGAGCACCCGAAGGACGAACAGACGAAGTTGGGAACGCTCGCTCACGGGTCAGTCACCGTCGCAGCGGGTCGAAGTCGAGTCGCCGGACCAGGATCCCGATGACCGGGACGACGAACGGGGTCAGGAGCACACAGTAGGCGACCGTGGCGACCAGCGACTGCCGGAAGGCGTCGAGCGTCACCCTGTCGTCGCCGAGCAAGAAGCCCTCCGCCGCGTAGACCGTGACGCCGGCAGCAGCCGCCCCCGCGACGACCACGAGCGGCACCAACGGGGAGCGGCCCCGCCCGGCGGACCGGCCGGCGCCGAAGGCCGGGGCGTCGTGTACAAGCCCGGCCACGTAGCCGACGAGCGTGTAGACCAGCGCGCTGCGGCCCAGTTCGTGGTCGGTCCCGAGGTCGGCCAGCAGGCCGGCGACGAAACCGGTGACCGTCCCCGACAGCGGCCCCTCAGCCAACGCGAAGGCCACCACGAGCACGAGCAGCAGGTCGGGTGCACCGCCGGGCAGCGGCAGCCGCGTCAGGACGGCGGACTGAAGGAGCAGAGCGCCGACGACGGTGACCGCGCCGAGCGCGAACCGGCGGGGCGTCACGGCGGGGGCGGGGGCGTCGGCGGGGGCGGGGGCGGCGGCGGCGGCAGCGGCGACCGCGGCGTGTCCCGCGGCGGCGCGATGACCACCCCGACCAGGTCCAGGGCCGAGACGTCGACGAACGGCTCGACCTCGGCGGTGGTGACCAGGTCGCCGGGGCTCGCGTCGACAGCGGTGACCCGCCCGACCGGTACGCCGGGCAGGAAGGTCTCGGAGCCGGTGGTCAGCAGCGCGTCCCCGATCGCGACCCGCCCGCCTTCGACCAGCTCGTAGGTCAGCGTGGCCCCGGCCCCGGTCGCGAGCCCGATGGTGCCCTCCCGGGTGAGCCGGGCCCCGACGGTGAAGCCGGGGTCGGTGAGCAGCAGGACGGTGGCGGTGAACGGTCCGACGCGCACCGTGCGTCCGACCAGCCCGGCGCCGCTCAGCACCGTCTGACCGGGCTGCAGGCCGTCCCGGCTGCCGGCGTCGATGGTGACCGTCGAGCCGAAGCCGAAGGCCGAGCCGACAGCCACGACCCGAGCGGGAACCGTCGGGGCGCTCCCGCGCTCGGCGAGCCCGAGCAGCCGGTCCAGCTCGGCGCCCCGCCGCCGCAGGTCCTCGTTCGCTTCCAGCTCCGCCCTCAGCCGCGCGATCTCCTCCCGCAGCCCCTCCTGCTCCGCCGGGGCGCCGGCGAAGACGTGGCCCACGCTGCCGGCCACTCCCCCGATGGCGCGCTGGACCGGACCGAGCACCGTGTCCGCGCCGCGGCGTACGGCATCAAAGGGTGAAGAGGCGCCGGACCGCGCGTCGATGGCGGTGAGCGCGAGGGCCGCCAGTGCGAGTACGACGAGCAGCAGCCGCGGTCCGCTCACGGGCGGTCGCCGTCGCTAGTGGCGCGGCTCGGAGATGAGGACCTGACGTAGGGCCTCGAACTCCTCGACGCACTTGCCCGAGCCGATCGCCACGGAGTGCAGCGGGTTGTCGGCGATGTGGATCGGCATGCCCGTCTCGTGGTGCAGCCGCTCGTCGATGCCCTGGAGCAGCGCACCGCCGCCGGTCAGCACGATGCCGTGGTCCATGACGTCGCCGGCAAGCTCCGGCGGGCACTTGTCCAGGGTCGTCTTCACAGCGTCGATGATGGCGTTGAGCGGCTCCTCCATCGCCTTGCGAATCTCCTCGGCGCTGACCGCGATCGTCTTGGGCAGGCCTGAGACGAGATCGCGCCCGCGGATCTCCGCGACCGGCTCGTCGGGCATCGGGAAGGCCGAGCCGATCGACATCTTGATGTCCTCCGCGGTCCGCTCGCCGAGCAGCAGGGAGTACTCCTTCTTGACATAGGTGATGATCGCCGCGTCCAGCCGGTCCCCCCCGGTGCGGATCGACTGGCTCGTGACGATGCCGCCGAGCGAGATCACCGCGACCTCGGTGGTCCCGCCGCCGACGTCGACGACCATGTTGCCGGTCGGCTCGTGGACCGGCAGGCCGGCGCCGATCGCCGCGGCCATCGGCTCCTCGATGATGTAGACGCGCCGCGCGCCGGCTTGGTAGCCCGCGTCCTTCACAGCCCGCTGCTCGACGCCGGTGATCCCGCTGGGCACGCAGACGACGATGCGTGGCTTCGCGAAATGCCTTCGCCTGTGCACCTTCTGGATGAAGTAGCGCAGCATCCGCTCAGTCGTCTCGAAGTCCGCGATCACGCCGTCCCGCAGCGGACGGATCGCGACGATGTTGCTCGGCGTTCGGCCGATCATGCGCTTGGCCTCGGTGCCCACGGCGACGATGGCGTTGGTCTTGGTGTCCACCGCCACCACGCTCGGCTCGTTGAGGAGCACACCACGACCCCGCACGTAGACGAGGGTGTTCGCCGTTCCGAGGTCCACCGCCATGTCGCGGCCGAGCAGCGACCTGAACATCGGCAGCAGATGCCTTTCGAGCCGAAGGGCGTACGGGGGCGGCGCCCGGCGCCGGGATGGGAAGCACCCTAGT
>JBBSKF010000113.1:0-12478 GCA_038256525.1 Mycobacteriales bacterium | reverse complement strand
GCATCGCTGGCCCGCTCCAGCAAGGACCTCGAAGAGCACGAGTACGCCGTGCGCTCGGTGGCCGAGGCGCTGACGTCGCACTGCGGGTCGGCGGATGTGCCGCCGGAGCCCTTCGTGCTGCACCTGCACAACGTCATGCACCTGGCGACGGACGTCACCGGTGTCGTCACCGACGGAGCGACTTCGCTCGGCCTGGTCGCCTCCCTGCATCCCTCTGCCGCGGTGTGCGGGACGCCGACGAAGGCGGCGCTGGATCTCATCCGCGAGATCGAGGGCATGGACCGCGGCCGCTACGCCGGACCCGTCGGCTGGATGGATGCGGCCGGCGACGGCGAATGGGGGATTGCGCTGCGGTGCGCCGAGGTGGACCGCGAAGACCCCCGGCGGCTGCGGCTCTTCGCGGGCTGCGGCATCGTGGCGGGGTCGCAGTCACAGGAGGAGCTGGTCGAGAGCGCCGCGAAGCTCATCCCGATGCGGGATGCGCTGCAGTCCTGACATTGCGGGCTTTCCCCTGATGCCTGTCCAGGGCCGGTCCCGGCTCAGCTGGAGCGGAGGTAGGCCAGCACCGCGAGCACCCGGCGGTGGTCGTCGGGTTCGGGCAGCAGGTCGAGCTTGATGAAGATGCTGCGTACGTGCGACTCCACCGTCTTCGCTGACAGGAAGAGCCGGTCGACGATCGCCTGGTTGGACCGTCCCTCCGCGATCAGGCCCAACACCTCCAGCTCACGGGCCGAGAGCGACTCGACGGGAGTGCGGCGGCTCTTTCGCTCCACCAGGAGTTGGGCGAGCTCGGGGTCGACGGCAGTGCCCCCGGCGCCTACCCGGCGTACGGCGTCGTGGAACTCGACCAGGTCGCCGACCCGCTCCTTGAGCAGGTAGCCCACCCCCCGCCGGCCGTCGAGAAGTTTCAGAGCAAGCCGGGTCTCGAGATGCTGCGACAGCACGAGCACACCGACCTCCGGGTGGCGAATCTTGATCTCCAGTGCGGCCGTGAGGCCCTCCGTCGTGTGCGTCGGCGGCATCCGTACGTCGAGCAGGACGACGTCCGGCCGGTGGGCCGACACAGCCGACAGCAGGTCCACGGCGTCGGGGAGCTGAGCCACCACGTCCATGCCGGCGTCCTCCAACAGACGAGCGAGGCCCTGGCGCACGAGAATGGCGTCATCAGCGAGGATCACGCGCACGGAAGGCTCGCGCTCACCCGTGTGCCGCGCATGGGGTGGCTCTCGACCGTCAGCTGCCCGTCGAGCGCCGCCAGGCGGTCGGCCAATCCCTCCAGCCCGGATCCGGGACGTGCCTTGGCGCCGCCTGACCCGTCGTCGGTCACGTCGACCACGAGGCGATGTTCGTCCCGCGCGACGTGGACGGTGACGGACGAGGCCTTCGCATACTTGCTCACGTTGGCCAACGATTCTGACACCACGTAGTACGCCGCCGCCTCGACGGGCGCCGGTAGGCGACCATGGATCTCACCCGTGACTGTCACCGGCACCGCCGACCGGTCGGCCAACGCCTCGACCGCCGCTCCCAGCCCCTCATCGACCAGGATGGCGGGGTGCAGCCCGCGGGCCAGCTCGCGGAGCTCCCGCAGGGCTGAAGTCAGTTCGTCCGCCGCCTCCGAGAGCAGGGCGTCGAGGCACCGGAGAGCGTGCGGGCCGGGCTGCCCGCCGGCATCGGTCAGCTGACGGCGGGCCATGGAAAGTGCGAGGGACAGCGTCACCAGCCGCTGTTGCGCGCCGTCGTGCAGGTTGCGCTCCACCCGGAGGCGTTCGGCATCGGCCGCCTGGACGATGCGTGCCCGCGAGGCCTGCACCTCGTCCAGGCGGGCCAGGACCTCGGCGTTCAGCCGCTCGTTCTCCATCGACAACCCGGCCGCGGCACTCACCGCAGCGAGCAGCACGGGTTCGTCACGCAGGGCGGGGTCGTGCACGAGCGCGCCGACCTGATGGCCGGCCCGTTCGATGAGGGTGATCGCGCGAGAACCGTCGTCCGGCAGGGTCATGGCCAGACCGTCCCCGCCGACGTAGCGCCCGGTCTCCGGTGTCCAGTAGGCCACCTCGACGCTGGGGTCACCCAGGGTCCGGGCCAGGGCGCTCTGCAGCCGATCCGCGGGCGCGCCCACCCCCAACTCGACGACGAGCCTGCCGACGTCGGACCGAGCCAGGCGGCTGCGCAGGAGTCCGGCGAGAAAGGCGACCGGCACAGCCGCTATGGCCACGCGCCCGACAGCCTCCCAGGTCCGCCCCGAACCGAACGGAGCTCCGAGCTCGGCCAGCAGTCCGGCCGCCGATACCGCTGCGTACAGCAGGGCGGTGGGCAGCACCGGCGCCAGCACCCGGCGGGCGGCCCGTGTCCCCCTGTTCCAGTGCGTCACCAGGACAGTGCAGAAGGCGGCGATGGCCACCAGCGTGGCGACTCGGATCGCCACGTGGAGCAGGCGGCCCAGATCATCATCGCGGCTGACGGCCAGCAGGTTGCTGGGGCACTCGGGACAGCCGGACAGCTCGAGAAGGAGCACACCGGTGAGGATGACGACGTACGAGCCTGTGACGACCAGGCGTTCGAACGTCGACGAGAGTCGGCCGCTGGGGAACACGACCGCGAGATGCGCCACCAGGCCGATGGGCAGCAGGACCAGGACCAGACCGAGGGTGAACACGGCGGAGTTGGAGCCAAACCACACGAGCGTACGGGCCGCCAGCCAGACCAGCCCGGCGATGGTGAGCAGGCCTCCGACTGCGCTGTCCGGCCGCTTCGCCGCTGCCAGCAAGCCGGCCACGACGAACAGGATCCCGACGCCGAGCTCGTACGCCAGGACCGTCAGGGACGGACGTCCGCCGCGCAGAAGGGCGGGTGTCAGGGCGCCGGCGAGAAAGCCCAGCGCGAGGAGGACAACCCCTGCTCGTTGGCGCCTCGTCACGAGGCCACCCCGAGAAGCCCGAGCAGAGCCGGCCCGGACAACTCTTCCTTGGGGATGAAACCTCTCGCCCCGCAGCGGAACAGCCGGGATCCGTAGTCCTTGGCGCTCCGACTCGACGTGAGCACGACCATGACGTCGGCACCGGCTGCGGCCACCTGCCGGGAGACCGCGAACCCGTCGAGATCGGGCAGCTGGATGTCGAGCAGCAACAGGTCAGGCTGAAGCTCGGCGACCCTGCGCAACGCGTCCGCGCCGTCGGCAGCCTCGCCGATCACGTCGAAGCCGCCGACTTCGAGCATGCGCCGCGCCATGCGCCGAAAGCCCGCGTGGTCGTCGACGATGACGACGGTGATGGTCATGCCGGTGATGCTCGCGCTGTTCCGGCGGCCTGGCTACAGGGCGGGCCCGAAATCAGGGATAGCCCCGATGCCCGGCGCACGCCTCGTTCGTAGCGTCTCAGCCATGACGAACTCCGTAGCTCAGCAGACCGATGGAACTCCGCTGGCCCGCCGGGCCGCTCTCGCCGCCGGCGCGCTGCTCGGGGCGATCGGGGCCCTGCACGCCGTCTGGGCAGCGGGCAGCCCGTGGCCGTTCGGCGACCGGGAGGCGCTGTCGCAGACCGTGTGGGGTGACACCGCCTCGACCTTCCCGCCACCGGCCGCCACGCTCGTGGTCGTCGTGCTGCTGTGGACGGCGGCCGCGCTCGTCATCGGACGGGGCGGCCTCTGGCGTGTCCCCTTGCCCTGGTGGATGTTCTCGGTAGGCACCTGGGCCGTGGCGGTCGTGCTGTTTTTGCGCGTTCTCCTGCTCGGGACAGCCTCGCTCGGGTCCGACGCCCAGAACAGGACCTGGGAGCTGGCCGTGTTCTCACCGTTGTGCCTGGTGATCGCCGTGCTGTGCGTGGTGGTGGCGAAGGCGGGTCCGCGGTCCGTGGTCCAGCCCGATGTCAGTCCCGCACTGGGTCGTGTCCCCAGTTCATGAGCTGTCGCGCCAGCGTCTCGATCTCCTGTGAGCCGGGCCGCTGCGCGAGGTGGCGGCACACGTAGCCGACGACCTTCTTCATGTGAGCGATCTTGGCGTCATGTTGACAGGGTCGGCGAACTCGCGGTACGCCTCGTCCAAGTCTCTGGGCGAAGCGCTCACGTCTTGTGCAGCGCGTCGGGCTTGTGCGCCGCCTCGCCGTCGGACTTCTCGCTCTCGACCAGGTACTGTGGCTCTTCCTTGCTGGCCTTGACCTTCCGGCCGCCCGCCTCCGTCTCCGTCGTGATCTTCTTCTTCACCTTGCCGACGGCCTGCCCGCCGTGACTGTTCCAGCGGCTGATCTGCACGTCGTCCCGATACCCCTCGCGGGCCGACCCACTGCCCAACCTGCTCGGCGTGTCGCGCCGAGGTGGCAGCGCACCGCCGTGCCTGTTGCCACACAGGCCAACTTCTCGCGACAATTGTCCTGTGTGGCAACACCCGCACAGCAGAAGTGGTTGGCCTGGAAGTTCCTACCGCCCGAGCGCCTCGTCCACGGCGTGACGCAGCGCACGGTCGAGGACCACCGCGGACTGCCGGTCGGTGCGGACCTCGATCACGCGGATTCCCCCGGCGGGGAGCAGCGCGGCATGCAGGTCCTCCCAGGTCGCCGCGGGGATGTGCAGGGTGCCGGTAGCCGCGCACAGCGAGGCCAGCTCCACGCCGTGCGGTGTGCCGAACAGCCGCTCGAAGGCCTCGGTGTAGGCCTCGCCGGCCTGTTCGAGCAGGCCGAAGATGGCACCCCCGTCGTTGTTGACGACGATGATCGTGAGATCGGGCCGCGGCTCGCTCGGCCCGAGAACAAGCCCGGTGGCGTCGTGCAGGAAGCTCAGGTCACCCATCAGGGCGTACGCGACGCCGCCGCCGTCCGCTTGGTGCGCCAGCGCCGCTCCGAGGGCCGTCGACACCGAGCCGTCGATGCCGGCGACGCCCCGGTTGGCGAGCACGCGTGCGGACGGTCCGGGACTGGCGACGAACAGGTCGCGCACCGGCTTGGACGACCCGACGAACAGCAGCGACGGCGACGCACCGACGACGGCGGCCGCGACGACCGGCTCGCTGAGGTCCTCCGAGAAGTAGAGGACGTCCTGCACGGCGCCGCGCGCCAGCAGGCCGGCCATCAACCAGGAGGTGAGCCACGTCGCCTCGACGTCGCCCGCCCCGACCGGCACCGCAGGCAGCACCCGGGCCGCCGAGCGGGACGTGTCCGGCCAGCAGCCGAACTGGCCGACGACGTCGCAGGGTGACTCGGTGATCAGCCGCCCGACCGCGCGGCTCAACGTCGGTCGACCGACGACCAGCACCCGGTCCGGTCGGTGCGCCTCGAGGAAGCCCGGCGCACCGAGCACCAGCTCCGCGGCATCGACCAGGCAGCTCCCCGTTCGGGCTCCGGCGCTGGGCTCGGCGACGACCGGGAAGCCCCGCACCTGCGCCAGCTCCAGCGCTGCCGCGGCGACGTCGTGGGCGCAGTCCCCGAGCACGACAACGGTACGCGGTGGCAGGTCGTCGGGCAGCGCGCCGCCCGCCGGTGCGGCGACGCGGGAGGTCCACGGGGCGCCGTCGTCACGGCCTTCGAGCGACTCGGTCCATTCCGCCCCCTCGTCCGGGACCAGCGGCTCACGCAGGCCGACGTTGACCTGGACCGGGCCGGGTCGGGTGCCGGCGTCGCCGGTCGCCGCGGCCAGCACCCGGCAGGTCAGCGACCGCCAGTAGGCGTTGTCACCGGCACGCTCGGTGGGCGTACCGATCTCGGCGAACATGCGCACGGCGTCGCCGTACAGCTTCACCTGGTCGACGCTCTGGTTGGCGCCGGTGCCACGCAGCTCCGGCGGCCGGTCGGCGGTGAGCAGGATCAGCGGGACGGCCGCGTAGGACGCCTCGAGGACGGCCGGGTGCAGGTTGGCCGTCGCGGTACCGGACGTCGTGACGAGCGCCACCGGCCGACCGGAACCCTTGGCGAGGCCGAGGGCGAGAAAGCCGGCCGAGCGCTCGTCGATGCGCACGTGCAGGCGTAGCCGCCCCTCGGCGTCGGCGTCGTGCAGCGCGAAGGCGAGCGGCGCCGATCGCGATCCTGGCGACAGCACCGCTTCGCGCAGGCCACCCCGCACCAGCTCGTCGACGAGCACGCGGGCAAGGGCGGTCGAGGGGTTCACAGGTGCGAGTCTGGCGCAGCGGTCGCGACCAGCGCTGCATGACAGCGTCGCAGCCGCTCGAGCCACCAGCGGTGGCGCTCCGCCGGCGCGGCTGCGGCGGCGAGCAGGTCGGGGTCGGCGGTCACCGGCCGGACCTCGATGACGCCCGTCACCGGAACCAGCGGGGGCCGGACGACGTCGGCGCCCAGCAGGCTCGCCGTTCCCAGCCCGCACGCATAGGGGAGCGCGGGAAGTGCTGCAGCCAGGGCGATCCCGGCTCGGATCCCGACGGAGGTGTCGAGCGCGCTCGACACCACGACCGGCAGGCCGCACGCCGCAGCGATCGACAGCGCCGGAGCCACCCCGCCCAGCGGGGCGACCTTCACGACCAGGATGTCTGCGGCGCCGGCGAGCAGCACCCGGGCGGGATCGGTGGCCTTGCGCACGCTCTCGTCCGCGGCGATCAGCATCGGCAGGCCCGCACGAGCGAGCCCGGCCCGGACAGCCGCAAGCTCCGCGACGGTCTCGCACGGCTGCTCGGCGTACTCCAGGTCGTAGGGCGCCAGAGCCTCGAGGCTGCGCAGCGCCTGCTCCACCGTCCAGGCCCCGTTGGCATCCACCCGCACCCGGCCGCCCGCCCCGAGCACGGAGCGCACCTCGGCGACGCGGTCGAGGTCGTCGGACGGGCCCTGGCCGGCCTGCGCGACCTTCACCTTGGCGGTCGTGCAGCCGGGGAAGCGGGCCAGCACGTCGCCGACCTCGCGGGCCGCAACCGCAGGGACTGTCGCGTTGACGGGAACAGCCGTCCGCCGCGCCGCCGGCCAGCCGGTGAAGGCGGCTTCGATCGCCGCGGACAGCCACCGGGCGGATTCGGTGTCGTCGTACTCCAGGAAGGGTGCGAACTCACCCCAGCCGGCCGGTCCCCGCAAGAGCAGGGCCTCGCGGGTGTGCACCCCACGGAAGGGCACCCGCATCGGCAGGGACACCACGTGGACGTCTTCGACAAGCGCGTCCCAGTCCGGCACCACGGGCTGCCCTCCTCGGTGCGGTCGGCCTCGATAGGCTCGGAGAATGGCACGCCGCGAGGTCTCCGAGCTGTTCGACGCCTCGCAGTGGCGGCGGGTCGAGGGTTTCGAGTTCGCTGACGTCACCTACCACCGCAACACCGCGACCGGTCGCGACGGGAGTGTCGTCCGGATCGCGTTCGACCGGCCGGAGGTGCGAAACGCCTTCCGCCCGCAGACCGTCGACGAGCTCTACCGGGCGCTCGACCATGCCCGTATGACGCCCGACGTCGGCTGCGTCCTGCTCACGGGCAACGGGCCGTCGAGCAAGGACGGCGGCTGGGCGTTCTGCTCGGGAGGCGACCAGCGGATCCGCGGGCGGGACGGATACCGCTACGCCGCAGGCGAAGGCGCCGAGACGATCGACCCGGCCCGCGCCGGGCGGCTGCACATCCTCGAGGTGCAGCGCCTGATCCGGATGATGCCGAAGGTGGTCATCTGTGTCGTCCCGGGCTGGGCGGCAGGTGGCGGGCACAGCCTGCACGTCGTGTGCGACCTCACCCTCGCGAGCGCCGAACACGCCAGGTTCAAGCAGACCGACGCCGATGTCGGCAGCTTCGACGGCGGCTACGGATCGGCCTACCTCGCCCGCCAGGTCGGCCAGAAGTTCGCCCGCGAGATCTTCTTCCTCGGCAGGGAGTACACCGCCGAGGACGCCCACCGGATGGGCATGGTCAACCAGGTCGTGGCGCACGCGCAGCTCGAGGCAACGGCGCTGGACTGGGCCCGGACGATCGTGGGCAAGAGCCCGACCGCGCAGCGGATGCTGAAGTTCGCCTTCAACGCCGTGGACGACGGAATGATGGGCCAGCAGGTCTTCGCCGGCGAGGCGACCCGCCTCGCCTATCTGACCGACGAGGCGGTCGAGGGGCGCGATGCGTTCCTGGAGAAGCGCGATCCGGATTGGTCCGCCTATCCCTATGCCTTCTGACGTGCTGCTCGCAGTGCCCGCCACCGCCGGGGCTCTGCTCCCCGCGCTGGCCGCGGCTCTGGACGGGCTCGGTCCCGCAGTGCTGCCGTTGCCGCCGAAGCCGGCGCAGGTGCTCGCGGCCTGCCGGCCGGACGAGCCGCTGGAGCAGAGCGACATCGCTGTGGTCGTGCCGACATCGGGCTCGACGGGGGAGCCCAAGGGCGTGCTGCTCACGGCCGCCAATCTGCGGGCCTCCGCCGCGGCGACCGAACGTCGGCTCGGCGGTCCCGGACAGTGGCTGCTGGCGATCCCGCCGACGCACATCGGCGGCATCCAGGTGCTGGTGCGTTCACTGCTCGCCGGCACCGATCCGGTGGTGCTGCCAGCAGGATCCTTCTGCGCAGACACGTTCACCACGCAGACTGCCCAGCTGACCGGGAGGCGACGCTATGTCTCGCTGGTGCCCACCCAGCTGTTGCGTCTGCTGTCAGCCGGCGCCGTCGGCGCGCTCGCGGCGTACGACGCGGTGCTCCTGGGCGGTGCAGCGGCCCCGGCGCCGCTGCTCGCGGCGGCGAGCAGGGCCGGCGTGTCGGTGGTGACCACCTACGGCAGCTCCGAGACCAGCGGTGGATGCGTCTACGACGGCATCCCGTTGGACGGGGTCGAGGTCTCGGTCGACGCCGGTCGGATCCGGCTGGCCGGGGCGGTCGTCGCACCTGGCTACCGGCTGCGCCCCGACCTCACGGCGCAGGCCTTCCATCAGGGCGCCTTTCTTGCCAGCGACCTGGGGCGGTGGGACGCCGACGGTCGGCTGCAGGTGCTGGGCCGCGCCGACGACGTCATCGTCACCGGCGGCGAGAAGGTGGCCCCCGCGGCGGTGGAGGCCCGGCTCGCCGAGCATCCCGCGATCGTCGAGGTCGCGGTCATCGGGGTGCCGGACACCGAGTGGGGTCAGCGGGTGGTGGCCATCGCGGTCCTGCGGGATCCGTTGAGCCTCGAGCAGGCTCGAAAGCACGTCGCGGACTGCCTGCCCCGGGCGTTCGCGCCCCGCGAGCTACGGGCGGTCGATTCCCTGCCGCTGCTCGCATCGGGCAAGATCGACCGGGCAGCCCTGCCGACAGGGCCCGGTCCGGGCGGGGAGGAGGGGACATGACGACGGCCGCACAGTGGCTGGAAGGCGCGCGCCCCCGTACGCTGCCTGCCGCCCTTGCCCCCGTGCTCGTCGGCACCGGCGCCGCCGCGCAGGTCGACAGCTTCCGGCCCGGCCGGGCGGTGCTCGCCCTGATCGTCGCCCTCGCGCTGCAGGTCGGAGTGAACTACGCCAACGACTACAGCGACGGCATCCGGGGCACCGACGACAACCGGGTCGGACCGCTTCGGCTGGTCGGCGGTGGCCACGCCTCGGCGCCCGCGGTGCTGCGGGCGGCCTTGCTGGCCCTCGGGGTCGCCGCGCTGGTGGGACTGGTGCTGGCAGCGCTCACCTCCTGGTGGGTGCTGCTCGTAGGGGTCGCGGCCCTGGGTGCTGCCTGGGGTTACACGGGGGGCGAAAAACCCTATGGTTACCGCGGTTTCGGTGAGATCTCGGTCTTCGTCTTTTTCGGTCTCATTGCCGTGCTCGGCACGACCTTCGTCCAGGCCGAGCGGCTGACCTGGGCCGCGCTGGGTGGCGGGATCGCTTGCGGGGCGCTGGCCTGCGCCATCCTGGTCACCAACAACCTGCGGGACATCCCGACGGACACGCTGGCGGGGAAGCGGACGCTGGCGGTCGTGCTCGGAGAGCGCCGCAGCCGGGTGCTCTACCCGGCCCTGGTGGCGACCGCCCTGCTCGTGCCGATCGCGCTCGCCCCCGCCGCCCCGACGGCGCTGCTCGCGCTGTTGGCCGCGCCGCTCGCTCTCGAGCCGGTCGCGAAGGTGCGCGGGGGCGTGCGCGGCCACGAGCTCGTCGGCGTGCTCGTCGCGACTGGGAAGCTGCAGCTCGCCTACGGCGCGCTGCTCGCGCTCGGCCTGGCGCTGGGCTGAGGGAAGGAGTTCGATGATCGAGCGCAACGTCCTCGGCGGTGAGCTGCAGGTGTGCGGCGAGGATCCAATGACCGGGTTCTACCGGGACGGCTGCTGCTCGACCGGTCGTGACGACATCGGTAGCCACACGGTCTGCGCCGTGGTCACGGCGAGGTTCCTGGCCCACCAGAAGTCGGTCGGCAACGACCTGTCGACGCCGCGGCCGGAGCACGCCTTTCCGGGGTTGCAACCGGGTGACCGCTGGTGTGTCGTGGCGGTGCGGTGGCGGCAGGCGTACGAGGACGGAGCCGCGTCCCCCGTCGTGCTCGCCTGCACGCACGAGCGCGCCCTGGACGTCGTGCCCTTCACCTGGCTGGAGGAGCACGCGGTGGACGTTCCGGACGACCCCGGGCGGCTCGCCTGATCAGCGGGGTGTGGCGGTGGCGCTCGGTGAGGCGCTGCGGGTGGCGGTGGCGCTCGGTGAGGCGCTGCGAGTGGCGGTGGTCTTCGGCTTGGCGGTGGTGCGGGGCGTCGCGGTGGTCTTCGGCGTCACGGTGGTGCGGGGCGTCGCCGTGCCGCTCCCGGAGGGGGAGGGGATCCGGGTCTGCGCCGGCGCCGACTTCAGCACCGGCAACGTCACTGGCAGGCAGGACATCGCCATCGGGTCGCCACCCGCGAGGGCGGTCACCCGCGCCGAGGCCTCGTTCAGGCGCTCCTCGGACAGCCGCCCGGACTGGACGGCGCCCACCAGGGCGTTGACCATGCGCACCGTCTGGTTCCCGTCGGTGGCGAGCACGGCGTCAGCCCCCGCATCGACCGCTCGCACGGCGGCCTCGGGGAAGTCCCAGCGAAGGTTGACCGCACCCATGCCGATGCTGTCGGTCATCGCCACCCCACGAAAGCCCATGTCGCGTAGCAGCGCGTAGGCCTTGGGGCTCATCGTCGCAGGCAGGTCACCCTCCAGGGCGGTGTAGCCCAGGTGGTTGAGCATGACGACCGGAGCACCGGCGTCGATCGCCTCCTGGAACGGGCGCAGATCGGTGTCGGTCAGGTCCTCGACGCTGGTCGTGACCAGGCCTGGCTTGCGGTGGGTGTCGGTCGTGGACCGTCCCTGGCCCGGGAAGTGCTTGACGGTCGGCGTCACACCGGCGTCGAGCAGGCCGGCCGAGAAGGCCAGGCCGTATTCCGCGGCGATGTCCGGGTCGGCGCTGAACGACCGGTCACCGATGATCCCCCCGGACGGGCCGTCGTCGAGGTCGAGCAGCGGAGCCAGGTCGAGGTCGATGCCCACGCCGGCGAGGCTGGCGCCGATGTCCTGCGCGAAGGCGCGCACCTGCTGGGGTGTCTGCTGGCGGGCGAGCCGGCGTGGCGAAGGGCCCGCGCCGACGATCTCGCGGGTGACCGCGACCCGCCCCGACTCCTCGTCCGTCGAGACCAGCAGCGGCCTGGCGGCCCGGGCGCGCAGCCCCTTCACGAGGGCTGACAGCTGCGCGGCCGACTCGACGTTGGGCTCGGACAGGAACAACCCGCCGACCCCGAGGTCCACCACGGTGCGGGCGAGCTCGTCGTCGGCGCTGTCGACGTTGGGGATGCCCACGATCAGGACGGCAGCCGCTCGGCGCACCAGCGGAGCCGGCTTGCAGGTCGGCGTCGGGGTGGCCGCCGCCGCCGGCCGGGCCGCCGGGACATCCGGGTCTGCCGAGCAGCCGGCCAGCAGGACCGCGGCAGCGGCGAGGGCGACGCCCGTACGGCGGTAGTGATCGACGGGCACCGACTCACCCTACGGCGATGCCGTCTGCCGCGCGGCCCGGGCGAGCGCGGTGGTCTGGGCGAGCAGGCGGGCTGCTTCCTGGTCTCCCCGGTGAGGCGCGACGGTGCCTGGCAGCCGTCGGCCGGCCGTGTCGACGTGCAGGCTCGTGAGTCCGAGCCGCCGCTGCAGCGGTCCTTGGGTGAGCCGCAGGCTCTGGACCTTTGCCAGCGGTACGACCTCGGTGGTGGTCGTGAGCACGCCGTGTGTCGACACCAGGTGAGTGCCGTCCAGGCCCACCGCGAGCCGGCGGTGCGACAGCGGTGCCCGCCAGCGCGCCGCCCGGGGCGGTGGATCACCGACCGGGGGTGGGCTGGCGCCGAGGACGCGGGCGACCAGACGATGCGCGAACTCCCGTGGGGCCACCGGCAGCAACGCCCCGGTCGAGGCCTGCTCCTCGCCACCGCCGGAGCTGTAGCCTGCGACGTCGACCTCGACGCGCGCCCAGCCGAACGGCCGCCACAGCAGGGGCTCGGTGATGCGCATGGTCTGCACCCGACCCGCCGGGATCGTCGAGCTGCGGGTCTCGAGCAGTCCGTGCCGCAGGCGCAGGCCGTCCCCGGACTCGGCGACCGTGAAGCCGTACTCCGTGAGCATCCGGCGGACGGCGATCGACCCGACGCCGAT
>JBBSKF010000112.1:0-12572 GCA_038256525.1 Mycobacteriales bacterium | reverse complement strand
CGTGGTCCCACAGGGCGACGGCGTCCGGCTCGGCCGGCAGCCGGCTGATGACGGGGCCGAAGAAGGCGACGCCGTGTGGCGGCTGGAAGTGCAGGATCGGCGTCCCGACGTCCTTGCCGGTGCGCGACAGGGCCTGGTCGCGCTCAGTCTGGATGAGCGCGTCGTACGAGCTGTCATCGAGGGCGCCCGCGAGCTCGACCGGCAGGCCGGCGTCGACGAGAACCGTCGGCAGGACCTGGCCGGCGTCGAGGAGGTCGGGCAGCGGCGTACGCGTCGGCGGCCGCTCGAACACGAACGTGCCGCACGCCGCGTAGAACCGGTTGACCGCGTCCGACCCGTGCAGCTCGCGGGCCCGGGCGGCGACCCGCAGCAGCCGCAGACCGGCGGTGTGCCCTGCCGCGTAGTCGGGCGGGAAGTGGCTGTCGTAGTCGACGTGCGCATTGATCAGCCGCAGCGAGATGAACCGCCACTCGACTGCGTAGTCGCGCTGGGCGGCGACCATGCGGACCCACTTGCTGGTCATCCAGGCGAACGGACACACCGGGTCGAACCAGAAGTGCAGATCGGCAGCGGATGGGGCGGTCGTGCTCATGCGTGGCCTCCGATGGCTGATGACCTGCCTATCAGGTCGTGTGCCACGTCAGCCAGCGGTCGCCCTGTGACTGACCTCACCGCCTGGTGCTAGCCACTCTGCTTGCAGTTGCTAGCACCATCGCCTAGCGTGGCGTCACAGCACGAGAATCCGCGGAAGGAGTCCTATGCCCGGCATCGATGTACGTCACCTCGGTGACTTCATCCGCGAGCAGCGCGGCGCAAGTGACATCTCGTTGCGCCAGCTGGCCAAGCTCGCGGGCGTGAGCAACCCCTACCTCAGCCAGATCGAGCGGGGCCTGCGCAAGCCCAGTGCCGAGATCCTGCAGCAGATCGCCAAGGCACTGCGCATCTCGGCCGAGGCGTTGTACGTCCAGGCCGGCATCCTCGAGCAGCGGGAGGGCAACGGCCTGCTGGCCGACGCCGTCCACGCCGACGAGGGGCTCAACGAGCGGCAGAAGCAGGTGCTGCTCGAGATCTACGAGAGCTTCCGCACGCAGAACGCCGCGAGCCTCGCGAGCGCCGGCAGCGGTGCCGCCGTCTCGCTGGTCACCATCGCTCCCGACCTGACCACCTCGCTCAGCACCACCACCTCGCTCAGCACCGCCCGGCGGGCCAGGAAGGCCGCCCCCCGATCCGCAGCCGCCGTGTCGTCCAGCACCAGCACGCCCGACGCCCGCTAGGCGCCGCAGTCCGTCGTACGTCCGATCTCACTATCGCCAGGAGGCGAAACCATGGCCACCGCCACGACCACCCGCAAGACGACCCCGAAGACCACCGCCAGCATCGACAAGAACGGCGGCACCGTTTCCGGCCGCTTCACGCTGAAGAACCTGCCCTCCTTCGACGTCTCGGAGGCCAGCAAGCCGCTGTTCGCGGTCGTCGGCGTCGCCGACCTCGCGATCGAGCAGGCCAAGGAGGTGCCGGCCCAGGTCCGGACCCTGCCGAGTTCGGTCAAGTCGCTGCGCAGCGACGTCGAGGTCCGCGTCGACAAGGCCAACAAGAAGGCGAGCGACCTCTACGCCACGCTCACCAAGCGCGGCGAGCGGCTCGTCACGCAGATCCGCCGCCAGCCGGCCACCCAGACCGCGATCGCCGAGGGCAAGCAGGCCGTACGCAAGGCCGAGGCCTCCGCGACCGCCGCGAAGAAGTCCGTCTCGGCCGGCGAGAAGGCCGTCGAGGACGCGACCGCCAAGATCGGCTAGTCACCACCGCCAGACCCCGCACGCAACCTCCGGAGCCGGCACGGTCCGGGGGTTGCGCGCGTCGTGGGGGATACTGCTGCCCATGACCCCCGTCGGCCTGGAGGAGTCGCTGCTGCTCCTGCTGGGCGTCGCGCTGCTCGCCCTCAAGCTCTGGGCGCTGGTCGATGCGTGCCTGCGACCCGCCGCGGCCTTCCCGGCCGCGGGCAAGCTGACCAAGCTTCTCTGGGTCGCCATCCTCGTCGTGGCAGTGCTGCTCAGCGGCCTGTCGGTGCTGAGCCTGTTCGGCCTGGTCGGCACCGTCGCGGCCATCGTCTACCTGGTGGACGTGCGGCCGGCCGTCCGCGGGCTACGCCCCGGCGGTCCCTGGAGCTGACGTCCCTGGAGCTGCCGTCCCTGGAACTGCCGTCCCTGGAACTGGGGCCGGCTCCTGCCCGAGGTGGACGAACACCAACGCGTCGGCGCCATCGAGCGTCTCGGTCTCCCCGTTGGCCTCGTAGATCTCGACCAGACCCGGGGCGTCGGAGGCGGCCAGCAGGCGACGCACCCCGCTTTCGACCCGGGTGGACTCGCCGGAGCGGACGCCTCCGCGCAGAACCACCATCTCCTCAGCCATAGCGCGGGACCCTACCCGCGCGGCGGCGGGTCACTCGTGGACAGCTCGCCCCGGATGCAGACGTGATGCCCGCATTCGTCCCTCCCCCGTACGGGTGAGCGCTGCTCCGGGCCGTCACCGCGTCTGCTGTGCGTCGTTGCTGAGGATGTCGCCGCACGACCGGAAGCGCTCCAGGAGGGCCCGCACCATGAGCCGCATCGCCACCGTCCGCAGTGAGCTCGAGCTTCGTCTGGTCGTGCCCGGCGGGCCGTCCCTGCCGGTGCTCGCCGACCTGCGTTACGCCTCCGACGACCCGTGGGCGGTCCGGGTGGCCTTCCAGACCGGCGGCGAGGGCGACGGGATCGTCGAGTGGATGTTCGCCCGGCAGCTGCTGACCGACGGCGTGGCCGGAGCGGTCGGCGAGGGTGACGTGCGCGTGTGGCCCTCGATGTCGGGTGGTGACCGGGTCATCAGCCTGGCGATGGCCTCGCCCTCGGGATCGGCGCTGTTCGAGATCGACCGCGACGCCCTGGTCGAGTTCCTGCAGCAGACCTACGTCGCGGTGCCCACGGGCTCCGAGCAGGACGTGGTCGATCTCGACGCCGAGCTGGCCCTGCTGATCAAGGACTGAGCCCGACCGGGTGCTCCCGCCGCCAGGTGCCGAACGCGGTCACCGTGCCCAGCAGCACCGCGAGCGCAAGGGTCCAACCGCCCAGGACGTCGCTGAGGAAGTGCACCCCCAGGCCGATCCGGTCGAACCCGGTGAGCACGACCACGGCGACCGCCGTCGCCCAGGCCGCGATCCGGCTGCGCCGGCTCAGCAGGGGCAGCGCTATCAGGAGCAGCACGACCGCACCCAGCATCGAGTTGAGCGCATGCCCGGACGGGAAGCTCAGCCCGGGAGCGAGGGCCAGCGGCTCGTCGAACACCGGCCGCGCGCGGCCGACAAGGACCTTGAGCCCGGCGCCGAGCGCGCCGCCGACCGCCATCGTCACGACCGCCCAGGTCGCCAACCGGCGCCGTCCGTGCCGCCACAGGACGACGGCGGTCAACAGGACGAGCAGCCGGAACGTCCAGGGGCTGGTGAGATCGGAGAGCACCCGCAGCAGGGACACCAGAGCCGGCCGCTCGCCGACCCAGTTGGTGAGCCCGCTCGCGATCCCGCGGTCCACCGAGGCGAGCGGGGCGTAACCGGTGCGCACCAGCAGCAGCAGGGCGAGAAACGGCAACGCGGTGAGGGTGGCGACGACTGCGGCACGCAGCAGGCGGCGCACCAGATCCAGCTCCCGGCGCACCTCCTGTTCGCCCTGCGGCGCCGTCATGCCCGCGCCGCCGTACCGGGGGCGACCGTCGACCAGGCGACCGTCAGCTCGCCCAGCCGGTGTCGCACCGGTCCGTGCTGCGGCCAGGCCAACGCCTCGCAGCTGGCGACCCAGCGCTGCCGCGGCCCGAACGGTGCGTACGCCGCACTGCGGTCCCACGCGTCGTCGAGCGCGGCGAGCAGCGCGTGCACGGGCTCGCCCGGGACGTTGCAGTGGATCAGCGCCTTGGGCAGGCGTTCGGCGAGCTCGGACGGCCGGGCAAGACTCGGGAGGTGCGCCGCGAGCGTCAGGGTCTGCGGGCCCTCGCGCGTCAACGCCACCCAGGTCGCCCGGCGCCCGATCTCGTCACAGGTGCCCTCGACGAGCAGGCCCCCCGGGGCGAGTCCGGCCTGCAGGGTCGTCCAGGCGTCGTAAGCCGGCTGCTCGTCGTACTGCCGCAGGACGTTGAGCGCGCGGACGATCCGGGGACGCAGTCCGGCCAGCTCGAACCCACCGCGACGGTACGAAAGGCCCTGCTGTGCAGTGTGTTGCGCCGCGTGAACCCGCTCCGGGTCGATCTCGAGGCCGACGACCTCCACGTCGGGCCGGATCGTGCGCAGCCGCCGGAACAGCTCGACGGTCGTGACGGGCGAGGCGCCGAAGCCGAGGTCGACGACGACCGGAGGCGCTGCTGCGGACCGCAGCAGGTCGCCGTGCACGCCCGTCAGCCAGCGGTCGACGCGGCGCAGGCGGTTCGGCGCGGTCGTGCCGCGGGTGGCGAGGCCGAGAGCGCGGGCCCGGCCGGAGGCGTACCGCTTCGGCCTGGTCACCCGTCCGGGTCGTCGGTGCCGGTCGGGCGGCGGACCACCTTGCCCGGCCCGGCCTGCTGCTGGGGGGTGAGCTGCACGAGATCGATGTTGACGTGGGCCGGGCGGGAGGCGACCCAGGCGATCGCGTCGGCGACGTCCTCGGCGCGAAGCGCGTCGACGCCGGCGTAGACGGCCGCCGCCTTGTCCGCGTCCCCGCCGAAGCGGGTCAGCGAGAACTGTTCGGTCGCCACCATCCCCGGCGCCACCTCCGACACCCGGACGCCCGACTCGACCAGCTCGAGGCGCAAGGTGTGCCGCAGGGCGGCGAGCGCGTGCTTGGCCGCGACGTAACCGCCGCCGCCCTCGTAGACCCAACGCCCCGCCGTCGAGCCGGTCAGCACGATCTGGCCGCGGGCGGCACGCAGGGCAGGCAGCAGGGCCTGCACCGTACGGACGGTGCCGAGCACGTTGACGTCGTACATCCGCGCCCAGGTGTCGGCGTCGGCGTCCGCGAGCGGCGCGAGGTCGAAGGCGCCGCCGGCGTTGGCGACCAGCAGATCGCAGGTCGGTGCGATGTCCGCGAGCGCCATGACACTGGCGGCGTCGGTCACGTCCAGCGTGCAGGCCCGGATCCCGGGCGTCCCGGCGGCCAGCGCCGCCAGCCGGTCGGACCGGCGGGCCGCCGCGACCACCTGCCAGCCGTCCGCGGCGAGCCGCCGGGCGGTGGCCGCACCGATCCCGCTGCTCGCTCCGGTGACCACAGCGGTCCGCAGCCCATCCAGGTCGCCGTCCATGTCGGGGAAGTCTGCCCTGTAGGGCGGTGTTGGGCGGGACAGGGCACACTGCCTCCGGCAGAAGATCGCTCGCAGAGATGTCAGCAGGAGGAGCGGCCCGTGTCCCCGACCGCCACACTGAGATCCGTCCGCCCCCGTCGGGTCGCGGTGCTGTCGGTGCACACCTCACCGCTCGAGCAGCCCGGTACCGGCGATGCGGGCGGGATGAACGTCTACGTCGTCGAGACCTCCAAACGTCTTGCCGCGCTCGGCGTCGAGGTCGAGATCTTCACCCGGGCGACCAGCAGCGACCTGCCACCGGTGGTCCCTCTCGCCCCCGGCGTGACGGTGCGCCACCTGATCGCCGGACCGTTCGAGGGCCTGTCCAAGGAGGACCTGCCCGCCCAGCTGTGCGCCCTGACCTCGGGCGTGCTCCGGGCCGAGGCCGCCCACGACCCGGGCTGGTACGACGTGGTGCACTCCCACTACTGGCTGTCCGGTCAGGTCGGCTGGCTCGCCACCGAGCGGTGGGGGACTCCGCTCGTGCACACCGCGCACACCCTCGCCAAGGTCAAGAACCTCGCGCTCGCCGACGGTGACACCCCTGAGCCGCTGCGCCGGGTGGTCGGTGAGCAGCAGGTCGTCGAGGCCGCCGACCGACTGGTCGCCAACACCGCCGACGAGGCGACCGAGCTCGTCGAGCTGTACGGCGCCGAGCCCAGTCGGGTGGTCACCGTCGCCCCCGGCGTCGACCTCGAGCACTTCCGGCCGGGGGAGGACCATCACATGACGTCGGGGCCTGCAAGGACCCGCCTCGGCATCCCGCCCGATGCGGTGCTGCTGCTGTTCGTCGGGCGCATCCAGCCGCTCAAGGCGCCGGACGTCCTGCTGCACGCCGCTGCCCGGATGATCGAACGGCGGCCGGAGCTGCGGGACCGGCTCGTGGTGGCCGTCGTCGGCGGCCCCAGCGGCACCGGCCTGCTCGAACCCACGGCCCTGCAGGATCTTGCCCACCGCCTCGGTATCGCCGACCTCGTCCGGTTCGAGAAGCCGCAGGGTGGTCACTGCTCCCGCGGGCGCCTGCTCGACTGGTACACCGCCGCCGACGTCGTGGCCGTGCCCAGCCACAACGAGTCCTTCGGTCTGGTCGCCCTCGAGGCGCAGGCCTGCGGCACGCCGGTCGTCGCCACCGACGTGGGCGGTCTTCGTACGACGGTGCACGACGGGGTGTCCGGACTGCTGGTGCCGGGACACGGCGCCGACCAGTGGGCCGATGCGCTGCACCGGGCCCTCGCCGACCGCGGCCGGCTCTCGCAGGGCGCAGTGGCGCACGCCTCCGCCTTCTCCTGGGATGCGACCGGGGACGGCCTGCTGGCCACCTACCGGGACGCGCTCGCCGACCGGCTGCGGCTGCCGCCGGTGGCAGCGCCACTGTCCGCCGCCCGGTGAGTTCCGGAGACTCGAACGGCGAGGTCTGCGCCGTCCTGCGGGCCGCTCTCGACGAGGCGGGGCTCGACTACACCTCCCCTTCCCCCGGGCAGTTCTTCGTCGTCCTGCCCGGCACGCACAAGCTCGCCACCAACTGCTGGCTCGTCGTCGGGCAGCACAGCCTGCTGGTCGAGGCGTTCGTGGTGCGCAAGCCGGACGAGAACGTCGAGCAGTTCCACCGCTTCCTGCTGCGCCGCAACGCCCGGATGTATGCCGTGGCCTTCTGCACCGATCCGGCCGGTGACGTCTACCTCGTCGGGCGACTGCCGCTGCAGGCGGTCACGGCGGACGAGGTGGACCGGGTGCTCGGGGCGGTCCTGGAGTACGCCGACGAGGCCTTCAACCCGCTGCTGGAGCTCGGCTTCGCGTCCTCGATCCGGCGGGAGTGGGCCTGGCGGCGCAAGAACGGCGAGTCGACGGCGAATCTCGCGGCGTTCGCCCGGTTTGCCGATTCTGACCGGGGCGCTGACCCCGGAAGGTGACCCGACGGTCGGGCTGAAAGACTGCGCCGATGGCGACCCTCGTGCTGCTCCGTCACGGCGAGAGCGACTGGAACAGCAAGAACCTGTTCACCGGCTGGGTCGACGTCGACCTCACCGGGGTCGGCGAGCAGCAGGCCCGGCTCGGGGGGCTCGAGCTGGACAAGGCCGGGCTGCTGCCCACCGTGGTGCACACCTCCCTGATGACGCGCGCCATCCGTACCGCGAATCTCGCCCTCGAGTCCTGCGGACGAAACTGGCTCCCGGTCCGGCGCCACTGGCGCCTCAACGAACGCCATTACGGCGACCTGCAGGGCAAGGACAAGAAGGCGACCCTCGCGCAGTACGGCGAGGAGCGCTTCCAGCAGTGGCGGCGGTCCTACGACGTCCCGCCGCCGGCGATCGAGCCCGGATCGGAGTGGGACGTCAGCGGCGATCCCCGCTACGCGCACCTTCCGACCGACCTCGTCCCGCGCACCGAGTGCCTGAAGGACGTGGTGCACCGGATGCTGCCCTACTGGTACGACGCGATCGTGCCCGACCTGCAGGCCGGCGAGGTGGT
Organism: Mycobacteriales bacterium; assembly: GCA_038256525.1. GTDB lineage: Bacteria > Actinomycetota > Actinomycetes > Mycobacteriales > SCTD01 > SCTD01. Next base: position 4,772 of record JBBSKF010000112.1, on the reverse strand, counting down.
GCTCGTCGTGGCCCATGGCAACTCGTTGCGGGCGCTCGTGATGCACCTGGACCGGCTGTCCGAAAGCCAGGTCGTTACCCTGAACATTCCCACCGGACAGCCACTTCGCTACGACCTGGACGGTGACATGCACCCGACGAACCCTGGCGGGACCTATCTCGACGAAGCCGCCGCGAAGGCAGCCGCCGAGGCCGTCGCACAGCAGGGGCACTGATGGCGAAGAAGAAGAAGCGGCCGACCCCGCCACCCCCACCGGTCCGCAAGAAGCCGCCACGCCCCGCAGTCACCTCGACGGGCAAGCCCCCCGCCAGATCGCAGGCCAAGCGGCCGCGTTCACCGTCGGCCTCGTCCAGCTCGGTCAAGAGCAGGCTGGTCGCCGGCGGTCTCGCCACGGCGGCGCTGCTCGCGGTCGGGGCCTACATCGTGCTCGACCGGCGCTCCGACGCCGAGCTGCGAGACGCGCTGACCGCCGGGTCCTGCGAGGTGGACACCGAGTCGGACGGCAAGACGACGGCGTCCGGGCACGTCCCGGCGCCGACCTACACCGTGGAACCACCCGCGGGCGGGGACCACAACCCGACGACCGCTCGCGGCGGTGTCTACGAAGGGGCGAGGGTGCCGGCTGACGGCCTGCTGGTCCACTCACTCGAGCACGGCTACGTCGTCGTCTGGCACCAGAGCGACCTGCCGGCCGAGCAGAAGGCCGAGCTCGAGGACTTCGAGCAGCGCAATGACGGGGACGTGATCGTCGTGGAGCGGCCTGCGCTGCCGGTGGCCGTCGCCGCGACGGCCTGGGAGCAGCGGCTGCTCTGCGGCGCCGTCGAGCCGGCGGTGCTCGACCGGTTCACCGGTCAGTACGTCGGCAAGGGACCGGAGAACGTCGAACGCGGCTAGAGCGTCGCGGGGAGCTCAGGGCAGAGCCGGCACGCGCTCCCCGGTGACGAGGTAGACGACGCGCCGGGCGACCGAGACGGCGTGGTCGGCGAAGCGCTCGTAGTAGCGGCCGGCGAGGGTGATGTCGATGGCCGGTTCGACGCCGTCGGACCACGAGTCGTCGAGAATCCGCCGGAACAGCTGGCGGTGCAATTCGTCCATCACGTCGTCGTCCTTCTCGAGCTGCGCGGCCATGACGATGTCGCGCCGAGCGATGACGCTGCCGGCCTTGGCGACGATCTCCTGGGCCGCATTGCCCATCTCCAGCACGGTGGAGCGCAGCGTCGGCGGAACGGCCGACATGGGATAGCGGCGACGGGCGATCTTGGCCACGTGGACGGCGTTGTCGCCCATCCGCTCGAGATCGGCGACCATGCGCAGCGAGGTGACGAGCACGCGCAGGTCGCTGGCGACCGGCTGCTGGCGGGCCAGCAGGTCGAAGGCGCGAGACTCGATGTCGCGATAGCGGGCGTCCACGGCGTCGTCGTTGCTGATCACCATCTCGGCCATGGTGAGATCGGCGTCGAGCAGCGCGGTCGTCGCCCGACTCATGGCCGAACCCACCTGGTTGGTCATCTCGACCAGGCTGACGGAGATGCCGTTCAGCTCGTCGTGGTAGGTGTCCCGCATGTCCCCAACGTAGCCCTCGCGGGGGGAGTTCAACCGAGGGAATGTGAACCCGAGGCGTACGAAAGGTGAACATCGCCCGCCACGCCTCGCGCCTGCCGTGCGGGGCTGGCCCACCCTTCGGCGGCGCCTCTAGGCTTGCTTCCGTGACCGTCGTCGAGCTGCTCGTCGGGTTGGTGCCCGGCGTGCTGGTCGGCGTGCTGGTGTGCCTCGCCGTGTCTCGCAGGCGGCGCACCGGACCGCCCGCTTCGCCGGGCAGCTCGGAGCTCGAGCCCGTGCCCCCGTCGTCGGCGGACGTCATCGACGCCCTGCCCGTCGCCGTCGCCGTGCTCGACGCCCAGGACGAAGTCGTTCTCGCCAACCGCTCGGCGGTCGAGCTGGGTGTGGTCCATGGGACGAGGCTGCTGGTGGCCGAGCTGCGGCGCCTCGTCCGCGACGTACGCCGCACCGGTGACGCGCAGGAGGTCGAGGTCGAGCTGTCGGCGTCCCGGCTCGGCCGCTTCCCCGAGGCGGTGCGGGTCCGACTCGTCCCGGTGGGGGTTCAGGGTCACGTCGCCCTGCTCGTGGAGGACGTCACCGAGGCGCGTCGGGTCGAGGCCGTGCGCCGGGACTTCGTCGCCAACGTCAGCCACGAGCTCAAGACCCCGGTCGGCGCGCTGGCCCTGCTGTCCGAGGCGCTGCAGGACGCCAGCCACGATCCCGAGGCGGTCCGCCGCTTCGCCGGACGGGTGCAGCACGAAGCCGGCCGGCTCGGCCGGCTTGTCCAGGAGATCATTGACCTGTCCCGGCTGCAGGGGGCCGATCCGCGACCGGAGCTCACCGTGGTCCCGGTCGACCACGTCGTCGCCGAGGCGGTGGACCGGGCGCGCACGAGCGCGGCGGCTGTCGGCATCAAGATCGTGCGGGGCGGACAGCGCAACCTCACCGTCGAGGGCAGCGAGTCGCAGCTCATCACCGCCGTCGGCAACCTCATCGAGAACGCCGTCCACTACAGCCCGGAGCGGACCCGGGTGTCGGTCGCGGTGCGGCGTCGTGACGGTGCGGTCGAGATCATCGTCACCGACGAGGGGATCGGCATCGCCGAGAAGGATCTCGAGCGGGTCTTCGAGCGCTTCTACCGGGCCGATCCAGCCCGCTCGCGGGCGACCGGCGGCACCGGCCTCGGGCTCGCGATCGTCAAGCACGTCGCCACCAATCACGGTGGCGAGGTGAGTGTCTGGAGCGTGGAAGGCTCCGGTTCGACGTTCACCCTCCGACTGCCGGCGCTGGCCGGCGCCCGTTCGAGCCCGGCCCGCGACCGGGATGCCCACGATCGACACAAGGGAGACGCCGCGTGACCCGTGTACTGGTCGTGGAGGACGAGGAGTCGATCTCCGACCCGCTGTCCTACCTGCTGCGTCAGGAGGGGTTCGAGGTGTCGGTGGCCTCGACCGGCCCGGAGGGGCTCGCGGAGTTCGACCGTGGCGGCGCCGACATCGTGCTGCTCGATCTCATGCTGCCGGGCCTGTCGGGGACCGAGGTCTGCCGGACGTTGCGGACCAGGTCCTCGGTTCCGGTCATCATGCTCACCGCCCGGGACAGCGAGATCGACAAGGTCGTCGGCCTCGAGCTCGGGGCGGACGACTACGTGACCAAGCCGTTCAGCTCCCGGGAGCTGGTCGCCCGGGTCCGGGCGGTGCTCCGCCGCGGTACCGAGCCGGAGGACGAGGCGAGCGCCGCGCTCGAGGCCGGGCGGGTGCGCATGGACGTCGAGCGTCACGTCGTCACCGTCGACGGCGAGCAGCTCGCCATGCCGCTCAAGGAGTTCGAGCTGCTGGAGATGCTGCTGCGCAATGCCGGCCGGGTGCTGACCCGCGGCCAGCTCATCGACCGGGTGTGGGGGGCGGACTACGTCGGCGACACCAAGACGCTCGACGTCCATGTGAAGCGGCTGCGCGCCAAGATCGAGCCCGACCCGGGCGTCCCCCGGTACCTCGTGACGGTACGGGGCCTGGGCTACAAGTTCGAGGCCTGAGCCGCGGCCCCCACAACTCGGCCAGCAGGGTGCGGTTCGACGTGGGCGGCCCGCGCGGCGCACAGCCGGGCCAGCTCGGTGTAGGCCGGCTCGCCGAGCAGCGCGGTCAGCTCGGCGGCGTAGGACAGGTAGAGCGGCTCGGCGCCGACATGCGTGCCCGGCGACGACGTGCACCACCAGTGCAGGTCCGCGCCACCCGGACCCCACGCCCGCCGGTCGAACTCCCCGATCGAGGTGACGAGCACCGCCACGTCGTCCGGGCGGGTCGTCTCCTCCTGGGTCCGGCGCACCGGCAGCTGCCAGCACACGTCTGGCTTGGTCTGCAGCGGATGCAGGCCGGAGCGGGCCGCCAGGGCGTGCAGGGCGCAGCCTGCACCACCCGGGAAGCCCGGCCGGTTGAGGAACACGCAGGCACCGTCGACGGTGCGGGTGCGCCGGGCCGGCTCCCCCTCCAGCTCGTCGACCTCGGAGACGCCGAGCGAGCGGCCGACCCCGGCGTACTGCCAGTGCTCGTTCCTCAGCTTCGCAGCGAACCCCTCGATGCGGGCCTCGTCCGCGTCGTCGGCGTAGAATGCGCCGTGCGTGCAGCAGCCGTCGTCAGCGCGCCCCTCGACGATCCCCTCGCACCCGCGGCCGTAGATGCAGGTCCAGGCCGACAGCAGCCAGGTGAGGTCGGCCCGGATCAGGCCGGCGGGATCGTCCGGATCGACGAACTCGACCCAGTCGCGCGGGAAGTCGGCGGCAACCTCGGAACGGATCGTCGGCATCCCGAGCTCGGTCCCCCCCACGGCAGCGACCCTACCGGCGGCCGGACCGATAGGTAGCCTCCGGCCATGCGGCTCGGCGTGCTCGACGTGGGCTCCAACACCGTGCACCTGCTCGTCGTCGACGCGCATCAGGGCGGCCATCCCGACCCCGTCCGTTCCCACAAGGGCGGCCTGCGCCTGTCCGAGCTGATGCGTGCGGACGGCTCGCTCGGCAAGAAGGGCACCGACACGCTGGTCGCTGCCGTCACCGACGCCCGCAGAGCCGCGCAGGACGAGGGGGTCGACGACCTGCTGGCCTTCGCCACCTCCGCCGTACGCGATGCCACCGACTCGGCCGAGGTGCTCGCCGCCGTGCGCGACCGGGCCGGCGTGGAGCTGGTCGTCCTGCCGGGCGAGCAGGAGGCGCGGCTGACCTTCCTCGCCGTGCGCCG
>JBBSKF010000111.1:0-13139 GCA_038256525.1 Mycobacteriales bacterium | reverse complement strand
CAACCTGCCGGTGGAGGACACCTACCTGGCGACCGTGCTCCGCGCGAGCGAGGACGAAGCGGGCGTCGACCTCAGCTCCCTGCTGCTCGGCGCGGCAGCGGCGCTGGCGGTCACCGGACTGGCCGTGCTGCTCGTGGTCGCCGTGTCCCGGCGCAAGAAGGCAGGCCCGACCCCGGGCTAGCCCGAGCCGGCCGACTGTTTGCCATGCTGGGCCGCATGGACTCGCGGCCACCGGGATGGACGCCGCTGCCACGCGAGGTGCGTCCGATGCTCGCGACCGCCGGCCCGCTGCCCGCAGACGACGCCGGCTGGGCCTACGAGGTGAAGTGGGACGGCGTACGCGCGATGGTCTGCCTCGAGGCTGGTCGGCTCGGCATCACCTCGCGCAACGGCAACGACGTGACCGCGTCCTATCCGGAGCTGCAAGGCCTCGGACGGCAGCTGGGCTCCTGCCAGGTGCTCCTCGACGGCGAGGTGATCGCCTGCAACGCCGAGGGGCGCGCCGACTTCGGGGTGCTGCAGTCCCGGATCCACGTCGGCAGACCGGGCCTTGCGCTGCTGGCCTCGACACCGGTGCAGCTGCTGGTGTTCGACCTCCTGCACTGCGAGGGACAATCGCTGTTGAACCGCACCTATGACGAGCGGCGCGCCACCCTGGACGAGCTGGATCTGCATGGCGAGCACTGGCAGGTGCCGCCCGCCTTCCACAGTGACGGTCAGGCAGTTGTCGACGCCACCCGCGCCCAGGGTCTGGAGGGGGTGGTGGCCAAGCGGAGGGACAGCACCTACTTCCCGGGCCGGCGCAGCGACTGCTGGATCAAGATCAAGCACGTACGCCGCACGTCCGCGGTCGTCGTCGGCTGGAAGCGGGGCGAGGGCGGCCGGGCCGGGCGCATCGGCTCGCTGATCCTCGGCGTCCAGGGCGAGCAGGGCCTGGAGTTCGCCGGGCATGTCGGCACCGGTTTCGACGCCGCCGCCCTGGCTTTCCTGGGCCGGCGGCTCGAGCCGCTGCGCCGGTCCTCCGCACCACTGGTGACCACCCTCACCCGCGAACAGGCCCGCGACGCGGTATGGGTCGAGCCGGTGCTGGTCTGCGAGGTCGACTACACGGCGTGGACGCGCGACGGGCTCCTGCGTCACCCCTCGTACAAAGGACTGCGCGAGGATGTTCCGGTGCAGGAGGTCGTCCGGGAATGACCAAGGTCACCGTCGACGTCGAGGGCACACAGGTCGTGCTGTCCAACCTGGACAAGGTGCTCTACCCCGCGACGGGTTTCACCAAGGGGCAGGTGCTGGACTACTACACCCGCATCGCGCCGGTCCTGCTGCCGCACCTGGCCGGGCGGGCGCTGACCCGCAAGCGCTATCCCGACGGGGTGGACGGCCAGGTCTTCTTCGAGAAGAACGCGCCGCGCGGCACTCCGGACTGGGTGCGCACCGAGCAGCTGCCGACCCCCGGATCGTCCAAGGGCCGCGAGACGATCGACTACGTAGTGGTCGACGGACTGCCCGCGCTGGTGTGGACGGCCAACCTGGCGAGTCTCGAGCTGCACACCCACATGTGGCGGGTCGACACGAGCGGGGCGGCGGCGGCGCCGTGCCCGCCGGACCTGGTGGTGTTCGACCTCGACCCGGGCGAGCCGGCGACGATCGTCGAGTGCTGCGCGGTGGCCTGCCTGCTGCGGCCGCTGCTCGAGGCCGACGGGCTCACGCCGGTCGCGAAGACCAGCGGCAGCAAGGGATTGCAGCTGTATGCGCGGGCGGGCGGGATGAGCTCGAGTGAGCAGACGTCGAGCTACGCGAAGGGGCTTGCGCAACGGCTCGAGAAAGACCATCCAGAGCTCGTCGTGCACCGGATGACCAAGACGTTGCGCCCCGGCAAGGTGCTCGTCGACTGGTCGCAGAACAGCGCCGCCAAGACCACCGTCAGCGTCTACTCGCTGCGGGCCAGGCCCCACCCGACCGTGTCGACACCGGTGACCTGGGACGAGGTGCAGGCCTGCCGGTCGACGACGGACCTACGCTTCTCCAGCGACGACGTGCTGGCCCGGGTCGCCCGCGACGGCGACCTGTTCGCCCCGCTGCTCTGAGCCCGCATCCGACTCGCCCAGCCGAGACGATCTTGCTCAACCGCCGGACGTCAGGCGAGGATGTGTTCGCCGGCAACGATCGGCCGCAGCAGAGGGAGCCCCGTGACCACGACACCGGCACCGACGGCCCGCTTCCACATCCGCCAGAAGATCACGCCGTTCCAGAACACCTATCGCGTGTTCAGCGACGCCGCAGGCGAGCCCGGGCCGCTCGTCGCCTTCGCCAAGCAGAAGCGGATGGCGTTCAAGGAGTCCTTCACGCTGTTCGCCGACGAGCAGGCGTCCCGGCCGGTGCTGACGATCAAAGCTGACCGGCGCATCGACGTGCGCTCGGCCATGACAGTTGCCGACCCGGCGACGGGCCAGCCGATCGGCCAGCTGCGCAAGAAGGGCGCCGTCAGCCTGCTGAGATCCACCTGGGAGCTCGACCAACCCGGGATGCCGGTGGTCGTCGTTCAGGAACGGAGCATGCCGATCGCGCTGCTGCGCCGGTTCATCGGCGCCGTGCCGTACCTCGGGGATCTACCGATCCCGTGGGTGTTCCACTTCGACGGTGCCGTCACCGTCGGCGGCGCGCCGGTGCTCACCCACACCCGGCTGTGGGGGTTCCGCGACCGCTACGTCCTGGAGGTGCGTGACCCCGGGCTCGACTCGCGGCTCGCGATCGCTCTGGCCATCTGCCTGGACGCGATGCAGAAGCGGTGACGGGGCGCGGCGCTCAGCTCAGCAGCCGCCCGACCGGTGAGTCATCGAGCTCGCGCAGCAGCTCGGCCGGGTTGCCGTAGACGGCGACCGCCCCCGCCTCGGTCAGCTCCCGCTCCCCGATACCGCCGCAGAGCAGGCCGATGCAGGCGACCCCAGCAGCCGCGGCGGCCCGCACGTCGTACACCGTGTCGCCGACCATCACCGCGTCCTGCGGCGCGACACCGACTGCGTCGAGCGCGGCCTGCACGATGTCGGGCGCCGGCTTGGCCTGTTCGACGTCGCTGGCGTCGACGACTGCCGCCACGACGTCGTCGCAGCCGATCTTGCGCCGGAAGTCCTCGACGTCCTGATCGTTGCCGCTGGTGCAGTAGACGACCTGGGCGCCTCGCGCGGCGGCGGTGCGGATCAGCTCGGCCACGTCGTGGAACGGCAGGCATCGCTCCCGCAGCGGGGCCCAGCGCTCGCGGTGGCCCTCGACGACCGACGTGTCACCGTGACCGATGAGCGTCTCGACGAGCTCCTCGCCGCCGTGTCCCAGAGCCCGGTGGATGTCGAAGCACGACACCTCGTAGCCGGCGGCGAGAAAGGACTCCCACCAGGCGATCACATGCAGGTAGTTGGTGTCCAGGAGGGTCCCGTCGACATCGAGGACCAGGGCTGCCGGTCGGTTGACGGCTGGTGCAGGCTGGGTCATGGACCGCCCGATACCCCACGACGACTTCGCTACCCGTACTGTCCCGTGCCCGTCCCACCCGCAGGAGGAACTGTGACCGGAGTACCGGCCGACAAGCTGCCCGACGAGGCGCTCGAGCGCGAGCTCAAGCACCTGCACGAGACGCGTCACGACACGTTCCTGCACGGCAGTGAGGACGCGCTCGCGTTCCATACGATCCGGACCGGCGAGCTGGAGGCGGACTACCTGCGGCGCAACCCCGACCGGGTCATCGACGCCCGCCGGACGCGGCATGGCTCACGCGAGCTGTCCGGACAGGACTGAGCCGGGTGCGGGCCCGGGAACGTTCATGATCGTCGAACCGGCCGAACGACCGCGGGGAGCAGCGAACCGGGTCCTGGTCGGCGTCCGGACGCTCGCACTGCTGCCTGTCTCCGGCTTCACCACCGAGCCCTCCGCTGGCCCTAATGTCGGCACATGACCACGACGGCGGGTGGGCGGGACATCTCCCCCCGCGGCACCCGCCTGCCGCGCCAGGCGCGCCGTGCCCAGCTGCTGGCCGCCGCCCAGGAGGTCTTCGTCGCGCAGGGCTATCACTCGGCCGCCATGGACGAGATCGCCGACCGTGCGGGGGTCAGCAAGCCGGTTCTGTATCAGCACTTCCCGGGCAAGCTCGACCTCTACCTCGCACTGGTCGACAAGCATGCCGAGTCACTCGTCTGCCGGGTCCGCGAGGCCCTCGAGTCGACGACTGACAACAAGCAGCGGGTCGCCGCGTCGGTCGGCGCCTACTTCGACTTCGTCGACGGTGAGGGCACCCCTGGCGAGGGGGCTTTCCGGTTGGTGTTCGAGAGCGACCTCCGCAACGAGCCGGCGGTGCGCGAGCGGGTGGAACGGATGACGCAGGAGTGCGTCGATGCGATCGCGGAGACGATTGCGCACGACACCGGCTACCGCGCCGAGGAGGCCCAGCTGCTGTCGATCGGGCTGTCGGGGCTGATGGAGGTCAGTGCGCGCTGGTGGCTCTCCTCGCGCGACCGGGTCCCGAAGGAGCGCGCGGTCGAGCTGCTGCTGGGCCTTGCCTGGCGTGGCATCTCGGGCTCCCCCCGCACGACCTGATGGGGGCCGGGTTCCGCCCTCGGCGGACGCACGGCCTTGCCCGCCCGCCACGCACTAGCCTGAGGACTGGTCATCGGCATGCGACGGACAGGAGTCCTCGGTGGAGGTCAAGATCGGCGTGCAGTACGCGGCGCGCGAGCTCGTGCTCGAAAGCGCGCAGTCGGCCGACGAGGTCGCCAAAGCCGTCTCCGACGCGCTGCGGGCCGATCTCGGGGTGCTGACCCTCGTCGACGAGAAGGGCCGCCGAGTGCTCGTGCCTGCGGACAAGTTGGCCTACGTAGAGATCGCCGAGAACGAACAGCGTCGGGTCGGATTCGCTTCGCTGTAAGAAATTTTCGGCGCCAATCGGGGCAAGACCGGACGTGCTGCGTGTGACGTGCGTCGCGCCTGGTTCGTGGTGCCTCACACAGGGGCACAGGGGTGTCTGACCGGGCGTCCCGGCTCATGACCCCAGGAGGCACCCATGCTCGGATTCATCCTCACCATGCTGATCATCGGCGCGATTGCCGGCTTCGTCGCCCGCGCCCTCGTGCCCGGCAAGGACAGCATGAGCGTTCCCGCGACGATCCTGCTCGGCATCGTCGGCTCGTTCGTGGGCGGTTTCCTCGGCTACCTGCTGTTCGGCAAGGACGCCGCGGAAGGCGCGTTGCAGCCGGCCGGGATCATCGGCGCCATTCTCGGCGCCATCGTGGCCCTGCTCGTCTACAACGCCGTCACGAAGAAGGGCTCGCGCCGCCGGATCAACGCCTAGCCGCGCGCACCGCCCCACCGTTTCGCCCAGGGCCGGCGCCTCCCAGGGAGGGGTGCCGGCCTTCGGCGTGCTTCGGGCCTCGCGACACGAGTGGCTCTGCGCGCCGCCCCGGCGATCCCACGGCTCCGCCGCCGCCGCCCATGATCTTCGCGTAGTTCACAGGACGCGGACCCTGTGAACTCCCCGAAGATCTTGCTGGGTCAGCCCAAAGCCGGCATCTACACCAGCGCCGCGGCAGCGAGGAGCCAGTGGGGAACGTCAGCCTGGTGGTAGGGCCGCTCTGATTGCTCGAATGTCGTGACGAAGCGGTGGTACACGACCGCCCGGCGCAGCGCAGCCAGCGGTCTGACGAGGTCGAGCGCCCGGTCGGGATCACAGCCGGGCATGACCGCCGACCACGCCGAGAGCCACGCACGCTCGATCACCCCGCGACGATCAGCGTCGATCTGGTCGAGGAACCCGGCCATGTCCAGCAGCGGGTGACCGAACCCGCAGTCGCCCCAATCCAGCAGGACCAGCGAGGTGCCATCGGCACGGAAGTTCCCGGGATGGAAGTCGCCGTGGACGAGGGTGTCGGGCAGGCCGCAGGTCTCGATGGCGGCCCAGCGATCATCCAAACTCTCGAGGAGGCGCTGAAGCCGAGCTCGCGGTGCCGTCGGCAACTGCGCGGACCAGGAGGTGACCGTCTCGGCTGCCGCGGCGATGAAGCCTTCACGGCGCCAGTCCGGGACTCCGAGGTCGAGCAGCGGGCCGGACCGTCCGGCGCACTTCACCTGGAGGCTGACGAGAACGTTGACCATGGCCATGAGGCAGTCCTGGTCCGGGGCCCACTGATTCTTCCCCGGCACGTGGTCGAGCAAGATCCGCCCCTGCCCGTCGTAGGCGACCAGGTGCGGTACCGGAGCGCCCTGCGAAGCCAAAGCCTCAAGGACCGCACCCTCATGCGCCAGGAGTGGGGGCACCACCTTCAGCCAGACATCCCCCGACGTTGTGGGGAGGCGCCAGATGCTGGACAGATTCCAGGTGCGTAGCTGTACCGCCGACCCGGTGCGTGAGCTACCCACCGCTTCGAGCGCCTCCTCCGCCCACCCCAGGTCGGCCAACGGCCCGCCGGGTCGAGCCCACGGAACTCGGCGAGAATCCTCGACGAGGACTCGGTCGTCTCGCTCGAGTGCCTTCGGCGCTGCCCCGTTCAGTTCAGCGAGGTACACGGTCCTCCCGCCCAGGCCCGGTCGGGCCGGGACGTCAGCAACCTCGAGCAGGCGAAGCACGGTGACCTCTGCGTTGAAGTGGGTGCGTGCTCCGGCAACGACGGAGGCAACTTCCGACCACCAAGGTGTCTCGACGGCATAAGGCGGAAGGACACCGAGTGACTCGCCTTGGGGCCCGACAAGCGCCAAGCTCACGAGCCGACTCATTTCTCAGCGTTGCATGCTGGCGCGAACGGCAGCAACATTCCCACGTCAGTTCTCCTGACCTCCTGGGGGCTCAACGTCCTGTCCGTTGTGACTGCGCTCGAGGCGAAGGACCGGAATTCACACCGGCTGATCAACGAGCTCCTCGGCCCCTGGCTGGTGGGTTTCGTACATTCGGGCGGCGACGATGAGTCCGGAGGCGGCGGTGAGGGCGGCGCCAACGGCGACCGCAGTACGCAGCCCGTACAGGTCGGCGATCACGCCGCCGAGAAGCGCGCCGACGGCGAAGCCGCCGTCGCGCCAGAGCCGGTAGACGCCGACGGAACGGGCGCGCCAGGCCGGGTGGGCGACGTCGCCGATCGCGGCCAGCAGCGTGGGGTAGACCATTGCGGTACCGGCGCCGAGGATGACGGCGGCGATCCCCCAGAGCGCAAAGCTGTCAACGACAGCGACCAGCGCGAGAGCGCCAGCCTGAAGCAGCATGCCGGTGACGATGAGCTTCTTGCGTCCGAGCCTGTCGGAGGCAAAGCCGGTGACGAGCTGGCCAAGGCCCCACACGGCCGGGTACACCGCAGCGAGCACGCCTATCCGGGCGATGGACAGGCCGGCGGAGGCGAACAGCAGCGGGAAGAGCCCCCAGGCGAGGCCGTCGTTGAGGTTGTTGACCAGTCCGGCCTGGCTGACCGAGGACAGTGCCGGTTCGTCGAAGGTGGTGCGCCGGAAGACCTGCCTGGTGCTCAGGTGCTCGGGCTGACCGACCCGTCCGTCGGGGCGCGTCACGGGCGTGTGGTTCGCGGCTTCGAGCCAGGCGTGCTTGCGCGTCTCCTGTACGGCGGTGGCCGATAGCCCCAGGCCCAGGGCGACGAATGCCAGGCCGAGGAAGAACGGCGCGGGACGCAGACCGTACTCGGCGGCGAGGTAGCCGGTCGCCAGAGCGGTAGCCGCGAGGGCGAGGTATCCGGCGGCCTCGTTGAGGCCCATCGCGGTACCGCGCCGAGCCGGGCCGACAAGGTCGATCTTCATGATGACGGTGGTCGACCAGGTCAGACCCTGGTTGACGCCGAGCAGGACGTTGGCGAACACGATCCATCCCCAGCTCGGTCCGACCATGAGCAGCAGCGGCACCGGCAGGCCAAAGAGCCAGCCGGCGATCAGGACCGGCTTGCGTCCGTAGCGGTCGGACAGCGCACCGGCGGCGAAGTTGGTGACCGCCTTCGTCAGGCCGAACACGACGATGAACGTGGTGGCAGCGGTGAAGCCGGTCAGACCGAACTCCTGCTCGGCCAGCAGCGGCAGGACGGTGCGTTCCTGGCCGAGCATGCCGCCGACCAGGGCGTTGACGGCGACCAGGAGCGTGAACTGCGCAGCGTTCGCCCGCAGTCCCAAGCGGATCGGCGCGTCTGCCGCCGTTCCGGACGGTGTGTCGTTCACGAGCGGGCCAACTCCCGCCCGGTTGCCTGCGCCCAGTCGTCCGGGCCGCCGACGATGACAGCGATGTCGTCGTGACCGGCGCGTTCCAGCAGGCTCGCGGCGGTCATCGCCCGCTCGCCATGCCCGCACATCACGGCCGCGCGCGGTCCGACGTCGGCGGGTGCACCCTCGGCCAGCGCGCCGAGCTCGACGTTCGCGGCATCGGGCAGGTGCCCGCCGGTGAACTCGCTGCGCTGGCGCACGTCGACGACCACGCGGGCCTCGATCTGGTCGGCGTCGAGCAGCGCCGTGCGTTGGATCGGCAGGTCGGCGGCGTGCCAGGCGGGCATCCCGCCGGCGAGTTCACCGATGAGGTTCTCGTAGCCGATCTTCATTGCCTGCCAGACGATCTCGTCGGGATCCTGGTTGGCGTCGCGGATGAACACCAGCGGCGTCTGCGGCTCGGTGGTCCAGCCGAGCCAGGTGGCGAACGCGTCCCGCAGCGGGATCGAGACGGCGCCGCCGATGTGCCCGGCGGCGAACGCCGCGACCGGCCGGACGTCGACGACTACGGCGCCGCAGTCGACAGCGGCAGTGAGCTGCTGCGGTGTCTGCCCGGACAGCGTCGGCGTGCGATCCACCGGCCGGGGCCCGCGCCTGTTCACCTCACCGAGGTGGCGGAAGTAGGCGGGATAGGAGCCGAGCCCCTTGAGCAGCGCGGCGACAAAGGCGTCTTCGCTGCCCGCACGCAGCAGCGCGTTGCTCGCCTTCTCCTGCCCGATGGTGCTGCTGCGCTCCGCACCGGGAGGCGCCGAGCAGAACGAACCGGCGCCGTGCGTCGGCCACACGAGCACCTCGTCCGGCAGCGTGACCAGCCGCTGCAACGAGCGCCACTGCGCCCGCGTCAGCTCCTCGGTCCGCTCCGGGCTCACCAGGTCGGTCCGGGCCGCGGCTCCGACGATCAGCGAGCCACCGGTGAACACGCCGAGCGGCCGCGAGCCGTCCAACAGCAGGAACGACAGATGCTCGTCGGTGTGCCCGGGGGTCGCAAGCGCCCGCAGGGTCAGCCCCCCGAGGTCGACCTCGTCGCCGTCGTCCAGACCGGTGTGCGGATACGTACGACCACCAGCGGCCGAGGCGAGCAGCGTCGCCCCGGACCGGGCCAGGTCGACCGCTCCGGTGACGAAGTCGGCGTGCAGGTGCGTGTCCGCCGCGAAGAGGACCGCCAGACCGCGCGCCTGCGCCGCCTGATGCACCGCGCGCAGATCTCGCGAGGCGTCCACCGCCAGCGCCCGGCCCTCGCCGAGATCTACCAACCAGGTGGTGTTACCCAGCCCGCCGTCGACCACGGAGATCAGGTCTGCCGCCATGACGCCTCCTCTTCACGTGAACGCTTGAAGAATGCGGAGGACCGAGTACTTTGTCAAGGGAACGCTTGAGGAGGCACCTCGTGGGAGATCGCATCGCGAAGGACGCGCTGTACGCCGCGCTGGCCTCGGTCGCCAAGGCGCTGGGCAATGGCAGGCGCGCCGAGATCATCGACGTGCTCGCCCAGGGCGAGCGCCGCGTCGAAGAGCTGGCCAGACAGATCGATCAGAGCGTCGCAAACACCTCCCAGCACCTGCAGGCGCTGCTGCGCGCCGGCCTCGTCCGGACCCGCCGGGACGGCACGAGGATCTTCTACTGTCTCGCCAGCGACCAGGTCGGTGCGCTCTGGCGGGCCATGCGGGACGTCGCGGCCGAACACGTCACGCGGCTCGACGAGCTCAGCGACGCCTACCTCGGCGACCGCGCGCAACTGACCACCATCGGACGTGACGAGCTGGCCGCTCGTCTACGGGCCGGAGACGTCGTCGTGCTGGACGTGCGGCCGACGGCCGAGTACGACGCCGGACACATCCCCGGCGCCATCAACGTGCCTCCGGCGGAACTCGAGCACCGGCTTCGTGACATACCGGCGGACCGTGTCGTTGTCGCCTACTGCCGCGGCCCCTACTGCGTCTACGCCGACGACGCGGTTCGAGCACTGATTTCCACCGGCCACACCGCCCTGCGGCTGAGCGATGGCTTCCCGGAATGGGCCGCCGCCCACCTTCCCATCACCAGGGGCGGCTGACGGGTGGCGGCTGACGCGACCGCCGTTCTCCTGTTCTGCTCCGGGCTGCCGAAGATGCTGACCTCGCTCGTTCAGCGCGTCACCGCGGCGCAGGCCGTCGAACAGCGTCCGTCGCACCTACTGTCGTTCCCGTGACGCGCTACCGCTTCCTGGACGGGATGGGCGACGTCGTGGCGGAGGGCGAGTTCGCCGACCACACTGAGGCGCTGGCGTGGGCCATGACCGATGACGGCCCCGAGGAGGAAGTGCAACGGGTGGAGTACCTCGGGCCGGAGGGTGATTGGCGCTGGGCCGGAGCCCTGCACGGCTGAGCGGCCAGTGCCAGGTTGCCAGTGACACCGGTGGGCTCGCGAGGGGCTCCGCGACAGCAAGGGCGCGGCGCATAAGGCGCCAGCAAGAGGTACCGGCAGGAGGTCCGCGGCACGGACGGGTGAATCGGCTCCTGTTACGGGGGCGGGGTGAGCCCGCGCCGTAACGGTCTTCGCTTTACTGCGGCGGCTCGGGCGCTGCGCGCGGAGCGGGCATTGTCGCGATGCATTCAGTCGGCGCGTGCACCACGGGTTCGAGCATGATTGAGGACGAGGGCGGCGGGGACAGCCCGGCTGACCAGCGCGGAAGAGAGCTCGGTGAGCTTGATGTTGTGGTCGCGGGCGTACCTCCGGAGCGCTGCGAAGGCCGCGGGCATGTCCAGGTCGCCGCTGTAGGCCAGGACGCCTTTGGCCTGCTCGAGGACGACTCGGCTGTCGAGGGCGACCTGGAGCTGCTCGTTGACGAGGTTCTTGTCCGCGGCGGCCCGGTCCTGGATCAGCGCGATCGTCGCGACGTCAGCGAGGGCCTGAGCGAGCCGCAGGTCCGCCTCGTTCAGCACGCCCGGGGTGGTGCCGAACAGGTTGAGAGCGCCAACGATGTCCTCCCGAAGGCGCATCGGCACGGCGTGCACGCTGGTGACACCAGCCTTCGCGGCGACGGCCGCGAACTCGGGCCATTGCGCGGCCGCGGCCGCCAGGTCAGGGACGTTCACCGGTTGACCGTCGAGGTAGCAGGTGTGGCACGGGCCCTGTGCGCGCTGGGCCTGGAAGGCCTCCAGGTCTGCGACGCGCTCGGACGAGACGGCCACGACGTGCAGCGCGCCGCGCCGGTCGGCGAGCAGCAACCCGACAGCGCTGACATCGAGCAGCTGGGGGCACTCAGAGGCGAGCTCGGTGAGCAGGTCGTTGACGTCATGACCTCGGGCGAGGCTGCCGGCCATCGACACGAAGGCGGCGACGATGTCGTCTTCACGGGCGCTCATGTCGCGCCCCCCTGATGCTCGCCGCTCACGTGCCAGTCATCCTCGTTCAAGATGAGGCGCCGGTCCAGTATCTGGTAGGCGACGTCACTGGCGGTGAGGCTTCGGGAGATCGCGTGGGCACGGAGCCTCGCGAGGGCGTCAGCGGGAGTGATCGAAAGGGCGGCGACGATCATCCCGGTGGCCTGGTACACCTCGACGCGTTCCAGCGACGCGAGCTGGTCCCAGCTGTCCCGGCCGTCCGCGGCCTCCTGCCAGTCGGTCTCGGAGCTCATCAAATCCAACAGCGGCAGCGCCGCAAGTCCAGCCGCCCACACCCCGCCGGTCATCGCGGCATCGTCCAGTGGCCCGCGGCGGCGCCGGAACAGGTCCAACGCACCGAGAGGTGTGCTGGCGATCGCCACCGGCAGCGCGAAGACGGCCCGGATGCCATGGCCGAGGATGGCCTGGGTGAGCGCGGGCCAGCGGTGCTCGCCGGGGCCGTCCAGGTCAGGCGCCAGGATCGGCCGGCGCTGCGCGACGGCGTCCAGGCACGGCCCCTGGCCGTAAGTGAACTGCAGCTCGTCCAGGATCCGGCTGAGCTCACCGCTGGACCCGAACGTCCCCTGCATCCGGCCACCGTCGATGAACGAGATCGACGCTCCATCGACGTCGAGGTGCTGGACGCACGCGGCGCACAGTCGATCAGCGGCGGCGAGGGGCGTCGGCGCGTCCGTCACCGCGGCACCAAGCGCGTCCCGGAGCAGCTGCTTGTCCATGCGACCTCCCCGTGTGATGACTGGCCGTGCTGGGCGACTCGTCCTGCACCGCTCTGGGGTCCGATGCGGGCTGCGAGTGGATGCCGCCGGGCAGGGTACCGTCGCTCCGCACGCTCTTGCGCGTCCGTCCAGCCCTTGCGCGGCGCCCAGCGGCAGGCCACCGGCCTGTCCGCGAACCCAGGACGGACGGATGGTGCAGACCGTGAACGTGCACGCCGAAAGCCCAACCGGATCCGCGTTGGCCCCTACGAGGCGCTTCGGGCTCTCCTGGGGCTCCCTCCGTTCAAGACCCCGACCTGCCGCCGTGGTGTCCGACGAGCAGATCCTCGCGCTCGTCACAGCAGCTCAGTGTCTCGGCGATCGTCAGCGCAAACGCTACGCCGACGTCAGCACAGCAGCGGCGGACGAACGACTCCTGCGTCTGGACTGGGCCGTTCGAGCCGGCCGACTCGTGCTGGCACAGCGCGCCGTACCCGGGTTCTGACCCGGCCTGGACGCCCGCGTCGGAGGCTGCGGTCCCGGACGAGTTCGCCGGGCTCGTCTTCGAGTGGCACCCGACGAGGTTCACTACGTACAGACCTCACACCACCCGGTAACCCGGCTCGCCCTCGGGGTAGACAGGCGCGGTGAGCAATCCCGACCGGCCGAAGGACCGTGACACGGCCTACGCCGCCGGGCTCGTCGTGCCGAGCGAGCCGCGGAGCGTCGCCCTGGTCAGGCAGTACGCCATCGATGCCTGTGTCGCCTACGGCTGGACCGACTCGGCGAACACCGTCGCCTTGCTCGTCAGCGAGATGGCGACGAACGCAATCCT
>JBBSKF010000110.1:0-13513 GCA_038256525.1 Mycobacteriales bacterium | reverse complement strand
GCCGGCTGGATCGGGCGCGCCCGGGCGGCGATCGCCGGCGTACGCCCCGTCCTTGCCGTGCTGGACCGCATGGTCGACGCGCTGCCCCGCGGGGTCGGTCTGCTGTCACCGGCCGACGTGCTCGCCTACGGCGTGTCCGGGCCGGTCGCCCGCGCGTCCGGCGTCGACATGGACCTGCGCCGTGACGAGCCCTACCTGGCGTACGGGGAGCTGGACGTACCGGTGGTGACCCGGACGGCCGGGGACGCACACGCGCGGTCCGAGTGTGTGCTCGAGCAGGTCGCCGTGTCGCTCGACCTCGCGGAGGCTTGCCTCGACCGGCTGCCTGCCGGGCCGGTGAGTGTGCGGCTGCCGAAGACGGTGCGGGCTCCGGAGGGCTCGACCTACGCGTGGACGGAGAACCCCCTGGGCGTGCAGGGCTACTACCTGGTGTCGCGCGGGGACATCGTTCCGTGGCGCCTCGCGATGCGCACGGCGTCGTTCAACAACGTGTCCGCGCTGTCCGTCGTCCTGCCCGGCGTGGAGCTGGCCGACCTCGTGACCGTGCTCTGCTCGTTCTTCTTCGTGATCGGCGACATCGACAAATGAGCCCGTTCCGACGCGGTCGCCCCCGCCGCCCTCAGCCACCACCGGCCCGCCCCCCCACGGCCCGCCCGCCGCCCGCCCCCGCCCCCGCCGTTCGCCCCCGCCGTTCGCCCGCCCCCGCCGTTCGCCCCCGCCCCCGCCCCCGCCGTTCGCCCCCGCCCCCGCCCCCGCCCCCGCCCCCGCCGTTCTCGGTGCCAGAAGCGGGCGCGGGCCGGGCGCTGGTGGCACCGGGTTGGGGGTGGGCGGTCAGCCGGCCGGCTGCGGCCCCGGGGCCGCGGGTGCGCCCCCACCCCCAGGGCGTTCTCGGTGCCAGACGCGGGCGTGTTGTGGGCGCTGATGGCACCGGGTTGGGGCGGACGCGGCATCAGCCGGCTGGCTGCACACGCGACTGGCGGCGTCGAAGCAGTGTCGGCGCCAGCTCGTCAGCGATCGCGGGCAGGTCCTCCTCGATCTCAGCCACATCGATGCGCAGCGTGGCGATCTCGTGCTCCGCCTGCATCCATCGGTCCCGTCGACGGTCCGCTCGAAAGCGCTTGCGTTCGAGGTGTGACAGGAAGCCGTCCACCTCGAGGACGGTCCCACCCGCCTCGTCCAGCACGTCCGCGTAGGCGGACGCACCTGCGGCGTTGGTGAAGCGGACCTCGGTGCGCAAGCCCGTGACCGCTCGCGCCTCGAGCGCCTCGCACAGTGCTCGGACCGCCCGATCGAGACTGACCCCGACCAGCTCATCGACCGACCGCCTCGTCGCCGCCGACCCCGCGACCCCTCGGCGGCAGCGTGCGCGCAATCTCGGGATGGTCGTCAGGCGGCGGCGCAGAACGTCCTCCACCAACGCCAGGAGCTCGGCTCGCGAGATGTGCGCTGCAGCCTGCACGACGGCCACCTCGAGCGCCACCACCGACGCGCCGTCGATCGTGCGCCGGCCCTCCAACAGGTGACCGACAAGACGCCTGACCTTGGTCGGCGGCCGCACCCGGAAGCGCGTGCTGTGCAGCACCCCGACGCGAATCACTGCCGGCTCGGGCCAGAGGCCGTATTTCCAGAGCGCGGACAGGTCGAGCAGGGCGTGAGCGCCCTGGACGCTGGCCTGCAGCGCAGCGACCTGCTCAGCAGCGCCGACCGGCTGCGTCTCGGCGATCCAGACGCGGGGTTGCACCGCGACGAGTCCGGCCCGTTCGGCGGAACGGGAGGGGTGATCGCCCAGCTGCCTGCTGGTGAGCAGCCCGAAGTTGTCCCGCGCGAGCCGGGCACGAGGTAGGTCCATCCACCGATCGTGACCGCAGCCCGAGCACCGCGGGGGGTCGCACGTCCAGCCGTGGACAGCCCCAAGCCTGTGGACGAGCGGGGTCATGTCGCTGCCGGCGCCCGCCCCCGTTAGCCGGTGCCGAGCTTGCGCGGCGCTCGGGCGGTGACGGCACCGTGTTCGTGCAGCACGCCGGGCCGGGGCGGGCCGGGGCGGGGCGGCAGCACGGTTGCCCCGCCGCTGCGCCGATCTCGGTGCCGGCGCCAGCCCGAATCGGGCACTGGTGGCACCGAGAACGGTAGGGGGGTGGGTTGGCCCAGCGTGAAGCCGGAGCCGGCCTCAGGAGCGCAGGTAGTCCAGGAACCTCGCCCGCAGCAGTGGCTCGTCGTCGCCGAGCGGCTCCTTGCCCATCAGCTCGCGCACGACGTGCACGGCCTCGGAGATCGAGCCGGTGATGCCGCCGGAGGAGCCGTCCTCGGCGGCGATGGCCTGGGCGCCACGCATGTGCTTGACCAGCTCCCAGAAGAAGCCGCGGTCCTTGTCCTGCTCGGCCTTGTCGAAGGCGCGCTGCCGCAACTGCTCGGTGGACAGGCTGTCGAGTTCGGTCATCCGCGCACCCTAGCCGTGGTCGGGGCGCGTCCGGCAGGACCGCTCGAGCAGCAGCGCGGCGGCGACCAACGCGAGGCAGGCCAGTACCGAGAGCCCGGCGACGAGCGCATCCCGGTCGGCCAGGACCAGCGAGTCGCGCCGCGGCAGCAGCCACCCGAGCACGCCCCCGTAGCCGCCGAGCAACAGCGCCCCCGTCGTGCTCGACGCCTTGGCCAGCACCGCGGCGCGGGCGGCCTGCAACGGGTCCAGCCGCCGGCCCTTCCCGGCCAGCCGGTCACGGGCGACCCGCGCCATCGCCGCCTCGACGATCGCGAGCAGGACGATCGTGACGGGCGCGTAGAGCGGGAGGGTCGGCAGCGAGCCGTACGCCACGTCGACCAGCAGGTAGCCCAGCACCGCAAAGGCAGCGGCGAGCGCGAGCAGGGTGGCCGGCCTGGTGGGCCTCACGGGATCAGCAGCAGGTCGTCGCGGCGGCGCACATCCTCGCGGCCGAGCCGATCCAGCAGCGCGGTCACCGGCCCGTGGCCGGGCAGCACGGCGGCCGGGTCGACGTCGAGCCAGGGCGCCAGCACGAAAGCGCGCTCCTGCGCCCGCGGATGCGGGACCAGGAGTCCAGCGGGTACGGGCGGCGGCGCAACCACGACATCGACGTCCAGCGTGCGCGACCCCCACCGCACCTCCCGCGCCCGGCCTGCGTGCCGCTCGGCGTCCTGGGCGCGCTCCCACGCCGCTTCGGCGGTGAGTGCGCACAGCAGGACCGCGTTGAGGAACGGCTCCTGCGCCACCCCACCGACCGGGGCCGTCTCGTAGACCGGGGAGACGGTGTGCGGCTCCAGGACCCTGACGGCCAGACGCAGCCAGGCGAGCCGGTCACCCAGGTTGCTCCCCACCGACAGCACTGCGGTCACGGGCGCACCACCGTCACCGAGACGTCCGCGAAGGGCACGGGGATCGGGGCCTGCGGCTTGTGCACGGTGACCTGCGCGCTTCGTACGAGTGGCGACTCCAGACACACCTCGGCCAGCCGGCCGGCGAGCGTCTCCAGCAGGTCGACCGGCTCGCCGCCGACCACCGCGGCCAGCCGTTCGGCCAGCGCCCCGTAGTCGACGGTCGCGGCCAGGTCGTCCGACGCCTCGGCCGACCGCAGGTCGACAGCGAGCGAGACGTCGACCACGAAGTCCTGCCCGTCCCGGCGCTCGGCCGACAGCACGCCGTGGTGTCCCCGCACGCGCAACCCGGAGAGCTCGATCCGGTCGCTACTCATCGACCAGCCGTCCCAGCACCGGCGAGCCGTGATGCACCTGCACCCGCCACCCCCCCGGCCGTCGGACCAGCACGTTGGTGGCGATGACGGCCGCGTTGCCGTCGCCCTGCTCGCTGACCTCGGTCAACACGTTCTCCTGGCAGGTGACGATCGCCGTGTCGCCGAGGACGCGAATCTGCACATCGGTCAGGAAGAACTGGATGTAGTCGGTGCCCGCCATCACCGCCGACCACGACCGCAGCACCGTGTCGCGACCACGCAGCATCGGCCAGCCCGGGTGCACGCAGACGACGGCGTCCGGATCGACGTCGTCCCACACCCGGCTCATCCGGTCGACGTCGGCGGTCTCGAACGCCTCGTAGAGCGCGGCGTTGGCGGCGGTCACGTCGCTGGTGTCTGCGGTGCTCATGGGCCGGCCGTCGCAACGGCCGCGACGACGCGTACGGCATCAGCACTGCCCCGCACGTCGTGCACCCGGACGGCCCACGCGCCCGCCTGCGCGGCCAGCACCGTCACCGCCGCGCTGGCCGCATCCCGCCCGTCGGTCGGGCGACGTCCGCCGTCCGGCGCGGCGAGCAACTCACCGAGGAAGGCCTTGCGGGACGCCCCCAGCAGCAGCGGCTGACCCAGCCCGGTCAGCGCAGGCAGCCGGCTCAGCAGGGCCCAGTTGTGCCCGGCGTCCTTGCCGAAGCCCAGGCCGGGGTCGAACAGCAGCCGCTGCGGGTCGACACCCTCGGCCACCGCCGCGGCACGGCGCGAAAGCAGCTCGGCGCCCACCTCGGAGACGACATCGTCGTACGCCGCCCTGCTCTGCATGTCGATGCTCGGCCCGCGCCAGTGCATCGCGATGTAGGCGACCCGCGCGGCCGCGACGACCGACAGCATGTCCGGGTCGGCGAGCCCGCCCGACACGTCGTTGACGAGCTGCGCGCCCGCCTCCACGGCGGCCATCGCGACACCGGCTCGGGTGGTGTCGACGGACACGACCGCGCCGCGGGCCGCGAGTGCCTCGACGACCGGAAGGACTCGGCGCCGCTCCTCCTGCTCCGGCACCCGCACGGCGCCGGGACGTGTGGACTCCCCGCCGACATCCAGCAGGTCGGCGCCCTCGTCCAACAGGCGGCGGCCGTGGCGCACGGCCCCGGCCGCGTCCGCATGCCGCCCGCCGTCGCTGAACGAGTCGGGCGTCACGTTGACGACCCCCATCACCCGGGTGCGGCCGAGGACGGGGAACCCGAGCACCTGCTCGCGCCTCACCGACCGAGGATGAGGCTCATCGCCTCGGCCCGGGTGACCGCCGAGCTCTTGAGATAGCCGCGCACGGCGGACGTGACGGTGCGGGCGCCGGGCTTGTGCACGCCGCGCACCGTCATGCACATGTGCTCGGCTTCGACGACGACGATGACCCCGCGTGGCGCCAGCCGCTCCACGAGGGCATCGGCGACCTGGGTGGTCAGCCGCTCCTGCACCGACGGCCGCTTCGCGTAGAGGTCGACGAGACGGGCGAGCTTGGACAGGCCGGTGATGCGGCCGTCGACGCCGGGCAGGTAGCCGACCGCTGCCGTCCCGGTCCAGGGCACGAGGTGGTGCTCGCAGAAGCTGGCGAGCGGGATGTCCTTGACGATGATCAGCTCATCGTGGTGCTCATCGAAGATCGGGACGAGCAGGTCGTCGGGCTCGGCGTGCAGGCCGGAGAAGACCTCGGCGTACATCCGGGCCACACGGGCCGGGGTCTGCTTCAAGCCGTCGCGCTCGACGTCCTCGCCGACAGCGTCGAGCAGTTCGCGGACGGCGGCCTCCACCCGGGCCGCATCGAAGGGTCGAGCCACGACCCCGCTCAGGACGCCGGGTCGGTGCCGGTCGCCCGCCGCCGGCGCCGCGGCGTCTTGGCCGCCCGCGCCGTCGGAGTCTCGCTGGTCGGGGCGGGGCCGGCCGCTTCCGGCTCAGCCGTCATGTTCAGACTCGCGCCGTCCCGGGCCGACGCAGCGTCCGGCTGGGCTGCCGGCGTGTCGGTGTCCTCGGTGACCGCGTCGACAGGAGCGCCGCTGCTGCCGCTGTCCGCGTCGGACGTCCCGTTGTCGGTCGGCGTCCGCCGACGGGCGGGCGGCTTGATCCGGCTCAGGCGCTTGCGTCCGCGGGCGAGGTCCTCGAGGTCCTCGACGTCTGCGGGGCCCATCAGCGCGAGCTCGGCCGGGGTGAGGACCGGCGGCTTGCTGGACAGCGGGCGACGGCCGTTGCCGGTCGGGTGCGCCCGCAGCGGCCGCTTGTCGACCGCCGCGAAGATGGCGGCGACCTCCTCCTTGCCCAGGGTCTCCTTGTCGAGCAGCTTGAGCACCATGTCGTCGAGCACGTCACGGTGCTCGACGAGGATCTCCCACGCCTCGTGATGGGCGTTCTCCACCAGGGCGCGCACCTCGGCGTCGACCTGCGCGGCGACCTCCTCGGAGTAGTCGCGGCCATGGCCCATGTCGCGGCCCATGAAGACCTCACCGGACTCCTGGCCGAACTTGACCGCTCCGAGCCGCTCGCTCATGCCGTACTGCGTGACCATCGCGCGGGCGGTCGCGGTCGCCTTCTCGATGTCGTTGCTCGCACCGGTGGTCGGGTCGTGGAAGACCAGCTCCTCGGCGGCCCGGCCGCCCATGGCGTAGGCGAGCATGTCGAGCAGCTCGGCCCGGCTCTGGGAGTACTTGTCCTCGAGGGGCAGCACCATCGTGTAACCCAGCGCCCGGCCGCGCGGCAAGATGGTGATCTTGTGAACGGGGTCGGTGTTGGGCAGCGCGTGGGCGACCAGGGCGTGGCCGGCCTCGTGGTAGGCCGTGACCTTCTTCTCCTTGTCGCTCATCAACCGGGTCCGGCGCTGCGGACCGGCCATGACCCGGTCGATCGACTCCTCGAGCGTGCCCATCGTGAGCTGCTTGAGGTCGGTACGGGCGGTGAGCAGCGCCGCCTCATTGAGGACGTTGGCCAGATCAGCGCCGGTGAACCCGGGCGTACGGCGGGCGATGACCTCGAGGTCGAGCTCCTCGGCCATCGGCTTGCCCTTGGCGTGCACCTCGAGGATCTTCTTGCGGCCGAGCATGTCGGGGCGGTCCACTGCGATCTGCCGGTCGAAGCGGCCCGGGCGCAGCAGCGCCGGGTCGAGGATGTCGGGCCGGTTGGTCGCCGCGATGAGGATGACCCCACCCTTGACGTCGAAGCCGTCCATCTCGACCAGCATCTGGTTGAGCGTCTGCTCACGCTCGTCGTGACCCCCACCCATCCCGGCGCCGCGGTGCCGACCGACAGCGTCGATCTCGTCGATGAAGATGATCGCCGGGGCGTTGGCCTTGGCCTGCTCGAACAGGTCGCGCACCCGACTCGCACCGACACCCACGAACATCTCGACGAAGTCCGAGCCGGAGATCGAGTAGAACGGCACACCGGCCTCGCCGGCGACCGCGCGGGCGAGCAGCGTCTTGCCGGTGCCGGGCGGACCGTACAGCAGGACGCCCTTGGGGATCTTGGCGCCGACGGCCTGGAACTTGGCCGGCTCCTGCAGGAACTCCTTGATCTCCTTGAGCTCCTCGAGCGCCTCATCGGCGCCCGCGACGTCAGCGAACGTGGTCTTCGGGGTGTCCTTGCTGACCAGCTTCGCCTTGCTCTTGCCGAACTGCATGACCCGGTTGCCGCCGCCCTGCATCTGGGTCATGAAGTAGAACAGCAGGCCCAGGATGAGCAGGATCGGCAGGAAGCTGATCAGGATCGAGACGAGCAGGCCCTGGTTGTTGACCTTGACGTCGTAGCGGACGTCGGCCTCGGCCAGCGCGTCGGTGAACTGGCGGCCCTGGTCGAACAGGAAGGACGCCTTGACCTTCGAGGCCCCTTCGATCTTCGTTCCATCCTCGAGCTCGAGCCGGACCTCCTGCTCCTTGTCGAGCACTTCGACGGGCTTCTTCTCCGAGCTCACCACATCGCCCGCGGCGATGGCGGCAAGCACGGCGGCGGTGTCGACCT
This sequence comes from Mycobacteriales bacterium, assembly GCA_038256525.1. GTDB lineage: Bacteria > Actinomycetota > Actinomycetes > Mycobacteriales > SCTD01 > SCTD01. The sequence continues at coordinate 5,816 of JBBSKF010000110.1, read as the reverse complement.
CCTTGAAGTCGTCCTTGCCACGCAGGCTGCCGGACAGGATCAACAGCAGCAGCAAGCCAATGGTGACGTAGAGAAATGGCCCGCGGGAGAAGCGCTTGAGGTTCATCGGCGCGGGGCGAGCAGCCCCGTCCCTCCTGTAGAGAAGACAGTCCACGACGGTACACCGGGACAGTCGCCCCTTGTCCCTGATCCCAACGGACTGGCGGACGCCGGTGTTCCTCGACCATTGTGAACCCTGCTCAGGCTTCGTACACCTCCGGGCGCAGCAATCCGACGAACGGCAGGTCCCGGTAGCGCTCGGCGTAGTCGAGCCCGTAGCCGACGACGAAGTCCGAGGCGATGTCGAAACCGACATAGCGGACATGGACGTTGACCTTGGCCGCTTCGGGCTTGCGCAGGAGCGCGACCACCTCGACCGAGGCCGGTCCCCGCGAACGCATGTTGCGCAGCAGCCACGACAGGGTCAGGCCGGAGTCGATGACGTCCTCGACGACGAGCACGTGCTTGTCGGCGATCTCGCGATCGAGGTCCTTGAGGATTCGTACGACCCCGCTGCTGCTCGTGGAGGAGCCGTAGGACGTGACCGCCATGAACTCCATCGACACGGGCGTACGAAGGGCCCGCGAGAAGTCGGCCATGAACATCACCGCGCCCTTGAGCACGCCCACCAGCAGGATCTCGCGACCGGCGTAGTCGACGTCCACCCGCGCCGCCAGCTCCGCGACCTTCGAGGCGATCTCCCGCTCGGAGATCAGGACTCGCTCGATCTCCTCCGGTACATCGGCGGTCACCCGGGGCAGGCTAGCCGCCCGGCCTCGCGCCGGACCAGGACGCCACCCGGCAGCGCGACCGGCCCCTGACCGTGCCAGTTCTGGACCAGCGCCCGGAGCGCGTCCACCTGCGCAGCGCTGACCGACGTCCCGCACTGCAGCTCCGCCCACCGCTTGAGGGCCCGGGAGCACAGGGCCGCCGGCAGGGCAGCCAGCTGCGCGACGTCGTCGGTCAGCGGGGTCATCGCGTCCAGCGCATCGGCGTCCTCCCGCAGCCGCCCCGCGGTGCGGGCGAGGTTGCCGGCGATCCCCGGACCGAGCTGCTGCTCGAGAGCCGGGAGCAGGAGCGCGCGGACCCGGACCCGGGCGTACGCCGGGTCGGCGTTGTGCGGGTCCTCCCAGGCGGTGAGGCCGGCCTGCCGACAGGCCAGCCGTACGGTGGCGCGCGGGGTGGCGAGCAGTGGGCGGCGGTAGCGACCACGGACCGCGGCCATGCCGGCCAGCGAGCGCGCGCCGCTGCCCCGGGCCAGTCCGAGAAGGACGGTCTCGGCCTGGTCGTCCAGGGTGTGGCCGAGCAGGACGGCGACGAGCCCGTCCCGTTCGGCGGCCGTGTCGAGGGCTGCGTAGCGGACGGCCCGGGCCGCGGCCTCCGGGCCCCCGCCACCCGGGCCCGCGCCGTCGCCCACGCCCCCCGGGGCCGCGCCGCCGCCCACGCCTGCGCCCCCTCCCTCCCCCGCCAAGATCTTCGCGGAGTTCACAGGGTCGGCGACCTGTGAACTCCGCGAAGATCTTGCTGAGGTCGCAGTCGGCAGCACCTGGGCGGTGAGGCCGAGCGCCCGGCACTGCTCGGCGGCGCGGGCCGCCACCTGCGCCGAGCCGGCCTGCAGTGCGTGGTCGACGACCAGCGCCGCGGCCCCAGGCCGCAGATGTGCCAGTGCCGCGGCGAGCGCCAGGGAATCGGCCCCACCGCTCACGGCGACGGCCACCGGCGCGTCCGACGGCAGGTCGGACAGGCAGCGCCGGACAGCCACCCGTACCGCCGCTGTCGCCGCAGGGGGACCGGTCACCCTCCCACCCCCCACCCGTCGCCGATCATGCAGTTCCTGCCCGCCGGCCGAGCGTGGGAGCCGTGCAACAACTTCATGATCGGCGCAGGGTCGGCGCAAGGGGGTGCGCAGGGGGGTGCGCAAGGGGGGGTGGCACGGGGCGAGCTCAGGCGGGGATGGCCTTGGGCCCATGGATCCGGCGGACCCACTCCAGCGGAGCCCGGATCTCCTCGCGGGTCGGCAGCGTGGCCGGCGACTCCCAGACCCGGTTGAAGCCGGTCATGCCGATCTCCCGCACGCACGTGTCAACGAAGACCTTGCCCTCGGCGTACTGCAGGGCCTTGAGGTCGAGGCCGAGCGCGCGGCGCAGGATCTTGTCGAGCAGCCCGCCGTGCTCCTTGCGGCGCTCGTCGAACTTCGTCCGGATGTGCTTCACGGTCGGCACCACCGCGGGTCCGACGCCGTCCATGACGTGCTCGGCGTGCCCTTCGAGCAGGCTCATGAACGCCGTGACCCGGTCCAGCACGATCTTCTGCTCCGGTGTCTGCAGCAGCTCGAGAACCGAGCCCCCCCGCGGCAGCCCGGTGGCGACGGCCTTGAGCCGCTCGATCAGCTGGGCCGGGTCGTCGATGGAGGCCGAGTCCAGCAGGGTGGAGATCTCCGACCGGACGTGATCGTGCATCCAGGGCACCGCGGTGAACTGGGTGCGATGGGTGACCTCGTGCAGGGCCACCCACAGCCGGAAGTCGTGCGGGTCCACCCCGAGGCGGCGCTCGGTCTCGACGATGTTCGGGGCGACGAGGATCAGCCGGCCGGACTCGCCCTCGGGGCGGAAGGCTTCGTACTGCCCGAGGACCTTGTTCGACAGCCAGGCGAGCAACGAGCCCATCTGGACACCCGCGACCTTCGCGGTGACCCCGGCGGCCAGCGCATTGGGGGCCTTGGCGGCGAGCTTGTCGGTCAGCGGCTCGAGCACCACCTGGAAGCCCTCGACGTTGGCGGCGGCCCAGCCCGGCCGGTCCACGACGGTCGCCTCGAGGATGTCGCCGGGGGGCACCAACCCGGTGACCGCCCGGACGTGCTCCTCCGCCTGCACGGCGAGGCCGCGCAGCTCCTCGACGATCTTCCCGGCTTCGTCCCAGGAGACCTGAGGCGGTGCGGGCGCGAGGCGGCTCGCCGTGGTGACCGCCAGGTCGTAGTCGATGGCGCTTCGCTTCTGGGATCCAGGCACCCGGGCAAGGTTACGCCCGACGAGGCGGAGCTGCCCGGGCCGCTCTGCCGTCAGCGGCAGCCGCAGGCCGCCAGCGAACCGGCGAGCCGGTCGAGCGCCTTCTCGGCGCCACCGAGCGCACCGGCCGGCACCCCGTCGGCCGTCAGGTCGAAGGCGAGCAGGCGGCCGTCGGTGGTCCTGACCACGCCGGCGAGCGCGATGACCCCCTCCAGCGTCCCGGTCTTGGCCCGCACGACACCGGCCGCCGGGGCGGCGCCGGTCCCGACCCGGAAGCGGTCGGCCAGCGTGCCGTCGAAACCGCCGACCGGCAGGCCGCTGAGCAGCGGCGCGAGCCGTGGCTCCGTGCCGGAGGCCGCCCGGGCCAGCAGCCGGGTGAGGGCGGCCGGCTCGATGCGGTTGAGCCGTGACAGGCCGCTGCCGTCGGCCAGGCTCACCCCCTCGACACCGGTTTCGGCAAGCACCTGCGCGAGCGCGGCGGCCGCGCCCGCGAACGACGCCGGCTGACCCCGGGACAGAGCCACCTGCCGGGCCAGCGCCTCGGCAAGGTTGTTGTCGCTGCGGCTGAGCATCCGCTCGACCAGTTGCGGCACGGGCGGGCTGGTCACCGCGCCGAGCCGGGCGGCGCCGGGCGCTGCGACGCCGCGCTCCACCGGCACGGTGACACCCGGGGACACCAGCACCGCGAGGTCCTTGCCGGCGGCGAGAGCAGGATCGCCGTGTCGGCGCGGCTTACCCGGTGACACCCGCCCGCCGTCGACCATCAGCGGCCCGACCGCGGCGACCGAGCCCTCGGTGAGATAGCCGGGCTTCCAACCGGGACCGATCCGCTCGCCGGAGTACAACGACTCGTCGACCAGCACCCGCGTCACGACCGTCGCGCCCAGGGCCGAGCGCACCTGGGCCGCAAGATCCGGCAGCCGGGCCGGCTCGGGCGACTCCGGCTCGGTGGCTGCCCCGGCCAGGGTCGGGTCGCCGCCACCCACGAGGACCACCTCGCCCGGGACGGCGCCGGCGACCACCTGCGTCGTCAGGCGCTGCTCGGCCGGCAGGGCGGTGAGCACCGCCACGGCAGTGGCGATCTTGGCGGTCGAGGCGGGCAGAACGGGCGTACTCGCCGCCCGCTCGAGCAGTGGCTCGCCGGTCGCGGCATCGACGATCGACACCGCCAGCCGGCCGGCCAGGGAAGGGTCGGCCAGCACCGCACCCACGGCGGACTCGAGGCCGGCGGCGGTCGGCGTCAGCGTGGTCGCTGCGGGCGCCGGCAGCAGGGCTGAGCGCACCGGAGGTCCGGGAGGTGAGGCGGCGGGGACCGGTCCGACCGCCGGCGGCCCGTCATCCAGCGTCACCGCGGCAGTGACCCCGCTGCCCAGCGTCACGACGGTGGCGACGGCGAGAACGACGCCGCGCTTCGACCTGCCTGCCCTCACCTCAGCCCTCCGCGTCCGCTCACCCGCCGTACGCGAGACTAGGTGCCACCAGCACCCTGAGGACCAGCAACGCAGAAGAGGCCCGCCGTGGAGTTCGACGTCACCATCGAGATCCCCAAGGGACAGCGCAACAAGTACGAGATGGACCACCACACCGGCCGCATCCGCCTCGACCGGCGCCTGTTCACCTCCACGAGCTATCCGGCCGACTACGGCTTCGTGGAGCGCACCCTCGGCGGCGACGGCGACCCGCTGGACGCCCTGGTGCTGCTCGATGAGCCGACCTTCCCGGGGTGCCTGATCCGGGTGCGGGCGCTGGGGATGTTCCGGATGAGCGACGAGGCCGGGCCGGACGAGAAGGTGCTGTGCGTCGTCGCGGGCGACCCTCGCCAGGCGCACCTGAACGACATCGAGGACGTGCCCGAGTTCGACCGACTCGAGATCCAGCACTTCTTCGAGGTCTATAAGGACCTCGAGCCCGGCAAGAGCGTCGAGGGCGCCGCGTGGGTGGGCCGCGAGCAGGCCGAGGCGGAGGTGCTGCGCAGTCGCCGGCGGCTGGCCGAGGACCCGCACGCCCTGGACCACGTCGGCGAGCCCCGCTCCCGCGGCGAGCACCTGGACGACGTCGCTCCCGTCGACTGAGCCGGCCGATCGGCATGGGCCCCGTGGAGGTCGGAGCGCAGGAGGTCCTCGTGCTGTGCCTGTTCGCCCTGGTGGCGGGCGCTCTGGATGCGGTGGTCGGGGGCGGCGGCCTGGTGCAGCTGCCTGCCCTGCTCGTGGTCCTTCCGCAGGCCCCGGTCGTCGCGCTGCTCGGGACCAACAAGCTGGCCTCGGTGGTCGGCACGGCGTCGGCCGCAGTCACCTACTCGCGGCGGGTCGCGGTCGACCGGCGCACGGCGGTCTGGATGGCCGGGTCGGCGTTCGTCGGCTCAGGGGCGGGAGCCCTGGTCGCCACCGTTGTCGGCAGCGACGTACTGAAACCGGTCGTGCTCGTCGCACTGGTCGCGGTGCTGGCCTACACGCTGCGCCGCCCGGCTCTGGGCGAGATCGAGCTGCTCCGGCTCCGACCCCGGGTGCAGCGCGGGGTGGCCGTGGGTGGTGGGGCGCTGATCGGCTTCTACGACGGCTTTCTCGGCCCCGGCACAGGCAGCTTCCTGGTCTTCCTGCTGGTCGGCGTCGTCGGGCTGTCGTTCCTGCACGCGAGCGCCACGGCCAAGGTGGTGAACACCGGCACCAACCTCGCCGCGCTGGCGATCTTCGCGTACGGCGGGCACGTCCTGTGGGCGCTCGGAGCGGCGATGGCGGCGGCGAACCTCGCCGGCTCGCAGATCGGCTCCCGCCT
>JBBSKF010000109.1:0-13655 GCA_038256525.1 Mycobacteriales bacterium | reverse complement strand
CCGACCTCCTCGGAGATGACCTGGCCACCGGTCAGGATCGCGATGTCCTGCAGCATGGCCTTGCGGCGGTCACCGAAGCCCGGCGCCTTGACGGCGGCGGACTTGAAGGTCCCGCGGATCTTGTTGACGACCAGGGTCGCGAGCGCCTCGCCCTCGACGTCCTCGGCGATGATCGCGAGCGGCTTGGTGGACTGCATGACCTTCTCGAGCAGCGGGAGCAGGTCCTTGACCGAGCCGATCTTGGAGTTGACCACGAGCAGGTAGGGATCGTCGAGGACGGTCTCCATGCGCTCGGGGTCGGTCACGAAGTAGGGGCTGATGTAGCCCTTGTCGAAACGCATGCCCTCGGTGAGCTCGAGCTCCAGGCCGAAGGTGTTGCTCTCCTCGACGGTGATGACGCCTTCCTTGCCGACCTTGTCCATCGCCTCGGCGATGATGTTCCCGACGGTCGGGTCGGCGGCGGAGATCGAGGCGGTGGAGGCGATCTGCTCCTTGGTCTCGACGTCCTTGGCAGCCTTGCCGATGGCCTCGACGACGCTCTCGACGGCGGCCTCGATGCCCTTCTTCAGGCCCATCGGGTTGGCGCCGGCGGCGACGTTGCGCAGACCCTCGCGCACGAGCGCCTGGGCCAGGACGGTGGCGGTGGTGGTGCCGTCACCCGCGACGTCGTCGGTCTTCTTGGCGACCTCCTTGACGAGCTCGGCGCCGATCTTCTCGTAGGGGTCCTCGAGCTCGATCTCCTTGGCGATCGAGACGCCGTCGTTGGTGATCGTGGGGGCGCCCCACTTCTTCTCCAGGACGACATTGCGGCCCTTCGGGCCGAGGGTGACCTTGACGGCATCGGCGAGCTGGTTCATGCCGCGCTCGAGACCGCGTCGTGCCTCCTCGTCGAAGGCGATGATCTTTGACATATGTGGGGTCCTCCCAGTTGGGACGTGTGATCCTTCGGTGCCCGCGACGGACGACCGGACTGCCGGTCTCACCTGCCGGATCTGGCACTCAACACCTTCGAGTGCTACGTCCTTGTTAGCACTCGAAGGTGGCGAGTGCAAGCTGCCGGAGGTCAGCCGGCCGGGTCCGCCTCGAGCGCCTCGTCCTCGTCGTAGGAGGAGGCGAGCTCCACGACCTCCGTGTCCGGTGCGTAGTCGGGATCGAGCCGCACGAGGTCCCAGGCGTTGATCCAGGCGCGAACGTACTGCCGCATGCGGGTGTTGCCCAGCCGCTCCAACCCTGGCACGTCCGGCGGAGCCCAGTCGTAGGCGTCGCCGTGCAGCGCCTTCAGGACCGTGTACGCATGGTCGAGCTCGGACCGGTCGGGCGTCTCCAGCCGCAGCAGGTCACGTTGGATCGCGCGGATGCCCTTCTCGGCCAGGCCGGCCGTCTCGGCCCACTCCGCCGTCTGCTTGTCGCGCAACCTGGCAGGCACCTTGTTGCGGTCGTCCCGGTCGTTCAGGACGAAGGCCTCGAAGTCGTCGGTCATCGCCAGCACCGACACCACCGGCAGCGACGGGTCGTCCGGATCGCCGCCCGTCCAGCGAGCCAGCTCGGCGTAGGACCGACCCCGCTGCAGCAGCGAGTAGCGGCCGATCAACTCGACTTCGTCGAACAAGATGACCCAACCGGCATGTCCCGCTGCGCGAAGCAAGCGGGCGGTGAAGCGCAGCCGCTGGCGGGCCAGATCCCTGGCGGAGACCGTGGCAAAGGAGTAGAGGCCCGCAGCACCGACCGCCTTCAAGGCGCGGCGCAGGTCGGGCACTCGGATCGGGTCGCCGGACCAGAAGCGCACCACGGCGTCGACGATCTCGTCACCGTCGGGCACGTCGCCACCGCGCAGCTTCTCGTGCAGGAACAGGGTTGCCGAGAACCGTTCGTCCACCTGGCTGGACGGTGCATGAAGCCACCGGGTGAGCTCGGTGTAAGCAGCAGAGTCAGGGTCGAGCGCTGCGGCGGCGTCCGCGATCAGGCCCGGTGTACGGCCCGGTCCGAGCATCGTCTCGATGGCCGCTCGGTAGACCTTCGCGGGGTCGTGCAGCGGGGTCTCCTTGCTGATCACGACGGTGCTCACGGCGAAGCCGCGTTCGAGCGCGAGGTGGGCCAGGTGCAGCAGCAGGTGGCTCTTGCCGGCCCCGAAGTCGGCGCCGAGCAGCAGGCCCCGGCCCTGGCCACGCTCCGCCGCGTCCAGGAGCGAGCCGTAGCGGTCCTCGGCTTCGGGTTGGCCGGATCCGAGCGCAGCCACGGCGTCCCAGCTCGGCACTCCCGAGCGAAGCGCCTCGACCGCCCGACGGCGAGCCACCTGCTCCGGCGTCATCGCCGTCATGTCACCGCCTCCAACCGCACCTCGAGGCGAACCAGCGCGGCGAACGGGTTGGCCCGACGCCGGTCGCGGACCTCGTCGGCGACACGAAGCTGCAGGGCGGCGTAGGCAGGCAACCCGCGCGACTCGTCGGTCACCAGCTCGGGTGGCACCACCGCGACGGCCAAGACGCCGCGCAGCTCGTCGGTGGCATCGATCAGCTGACGCAACACCTCAAAGGCGTCGAGGACGGCGGCCTTGGAGTAGTAGATGCCGGTGCGCTGCTCCACCGGTGGCCGGCGGCTCTCGGCCAGCCGGGTGCAGTCCAGGTGCAGCACCAGCCCGCCGTGCCCGGCAGCCAGGTGCAGCCGGGCGAGCGAAGTCAGCAACGAGCGGGCGTTGTGCCTGCCGATCCGGGCGTAGATCAAGGCCGGTCGTAGCGCCGCCAGCCTGACCTTGTCCCCTCGCAACCAGCCGAGCACCGCCTCGTGCTCGGCGCGGTCGACATCGGTCCCGCCGAGCTGCACCTGCGCCAGCCGCAGCAATGCCCGCCGCAGCTCGTGAGCCAGCGAGTGATCGCCGAGCAGTGCCTGCTCGAGCTGTCGCCGGACACTGCGATAGAGCTCGCGGACGTCCACGTCGTGCTCGCGGGCGACCTCCGCGACGGTCAGCCCGCCCGACGCCGGGAAGGCCACCGCGTCGTATGCAGTGCGGACCACCGACGCGGCCAAGCCATCCCAGTCGACCTGACGGGAGACCGCGAACAGCAGCTGCTCGATCTGGTGCAGGCGCACGTCAGCTGCAGAGACCGCGACGAACAGGCAGTCCGCGGCGTCGGCGGCAGCGCCTAGCGCGCGATCGAGCCGGCCGGCCGTCTCCGCGCTGCCGACGACGGCCAGCTTCACCGCCGCCCCGCCGGCCGGCAGGTAGTCGGCCAGGTAGTGCTCTGCCAGGAACGCCGCGTAGTCGGGCACGGACAGGCTTCCGCCGCCGAGAACCGCCGGCTGCTGCAGCACGGTGCCTCACCTCCCGTCGCGATCGCCGCCGAACCTAGCTGATCACCCCACGCTCGACACCCTGCGCCGTGGCGCCGGCCCTCCCGCCGCCCCGCCCCGCCCCCCCGCCAACATCTTCGGGGAGTTCACAGGGTGCCTGCCCTGTGAACTCCGCGAAGATCTTGCGCTTGCACCCTACGAGGACGAACTGAACGACACCCCCCAGTAGCGCTGCTGTTGACCAGTTCTCGCCACTGTCGTCAGCACCCCGGCACCGCGGGTCCCGCTGCTGGCGTGCCAGCGCAGGGCCCGTCCGTCCTTCGTACGCCTGATGCCGCTCTGGTCGAGCAGGTAGAGGTCCCGGGCGAACTCCGGCCGGCTGTACTCGCGGGCCTGGCCCGGCAGCAGCGTCAGCACCGACCACACCGCGTCGAGTCGCAGCACCGGGTCGGGCTTGTCCTGCGGCTCGGCGAGCAGGGCGTAGGCCCCGGCCAGGCTCTCCAGAAACGGCTCGGCCTTGGAGCGCGGCGGGCGGCTCTGGGCGCCCGCAAGCGCCGCCACCACGACCGACGGGCGCAGCCGCCGCTCCCGCCTGCGGTCGATCTCGATCGCGGCGTCACCAGGCAGCACCCGCAGTAGCGAGGGGTAGCAGAGCAGGCGGTCGTCCTCGGCGAACATCGCCACGCCTTGCGCCTCGGCCTCGGCCAGCAGCTCCGCGGTGAACTCGCCTGAGGCGAGGTAGGCGTTCTCATCCAGTTCATATGACGCTCGAGCTTCGTAAGCCACGCCAGAGAGCTCCTCGCTGGCAACGACAGCGGCATCGAGCGCCTTGCGCAGATCACGGACCTGCCCGCCGATCGCGCTCGTGCGGGCCTTCTTCAGCTCGCGGGCGACGACTGCGGCCGAGCGCAGCGCGGCCTCGACCCGCTCCTGGGTGGTGGCCAGAGCCGCCTCGAGTCCGTTCTCCTGCACACCGCTCCCCTCCGGCCGGACGACGGGCTCGTCCGGTCACTGGACGGCGAGGCTAACCGGGGGCGCGGACAAGCCCGTCAGCGCAGCAGGTCTCCCGGCACCACCGTCACGACGTACGGCGCGGTTGCCGCCCACTCCTGCGCGCCCTCGACGCGCGCCACCTCGACGTATGCCCCGTCCCGCAGCTCCAGGGCCACCAGTGACGGCACCAGCGGGTCGACGATCCAGTACGACGCGATGCCGGCCCGCTCGTACGCCCCTCGCTTGACCGCCAGGTCGTGACGCCGGGTGCCCGGGCTGAGCAACTCGACGCACAGCAGCGGAAGCCGGTCGAGCCGATCGCGTGGCGGGCCGTCCTCGGCGACCAGGATGTCGGGCTGTACCTGCACCCGCTCGGACAACCGCACGTCGAGCGGCGCAACGTAGACCCGCAGGCCGGCCGGGGCAGCCGCCCTCAGCAGCGCGGCGAGCTCGCCCAACGCGCGTTGGTGCCGCTCCGTCCCCGACGGGCTCACGAGCAGCAGCCCCTCGACCAACTCGTAGCGGTTGCCGTCATCGGGCAACGCGTCGAGATGCTCGACAAGGAAGTCGTCCTCCACCGCGATCACCGTCATGGCCGTCATGCTGCTCCTCTCGACGGTGCATGTCACCACGTAGCCACGTCATGCGCCGTCTGCCCACTACCGTCGCGGGCACTGTGGACAGCGACGGCGGTGTGGAGGGACGGCTGGCTGGTGCGGGACCGGTCGACGCTGAATCTGTTCTCCGGCCGGGGCATCGCTGTCCGCGAGGTCGCGCTCGTACGCAGCCCGCATCACCGGTGATACCGTGACGTCATGACCGACGTGAGTATTCGAGACCTGCGCAACAAGGGTGGCGAGATCGTCGACCGGGCGGCGGCGGGCGAGCGCATCGTCATCACTCGTGACGGGACACCCGTTGCGGAGCTAACGCCCCTGAAGCAGCAACTGTCGACGGCGGAGCTCATCGAGCGTTGGAAGCACCTTCCGCCGATGGACCCGGATGCACTACGACGCGATATCGACGAGCTGTTCGACCAGTCGCTGTGACCTCCGGCGTGCTCGACACGAGCACCGTCATCCTGCTTCCGCGGGTACGAGACGTGAGCTCGCTTCCCGACCGGTCCATCATCTCGGCGGTCACGCTCGCTGAACTCACGGTGGGGCCGCTCGTAGCGTCAGATGCCGAGGAGGCGCTGCTCCGCCAGAGGCGGCTCCAGCAGGCCGAGGCGGACCTGCATGTCCTGCCGTTCGACCGGGAGGCCGCTCGCGCCTTCGGCGAGGTCGCGCTCAACCTTCGGAGCCAGGGTCGCAAGCTCCAGGCGCGGGCCTTCGACGCCCTCATCGCGGCCACCGCGATGTCGCGGGGCCTGCCGCTCTACACCTGCAACCCCCGAGACTTCGACGGCATCGACGGGCTCGACCTGCGTACGGTCCCGCACCCGGACGCTTCGTGAGCCGCCTCCGACACGGTCTCTGACCCGGCCTCACCCCCGTGACTTCCGGACGATCCCTCGTGCGGCCTGCTCTGCTGCGTGCGGGTGCCTGATCAGGATGGTCGCCGGGACCGGCGCGCACGTCATGAGCCCCGAGTCGGGCCAGTCCTGAACCTTACGAGCCGGACCGGGAACGGCAGCACCGCGTCGTACACCTGCCCGCCCCGTCACGTGCCCCACCTGCTCGTATGTCCCGTCGGGCCACTCGAGCACGGGTCACGGTCAGAGCGGCTCACCGCAGGCGGTGAGCCACTGCGGTGTCAAGCACCAACAGGAACGCCCCCTGCACCACGACAGCGAGACCGTCGCCGCGAAAGCGACTGCCCTGCAGCAGCTTGGCCCCCACCGCCAGGTAGCCGACGTCAAGGCCGGCGTTGACCAGCAGCACTCTGCGCAGGCGGGTAGGGTCGGTCGGTCCCTTGCGGCGGCGCCCGAGCACTCCGGCGTAGGCGATGGCGCCGTCGATCAGGCCCCACGCGGCGGTCTGCCGGCCGAAGCCGCGGGTGCGCGACGACAGCGAACAGGCGGCGCCGACGGCGACCGAGCCGGCCGCCCATGCCGCCAGGACCCGGGTCAGCTGCTCCTCGGTCGTCACGCGCCCAGCACAGCACAGTGGGCTGTGGACATCTCGACCGGAGGGTGACGGGTGCGTACCGTCGTCGGCATGCGCACCGTCGTCCTCGGTCCGCCTCCCGCCGAGCTGGAGGCGTTCCTGTCGCGCCGTCGCGAGCTGGGGTTGGACGCCTACGACGAGGTCTGGGAGGGGGTGGCGCACGTGGCGCCGATGGCGCACGCCTGGCACGGGCTGGTCCAAGCCTCACTGCTCATCGCCGTGGGCGGCCACGCGGCGCGGGCCGGCCTTCATCCCTGCGGTCCGTTCAACCTTGGCGAGAAGGACGACTTCCGCATCCCGGACGCCGGTGTCTTCCGGAGTCCACCCGCCGCAGTCTGGGTCGCGAGTGCCCTGCTCGTCGTCGAGATCGTCTCCGCAGACGACGAGACGTTCGAGAAGTTCTTCTTCTACGCCCGCGCCGGTGTCCGAGAGGTCCTGACCGCTGACCCGCAGGAGCGCCGGGTCCGCGTCTGGCGGCTCGCGTCGAAGGAGCCGGTCGAGGTCGAGAAGTGCGAGGTGCTGGGGACGACGGCGGCCGAGTTGACCGCCGCCGTCCGCTGGCCGAGCCTCACACCCCCTTGTAGTTGAACACCTGACGCAATGCGTGCTGCACCGCGACCAGGTCGGTCTGGTCGGCCATGACCTGGTCGATGTCCTTGTACGACGCCGGGTGCTCGTCGAGCAGTTGGTCCGCGGACTCGGCGTTCCAGGCGCGGCCGGCCATCGCCTCGCGCAGGCTGTCGACGGTCAGCTGCTTGCGGGCCGCCGTACGCGACATCCGTCGTCCCGCCCCGTGCGAGCACGAGGTGTACGACGCCGTCGAACCGAGACCGCTCACGACGTAGGAGCGGGTGCCCATCGAACCGGGAATCACCCCCTCGTCGCCCTGCCCGGCCTTGATCGCTCCCTTGCGGGTGATCCACAGGTCCTTGCCCATGTGGTGCTCGAGCTGGGTGAAGTTGTGGTGGCAGTTGATGGTCCGCAGGTGCCGGCCCGACCCCACAACCTCGAACAGGCTGGCCAGCAGCCGGTCAGCCATCACGGCGCGCGACCCCATCGCGTACCGCTGAGCCCACAGCATGTCCCCGATGTAGGTCTCGAAGGACGGCTCGCCCTGCACGAGGTAGGCGAGGTCGGGGTCCTCGAGGTGGATGAAGCGCTCCTTCATCAGGCCCTTGGCCTCCGAGATCGCCTTCTGCGCAAGCTGGTTGCCGATGCCGCGCGAGCCCGAGTGAAGCACCGTCCACACGACGTCGCGCTCGTCGAGGCAGACCTCGACGAAGTGGTTGCCGCTGCCGAGGGTCCCGAACTGCTCGGCGGTCGTGCGGTCCTGCTTGCCGGTCAGCTCGGTGCGGGGGCGGCCGAGCGCCGCCAGCCGACCTTCGGCCACCGGATGCTCGTGGCCCTTGCCGACTCCGGAAGGGATCCGCCGCATGACCAGGGGCATGAGCACATCGAGGCTGTCCGGCAGGTCGGACGCGGTCAGCGTCGTCTCGGACGCAACCATGCCGCAGCCGATGTCGACCCCGACGCAGGACGGGATCACCGCCCCACGGGTCGGCACGACCGAGCCGACCGTCGACCCCAGGCCACGATGCGCGTCGGGCATGAGAGCGACGTGCCCCTCGACGAACGGCAGCCGGGCGGTGAGGGCGGCCTGGTCCACGGTGGCCTGCTCGATGTCGCTGGCCCAGCTGAGCAGCTTCGGTGCAACCTGCGTCGCCGTCATGGCGTCCTCCTGTCTCCGATGTCGATGATGCTCCCTGCCTCCACGGGAGGATTCGAACCTCCGGCCCCCTGGTTCGTAGCCAGGTGCGCTGTCCAGCTGCGCCACGTGGAGAGGGACCGCCCCCGCGTACGACCACAGGTGGCACGCGGGGGACGGTCAGGCCGCGACGGCGACCTTGCGGGGACGACCCGGACGCCGCTTCACAGCGACGAGGGCTCCACGCTCGAGCAGGACGCCGCCCCAGACACCGTCGGTCGTACCGACGGCGAGGGCCTCGGCCAGGCACTGCTCGGTGAACGGGCAGCCGGCGCAGGCCGCCTGAGCGGTGGCGAGCTGCTCCGGCGTCTCCGGGAAGAAGACCGCCGGGTCGACAGTGGGGTTCGTGCAGGACTTGACGTTCATCGCGGCCACCTCCAAGAGATTCGATGTGCGGGAAAGACTGGGGACGTGAAAGAGCCGCCTCGCTGCACCTGGTGGGCGCTGCGGGCGGCTCTCGGGGAGACCTCTGCGGGAGGACTACCCAGGCACTCGCTGGCGACCGCCGAGGCGGAGGTGGGCGTTGCTGCGCTCATACCGAAGGCCGGTTTCCGGCTTCGAGCAGGCCAAGGCGCACAGGCGCTGGCTGCGCCAGGTCGCGGTGCCTACTCGGCCGGTCACGAGTGTCTCCTTCGGTACGACAGGCGGATGCCCGTCGGTGCACAGTCAGGATGGACGCCATCTCGCCAGATGGCAACAGCGTTTACCAGACGTGCAGGTGAGGAGGGGGCGCCGACAGTCACTCGATGGTGAGCACATCCCCTGGCGCGACGTCCGGCAGCGTCTCCGGCGCGGTCTCGACCACCGTGTCGAACGGACCGTCCGCCCCGTAGGTGGGGCAAGCCTGCGGATCGGCCAGCGGGCAGGGCGGCATGACGACGGAGGAGACGACCCGCCCGTCGCGCACGAACACGGCGCGGAGCGGCACGCTCACCTGGAACATGTAGAAGCGCGCCGCGACGACCTCGTCGTAGCGGAAGATCATGCCCGTCCCTGGCGGGACCGAGTCGCGGTTCATCAGCCCGACGGCCCGCTCGGCCGCATCGTCGGCGACTTCCACGTCGAGCTCGACGCCGTCCAGCGTCACCTGGATGCGGTCGCCAGAGCCGGCAGCCGGCGCTCTGTCGGCCGAGCACCCAGCCAGCATGACCGCCGCCACGACCGACACGACAACCGGTCTCATACCGGGCTGAGCACCAGGATCGGCACCTCGGGGGTGACCGTGCGAAGGGGCACGATCGAGCTTCCGATTCCGGAGGCGATGTAGAGGCGCTCCTGCGGATACCAGCCTCGCGACCAGCGGTTACCGCTGCGCTCACTGACCTTGTGCACCCCCCTGCCGAGCACCCGCACCTGGCCGCCGTGGGTGTGGCCGGCCAACACGAGCGAGACCGTGTCCGGCACATCGGCGATCACGTCCGGATTGTGCGTCAGCAGCAGTACGGGGGCTCCAGCCGGGATTCCGGTGAGCGCAGCCGGCACCGATGGCGAGCGTTCCCAGAGGTCGCCGACTCCCGCGATCCACAGCCGGCTCCCCAGCACCGAGATCGCCGACTCCTCGAGAACGGGAAGGCCAGCGTTCTCCAAGGCCAGCCGGACCCGACGCCCACCGGCGTACCAGTCGTGATTGCCGAGGATGGCGACGACCGGCGCGCCGGCGGCAGTGAGTCCGGCCAGCACCCGCGCAAGCGGCTCCGGCTCGAGATGGGCACCGAAGGTGACATCGGCGAGATAGTCGCCGAGCAACAGCACCAGGTCTGGCCTCGCCGCGACAACTCGATCGACCATGGTCCGCACCCGGTGCAGGCCGACCCAGGGACTGCCGGCGTGCAGGTCGCTGATGACGGCGACCCGCATGCCGTCCAGGGACGCCGGCCAACCGTTCAGGGACAGCGGCACGTCGGGGATCTGCAGGCGTCGCGGCGTCACCACCGCCGCTTCGAGAACAGCTGTTGCCAGGGCGAATCCGCCCACCGCGGCGAGTCTCCGCACACCTGCCATGCCGCAAGGCTACGCCCGCGTTACCCTCCGACCAGCGTGCGACCGACCGAGAGGAGCCCGACGTGACCTGTCTCTGAGTCCTCATCGTGGCTGTGTCCTCTGGATCCGGCCTCTGCACCCTGGTCGAGGGTGCGCCCCCTTCCACCGCGCGCGGGCCCCCGCGCGCGCCATTGACCCGGCTCCGGCCGGGCCGAACCCGAGGACCCGCGTGCGCTCACGCCTTCTTGTCCCGTTCCTTCTCCTTCTCCTCGTCGGCTGCGGCAGCAGCTCCGTCACCGACGAGCCGACCCCCGACGCGCTCCCCGAGACCTTGCGCGTCGGCCTCATCCCCAACATCGCCCCCGACAAGCAACGCGCCACGTACGCGCCGTTCGGAGAGGCGCTCGGCCGCCAGCTCGGCGTCGAGATCGAGCTTTTCGTCGCGCCGAGCTATGCCGGTGTCGTCACGGCGCTGGCCGCCGGCCAGCTCGATGTCGCCTATCTGGGCGGCCTGACCTACGCCCAAGCCGAGAAGCAGGTCGAGCTGACTCCGCTGGTGACCGAGGTCGACCGGGACACCGGCACCTCCCGCTACCTGTCGGCGATCGTCGTACCGGCCGCCTCGGGCGCGCAGCGGCCCGAGGACGTGGTCGCCGCCGGCGGGTCGGTGGCGTTCGGCGATCCGAGTTCGACCTCGGGCTCGCTCTACCCTCGGCTGATGATGGAGGCGGCCGGAGCGACCTGCTCCTCGACGTCGTTGGAATCCTGCCCGCCGCTGTCGTCGGTCAGCTTCACCGGCGGTCACGACGCAACGGCCTTGGCCGTCGCCGGTGGCCGGGCCGACGCCGGGGGCCTCGAGCTCCGCGTCCTGAAGCGGATCGAGTCGCAGAACGTCGTCCCCCCAGGCGCGTTGCGCGTGGTGCAGACCCGCGAGGTCATGGGCTACCCATGGGTCGGGCGCACGGCCCTCGGCCCCGAGCCGCTCGACCGGGTGCGGCAGGCCTTCCTTGACATCACCGACCCGAAGCTGCTCGACCTCCTGCGGGCGAAGTCCTATGTGCCCGTGACCCCGCAGGACTACGACGAGGTGCGGCGCGAGGCTGCCCGCCTGGGGCTGCTGAAGTGACCTCGCTGCACGTGCGCGGTCTCGTGGTCCGGCACCGGGACAGCGTGGCGGTGGACGACGTGAATGTCACGCTCGGCTCCGGTGAGCAGCTGGTCGTGCTCGGCAGCAGCGGCGCCGGGAAGACGACACTGCTGCACGCCCTGCTCGGTGCGGGTCCGCGGGTGCAGGGAGACGTACGGGTGGGCGCGCTCGACCCGTACGATCCGACCCAGCGGCGGCAGGTCCGGCGTAGCACCGGGATCGTTCTGCAGGGAGGGGATCTCGTCACGAGGATGCGCGCTCGGACCGCCGCTGTCTCGGGGTGCAGCCACCTGTTCGGCGGGTCCGGCTGGTGGGCACTCACCCGTGGCCGAACGCCACCGGCGCTGAAGGACAGGCTGACCGAGCTGGCCGACCAGCAGGGCGTCACGCACCTGCTGAGCCGGCGCGTCGGTGAGCTCTCCGGGGGGGAACGTCAGCGGGTCGGGTTGCTTCGGGCCCTGCTCGGCAGTCCGGGCCTGCTGCTCGCCGACGAGCCCACTGCCGGACTCGACCCGGCCTTGGGCGCGGCGGCCGTCGACGCCCTGCTCGCGCACTCCCAGAGCGCGGGAAACCCGACGCTGGTCGTCACCACCCACGACCCTGCCGTGGCGGCCCGGTTCGACCGGGTGCTCGCCCTGCGGGCAGGGCGGGTCGTGCACGACGGACCGGCTCTGTCGGCCGACCAGATCGGCGAGCTCTACGCCCGCAAGGTGCACTGAGGTGACCACCGGGTCCCGCTGGGGGGGCACCGCCGCTCTGGTCCTGGTCGCTGTCTGGGCACTGAACGGGGTCGGCCTGCAGGACCTGGGCGGACTTGATGCCCGAGGTGCCGCCGCGCTTCGCGGAGTGCTGAGCCCCGACCTGGACCCTCAGGTACTGCGCGAGGTGGCAACCGCCGCCGTGGAGACGCTCCAGATCGCCGTTGCGGGACTGCTGCTGTCGGTCCTCGCCGCAGCGCCACTTGCGCTGCTGCTCGCGGGCAACAGCCGGGCTCCCCGGTTGGTCCGCTCCGGAGCCCGGCTGTTCGCGGCCCTGCTGCGCGGGGTGCCCGAACTCGTCTACGCGCTGGTCTTCGTCGCCGTCGTCGGGCTCGGGCCGCTCGCCGGCACGCTCGCCGTCGCGGTGCACGGTGCCGGGCTGCTCGCCAAGCTCTGGTCCGAGCAGTTGGAGTCGGTCGACGAGCGGCCGGTTGAGGCGGCGCGCCTGTCGGGTGCCGGCCGCGCCCCCGTCCTGCTGCTCGCGGTCCTGCCGCTCGCCCGGCCAGGGTTGTTCTCGCTGCTGCTCTACCAGCTGGAGTGCAACGTGCGCACCGCCACCGTCCTCGGCGTCGTCGGGGCGGGTGGCCTCGGACAGGCGATCGACCTGTCGCTGCGGCTTTTCGACTACGGCAAGCTCGGGACGCTGATCGCGACGGTGCTGCTCCTGGTGCTGGGTGTGGACGCCCTGTCCCGACGGATCCGGGCAGCCGTCGGTGCCGACACCCGAACCGTCGCGCCGTAAGGTCATCGACATCGACATCGCCGTCATGGGTGAGGTGGGCGTGGCCGGGCTGTCGCTCGGCGGGGTCGCCCGCCGCATGGGGATGCGGACACCGTCGCTGTACGGCTGGCCAGCCCTGCACGCTGACGGTGACCGGGCCGGCCGGAGGCTCCTGGTGCTTCGGGGCGGCGGCGCGGGTTCTGCAGCTCGACTGGGTGAAGTTCTGCGGGGCTGTCCGGCCGCGGGACCGCGGACGGGCTGCTCGCCGTCGAGGTTCCCTCCTAGGCAGACCCTTTCGGCTCCCGCTTCTGTCGGACCCTCGCTCTATCGTCTGTGGTATGAGAGATCTGTTGTTCCCGTCGCCGCCGCCGTTGCGGGCCTGGTTGCGCTCGGCCGCGCGGGTCGGGGCGGTGGGATTCTCGGCGGAGTGCCGGGCGATCACGGCGATAGTCGAGGCGGCCGAGGACGAGCAGCGGGAGTTCGTGGCCGGTGAGGTCGGGTGTGTGCTGTACCTGGCGCCGGCGACCGCGATGGGCCGGGTCGCCACCGCGCTCGGGGTCTGCGCCCAACCGCGGCTGCTCGCCGGGCTGGATCATGGGCAGCTGACGGTCGGGCAGGCCCGGGCGTTGCTGGATGAGATCGAGCACCTCGATGCCGAGCACGCCAGCGCGGTGCTCGACGCGGTCCTCGGGGATGACCCGAAGGCGGAGCTGGACGCGACCCCCGGTGAGCTCCGGTCGAGCGTGAAACGGGCGATCTTGCTGCACGACCCGGAGCTGGCCCGGCAGCGGCATGAGGCGGCCAAAAGGTCTGCCGGGGTGTAT
Source organism: Mycobacteriales bacterium (assembly GCA_038256525.1). GTDB lineage: Bacteria > Actinomycetota > Actinomycetes > Mycobacteriales > SCTD01 > SCTD01. The sequence continues at coordinate 71 of JBBSKF010000109.1, read as the reverse complement.
GGCCGGCCGTTGCCGGACGGGATGGGCCAGGTCGTCATCGACTGCACTGCGGTGCAGATGGCGACCGCGCT
>JBBSKF010000108.1:0-13717 GCA_038256525.1 Mycobacteriales bacterium | reverse complement strand
GCGTCCAACCGGACCAGCGCCCGCATCCGTCCGGCGAACAGCCGGGCCTCGGCCCGCAGGCTTTCCTGGCAGGCATCCAGCAGCGCGTTCGACTCCTCGGCGGGGCTGCTGGACATACGACTATCGTACACCTGTTCGAACGACAGTCAAGGTCAAAGACGCCTGTGCACAGATGATTTGGTGACCTGGGCCGCCGACTGCGGGGAGCGCAGGCCGCGCCCAGCCGCGGTGCGGCCGCCCTCGGTCCGGGGCGCCACGCCCAGCGGGCACGCCACCCGTCAGCCTGGCGCCTCGGTAGGGCGGGGCGTTCGTGGGAACGACCTCCACAGTCCGGAACGTCGAGTCGAAGGTTGCCGACACGGCAGCAGGACGGGGCCACCCAGGCCGATCGCCGGATCAGCGGGTCAGACAAGCAGGTCCCGCTCCGCCCGGAGCGGGACCTGGCTCGCCTGACCTACTTCTTGCCCTGCACCCTGGCCGATCCGGCGTGCGGGTCCCGGCTGCCACCGCCACGCAGGGAGGCGCGCTCGTCGTCGCGACCCCTGCCGTCGCTGTGATTGGCGACCGCGCGCGGGTTCGGCGCCTTCGCGACCGGGGCTGGATCGTCGGTGTCCGGGACCTCGGGCAGCGGGACCTCGACGTCAGGGTCCTCGACCGGGACCTCGGGCAGCGGGTCCACCACCACCGGGTCCTCGACCGGGACCTCGACCGGGACCTCAGGCTCGGGCAGCGGGTCCACCACGACCGGGTCCTCCGCCGGGGGCTCGGGCAGCGGGTCCACCACGACCGGGTCCTCCGCCGGGACATCCGGGACGGGCAGCGGGTCTTCGACGATCGGTGCCGGGTCGACGACCGCGGTCTCGTCGGCGACGTTCTGCATCATGACAGCACCGCCACCTCCGACGGCGGTGGTGACGAGGACTGTGCCGGCCACGACGGCGGCGAGCTTGGCCTTGGCGGCCACCAGCTGGAGCAAGGAGGACACGGGATGATCCTTCGGTCGCGGTGAAGGGGGACTCCTCATGTCTCGGACCCGCACATACCCGTCTTGAACAAGACCGGCCGACGAGGTGTCCGCGCGACGCCGGGGTCAGGCGAAGCGCTCGTCGCTGTCGGCCGGCGAGTAGCGGATGGTCAGCGCTGTGCCCGGGAACTGTCGCTGCACGAACAGGACGAGCTCCCGGGCCGCGTGCGTGAGCACCACAGCGTGTCCGTCATCGAGGTAGAAGTCTCCGGAGGAGAGCGAGACACCCGGCCACAGGAAGATGGTCGTGCTGGCGAGTCGCGGGGGCCACAGGAGTTGGAGATACACGGGCGGCTCGTCGGGCATGGGAACCGCGAAGGTCTCCTCCACCATGACGACCGCAGACGAGGCCGGACCGTCGGTCAGCTGCTCGTCGGTCACCGGCTGGCCCCGGAACGGCTCGAGGTCCTCGTAGAGCGCCTGCCACTGGCGGAACTGCTCCTGGGACCACTCGGGGGGTGTCGGCAGCATCCCGGGACCATAGGTCCCCAGACGCCACGGGAGCCAGTCCGGCAGGCGCCGAAGGGACCGCATCCTCCAGTCGGGCGTCGAGCCACCGGCCGGACGCGGGCCCCGCAGACCCGCCGGATACGTTGTGCCCGGCAGAGGAGGCGCAACGTGCGCGTGGCGATCGTGTCCACCTACCCACCTCGGCCCTGCGGCATCGGGACTTTCACGTCCGACCTTCGATCCGCGCTGCTCGAGGCGGAGCCCACCAACGAGGTCGACATCGTCTCGCTGTCCCGGGACGATCACGGCACGCCCTCCTCCGAGGTCGTCATGAACATCCGGCAGGACGTGCACAGCGACTACCCGGCGACAGCGCGGACCTTGGCCTCCCGCGGCACCGACGTGGTCCTTGTCGAGCATGAATACGGCATTTTCGGCGGTGCCGCAGGCGCTTTCGTCGTCTCCTTGGCGGACGGCCTGATGCAGCCGCTGGTCGTCACGCTGCACACGGTGCTCTCCGAGCCGAGCGTGCAGGAGGCGCAGGCCCTTCGCGCCCTGTGCCGCCGGGCAACGCTTGTGACGGTGTTCACCGAGACCGCCCGCACGATGCTCGCCGAGTCGGTGCTCGTCCCGCCGGAGCGGGTGCGAGTCGTCCCCCATGGGGCGCCCACCGCGCTGCTGCCCGAGAGCAGGCGGATGGCACGGCCTGCGCTGGAGAAGCTGGAGGAGCGCACTGTCCTCGCGACCTTCGGCCTCATCAGCTCCGGCAAGGGCATCGAGATGGTGATCGAAGCTCTGCCCGCCCTGGTGGCTCAGCGCCCGAACCTGCTCTACCTGGTGGCCGGCACCACCCACCCGGAGGTGGTGAAGCACGAGGGCGAGCGCTACCGGCTCTCGCTCGAACGACGGGTTCGCGACCTCGGGCTCACCGAGCACGTGCACTTCCTGGACCGCTTCCTCACCGTCGACGAGCTCGCCGTGCTGCTCGCCGCGACGGACCTGTACGTCACGCCCTACCGCTCCCGCGAGCAGATCGTCTCCGGCGCGCTGACCTTCGCCGTGGTCGCCGGTTGTCCGGTGGTGTCCACGCCGTACCACTACGCCGAGGACCTGCTGGCCAGCGGCGCCGGCGTGCTCGTGCCGTTCGACGATCCGGCGGCTCTGAGCGAGGCGGTGCTAGCTCTGCTGGACGACCCGGACCGGCTGGCCACGGTGCGGGCGGAGGCGCGGCGGGTCGGTGCGTCCATGACCTGGCCGGCCGTCGGCGCCCAGATGCTGGACGTGCTCAGCGAGGCGGTTGAGCTCGGCCGGGTCGAGCCTGAGCTCGACGTCCTGCCTGCCCCCTCGTCGCCGCGGCTGCGCCCAGACCACCTGCTGGTGCTGGTGGACGACGTCGGAATCGTGCAGCATGCGGACGGCGTCATCCCCCGGCGCGACAGCGGCTACTGCGTCGACGACGTCGCCCGGCTGGTGATCGTCGCGCTCGGGCTCGACCGGGAGGGCCTCGGCGCCACGTACCGCCGGATGCTGACGCTCGGTCTGGGCTTCCTGAGACACGCCTGGGACGCGGAGGCGGGTGGGATGCACAACTTCATGTCGTACGACCGGCAGTGGCTGGACGCCCCGCACATCGGCGACCACGTGGGGCGGGCCGTGTGGGCCCTGGGCGAGGTGATCGCCACGACGCCGCCGCTGGCCGTCGCGGTGCCCAGTCTGCGGCTGCTCGAGTCGATGACCGACGCCCTGTCGGGTGAGCTCAGCCCGCGGGGCGCAGCCTTCACGGTGATAGGGCTCTCCCGGCCGGAAGCTGATGCGCTGCCGGCGCGGCTCCAGGAGCTCCTGCGCACGCTGTCCGACCGGTTGCTGACGATGTACCAGCAGACGCGGACCGACGACTGGCGCTGGTTCGAGGACCGGCTGACCTACGACAACGCGCGGCTGTCACAGGCGTTGCTCGCCGCGGGGCACCGGTTGGACGACGCCGCGCTTGTCGCTGCCGGCCTCGAGTCCCTCGCGTGGTACGGCGATCAGTGCGCGCTGTCCTCGCCCGTCGTCCATCTGGTCGGCAACTGCTGGCGGGACCGTGACGGCACGTCCGACGGTGGCGGGGACGAGCAGCCGCTGGATGCAGCCGCTCTTGTCGAGGCCTACGTCGAAGCGCTAGCAGTTACGGGTCGACGCGAGCACGGGCGGCTGGCCGTACGCGCCTTCGAGTGGTTCGTCGGTCGCAACCATCTCGGGCTGCCGGTGTACGACTTCGCCACCGGAGGCTGCCACGACGGGCTCCGCTCGGACGCCGTCAACGACAACGAAGGCGCCGAGTCCACCCTGGCGTACTTGCAGGCCCTGCTCGCTCTCGACGAGGCCGGTCTGCAGGCCTCGCTACCCGAGCACTGACGGTGCACCGGCGGTGAGAGTTGCGCTGTTGGGACCGATCGCCTGGCGCACCCCACCGCGTCACTACGGACCGTGGGAGCAGGTCACCAGCCTGCTCGCCGAGGGACTGGTTGCCCAGGGCGTCGAGGTCACGCTCTTTGCCTCGCTCGACTCTCAGACGAGCGCGACCCTGGACGGCGTCTGCCCCACCGGCTACGCCGAGGACCCCTCGCTGGACGGCCGGGTCTGGGAGGCGCTGCACGTGGCGCACGCTCTCGACCGCTCTGATGAGTTCGATCTCGTGCACAGCCATCTGGACTGGTTGCCGTTGGCGCTCTCGGCCTTCTGCAAGGCTCCTCTGGTCACCACGATCCACGGTTTCTCCGACCCGAAGATCCTGCCGGCCTACCGCGCGGCGCAGTCGGCGTACGTGTCGATCTCCGACGCCGACCGGGTCCCCGAGCTGGACTACGTCGCCACCGTCCACCACGGCATCGACCTCACGTCACTGCCGTTCTCCCCGACCGGGGGTGAGGACCTCGTGGTGCTGGGGCGCATCCACCCGGACAAGGGCACGGCCGAGGCGATCGAGATCGCCCGCGGCGCCGGTCGCCGCCTGCTCGTGTGCGGGATCGTCCAGGACGCGGACTACTTCCGCGACCGGGTCGAGCCGCACATCGACGGCGACCGGGTGGTCTACCTCGGGTCGGTCGAGCCCGAGCAGCGGGCCGCGGTGCTCGGGTCGGCGCTCGCACTGCTCCACCCGATCGCCTTCGCCGAGCCCTTCGGCCTGTCAGTGGTGGAGTCGATGGCATGCGGTACGCCGGTGATCGCCTACCCGCGCGGGTCGATGCCGGAGGTGGTCGACGACGGGGTCACCGGCTACCTCGTCGAGGGCATCGAGGCGGCCGTCGACGCGGTGCGCCGCGCAGCCACGCTCGACCGGGCAACGTGCCGCGGCGTGGCGGAACGCCGATTCTCCGCGGCCCGCATGGTGACGGACTACCTTGCTGTCTATGCCGAGATCCTCGAGCGTCGGCAGTAGCCGCCTGTTCAGCCGAAGCCCCGCGAACCCGTTGCTCACACCGGCCCGCTGGCCCTACCCGATCAACGCGGTCATGAATGCGGGGGCCACGACCGTCGGCGACGACACGGTGCTGCTGTGCCGGGTGGAGGATCGCCGGGGCATCAGCCACCTGACCGTCGCCCGCTCGCGCGACGGCGTCTCCAACTGGGTCGTCGACGACACCCCTCTGCTCGCCCCTGATCCCGCCTGGCCCGAAGAGGACTGGGGCGTCGAGGACCCGCGCATCACCCGGGTCGACGAGCTGGACGCCTGGGTGATCGCCTACACGTCGTTCAGCGACGGCGGACCCGGGGTGTCGCTCGCCACCACCCAGGACTTCCGCAGCGTGCAGCGGCTCGGCCGGGCCCGGGCCCCCGAGGACAAGAACGCCGTGCTGCTGCCGCGACGGGTCGGCGGACAATGGGTGATGTTCCACCGGCCGGTCACCGTGGTGGGTCACCGCGCCGACGTCTGGCTGTCCCGGTCTGCGGACCTGCGGACGTGGTCTGCCCCGGAACCGGTGATGAGTGCGCGCCAAGGTGGCTGGTGGGACTCGGCCCGCATCGGGATGGGGCCGCCCCCCCTCGAGACCCCAGAGGGCTGGCTGGTCGTCTACCACGGTGTGCGCCAGACGGTGTCCGGTGCGCTCTACCGGGTCGGGCTCGCACTGCTCGACCTCGACGAGCCGACCAAGGTCCTGCGACGGAGCAGCGAATGGGTGCTCGGGCCGTCCGAACCGTACGAGCAGACAGGGGACGTGCCGGGCGTGGTGTTCCCCTGTGGCCTCGTGCACGACCCGGCCACCGACGAGCTGCGGCTCTACTACGGGGCGGCGGACACCTGCATCGGGATGGCGACGGCCTCGCTGTCGGAGGTGCTGGACTACCTGCGCACGTGCGACTGAGCCTGAGCGTCCAGGGCGTGACAGCTCCGCCGGGTCGCGCGCTGACACCGCACGACCTACGGTCGAGTTCCCCGCACCAGGAGGCTTCATGTCCCGTCCCGCCCGTACCAGCGCTGTCCTGGTCCTGACCGCCGCGCTCTGCCTCCCCACCGCTGCTCTCAGCCCTGTCTCGGCGGCGTCCCCGAACTTCCCGGACACCATCGCGCTCGCCGACGGGTCACGGCCTGAAGGCATCGCGACAGGCGCCGGAACCACGTTCTACGCAGGCGCCCGGTCCGACGGCGCCATCTACCTCGGCGACGTCCGCACCGGTGCGCTCACGCTGCTGGCCCAAGGGCGCGAGGGGGGCGCCGCCCGCGGCCTCATGCTGGACCGTTCGAGCGGTCTGCTGTGGGTTGCCGGTGACGAGCGCGACCTCGCCGACCCGACCGCCCCGACGACCAGCACCGTGATCGCCTACGACAGCCGCACCGGCGAGCCGGTCCGGCGCATCGTCGTTCCGGGGGCGCGCTTCCTCAACGACGTGCAGGTGACGAGCGACGCCGTCTACGTCACCGACTCCCGCAACGCCGAGCTCGTGGTGATCACCGACAGCGGCTTCTCACTCCTGCCGCTGACCGGCGACTTCGTGCAGCCAGCGGGTTTCGGCGCCAACGGCATCCGCGAGCTGCCGGGCGGCGATCTCGTGATCGTCTCGGCAGGCGAGCTGTACCGCGTGGACCCCGAGACCGGCGTGGCCGACCTCATCGAGGTGACCGGGGGCGACCTCACCAGCGGCGACGGGCTGGAGCTGCGTGGCAACACCCTGTACGTCGTGTTCGGCCTCAGCAGGGACGACGTTGCCGTGGTGAGGCTCCGCAACGGCGGTCGCTCCGGCGTGGTGACCGGCGCGATCGGCGACCCGGACACGCTGGACCGACCGACGACTGCGGTGCTCATCGCCGGCAGCCTGTACGCAGTCAACGGCCGCTTCAGCACCCCGCCCACCTCGTCCACGCCCTACGAGGTCACCCGCATCGCGCTGCGCTGAGCGCGCGGCGCACGGAACCGGACCCGCTGCCCCGGCCGCAGCTGCGCGCACCGGTCGACGTCGTCGTCGTCGACACAGGCGAGCACGGGATAGCCACCGGTGACCGGGTGGTCGGCGAGGAACACCACGGGCTGTCCGGACGGCGGGATCTGCAGGGCGCCGCGGACCAGGCCCTCGCTGGGGAGCTCGTCGAACCGGCACCGCTCCAGCAGCGGTCCGTCCAGCCGCAGCCCGATGCGGTTGCTGTCGCTGGTGACGACGTACATCGAGGACAGCAGCAGCGACCAGGCCTCGCCGACGAACCAGTCCGCGCGCGGTCCGAGCGAGACGCCCACGACGACGTCGCCGGCCTCGGGCTCCGGCACGGGAGCGACGTCGACGCCGGGCAGCGGGCCCACTGCCGGACCGACGTGAAGAACGTCGCCGGCTGCGACCACGGCCGGGCCCAGGCGGGCGAGCACGTCGGTCGACCGTGACGCCGCCACCGCATCGACGGCGAGTCCGCCGCGAACGGCCAGGTAGGTCCGCACACCGCTGACCGGTGCACCGAGTCGCAGCCGCTGTCCCGTCCGTAGCACCGTCGGGGCGTTGTGCGGCCAGGGGCCCGCGCAGCGCGCGCCGGTTGTCACGAGCATGACGTCGCACTCGGCCCGCAGCACGAGCCCGCCGAAGGTCACCTCGAGAACGGCTGCCCCGGCGGCGTTGCCGACCAGGCGGTTCGCCAGTGCGTACGACCGCCGGTCGCAGGCGCCCGACCGGCCGATGCCCATCGCCGCCTGACCGGCGCGGCCGGCGTCCTGGACGGTGGTGAACGGCCCGGGCTCGAGGACGCGCAGCGTCATCTCTGAGCTGCCAGGTTGACGAAGCGGACGCGAGTGCCCGGTCGCAGGAGGGCAGCCGGCTCGCGCGAGAGGTCGAACACCGGCAGGGAGGTGCGCCCGAGAAGCTGCCAGCCACCGGGCGACTCCCGGGGGTAGACCCCGCTGAACTCCCCCGCCAGTGCCACCGAGCCGGGCGGGACACTCCTGCGCGGCGTGGACCGGCGCGGTATGTCGGACGGCCAGCCCGGTGACGTCAGATAGCCGAACCCAGGGGCGAATCCGCAGAACGCCACCGTCCACTCGTTGGTCGTGTGCCGGCGGACGAGCTCCTCGCCGGGGCAGCCGAGCAGCTCCGCGACCGCCGTCAAGTCCGGCCCGTCGTAGGTCACCGGGACCTCGACGAGCTCCCCTTTCCGGCGCTCACCGGGGCGCGCACTCATCCGGCGCACCGAGGTCTCGAGCGCCGCCGGTGACGTGACGGTCGGGTCGAGAACCAGCAGCACCGTACGCGCGGCCGGCACGATGTCGACGACGCCGTCGGGACGGTTGTCGGTGAGGGCGGTGTACATCGCGAGCACCGAATCGATGTCGTCGAGCTCGAGCAGCAGGGCGGCCGTGCCGCTCGGCAGGACGCGCATCAGGCGAAGGCAGCCAGATAAACGTCCGCGGCCCCCAGCGCCTTCCGGACCTCACGGGCGATGTCCACCGCCCCGGCCGTGTCGCCGTGCACGCAGATCGACTCAGGCACCAGGGTCAGGGGGGCACCGTTGATGTCCGCGATCGGCTGCCCCGTGGCCATCGCCACACACCGCCGCGCGATCTCGTCCGCGTCGTGCAGGACAGCCCCCGGCAGCCGCCGGGACACGAGCGTCGCGTGCGGTGTGTAGGCCCGGTCGGCGAACGCCTCTCGTACGACACGCAGCCCGGCCTCCTGCGCGCGGCGCAGCCACACCGACCCCGGCAGACCCAGCACCGCCAAGCTCGGGTCGTGGTCCAGGACCGCCCGGACCACCGCGGCGGCCTGCTCCTCGTGCGAGCCGATGGCGTGGTAGAGCGCCCCGTGCGGTTTGACATAGCGGACCGTCGCGCCGGCCACCCGCGCAAAGGCCTGCAGCGCCCCGAGCTGGTAGATCACGTCCTGCGTCAGCGCGTCCGGCTCGACGTCGATGAAGCGGCGGCCGAAGCCGGGCAGGTCGCGATAGCCGACCTGCGCGCCGATGACGACACCGCGCTGGACGGCTTGCTCGCAGACACGGCGCATCGTGACGGCGTCGCCGGCGTGGAAACCGCACGCGACGTTGGCGCTCGTGACCAAGCCGAGCAGCGCCTCGTCGTCGCCGAGAGTCCAGCGGCCGAAGCCCTCCCCCAGGTCGCAGTTGAGGTCCATCGTCAGGCGCCGCCCGGCCACCACAACGCGACGACCGTCTGTGGAGTGGGTTGCAGCTCCTGCAGATACGCCTCGATCTCAGGGTCGCGGTCACTGCCCACGAACAGGCGCCGGCGCAGGAACGCCACCATCTCGGCGGAGGCGTGCGAGGTCCGCGCCGGCAGAACGGTGTCCTCGCGCTCGACCGTCAACCCCAGGGCAGCCGACACCGCGTAGAGCTCATCGGCGACGCGGCAGTCCGGCCGCTGCGTGCCGTGAAAGACCTCCCACAGCGGATCGAGACGCGCCAGGGGCAGCTGCGCTGACACCTCGACGACGACGCGATGGCGGGCGCGGGAGGTCAAGGCCAGCAGAGACCGCTCGATCTCGACAGCGCTGTAGAGGGCGTGGTGACACACGGCGATATCAGTGGATTCGACATCGTCGGCGATCTCCGGCCACGAGCCGAGCACGGCCCGGGTCTGGACGCCGGCGTCACGTGCACTGACCTGGAACAGGTCGAGCATCCCCTGGCTGGAGTCGACCCCGGTGATGGTGGCGACTCTCGGCGCCAGACCAAGACTGCTGGCCCCACCACCCACGCCGACGTCGAGCACCGAGCCGCCGTCCGGCAGCGCCTCCAGCGCGCGTCGACGGGACGGTCGTACGGGCTGGTTCGCGTCCTCCTCCGGCCGCCACCGGAACATCTCCGGCTCCAGCCCGGACTGCGGCTCGGGGGCCTGATCGAGAATGCTCTGCGGGACGGCCCTGGCGGCGAGCGCCTCGCGCCACCGGTCGCCGGGACGCATGCTCGTCGTCATGCCGCGCAAGTTATCCCACCGGATGAGGGCTAGGTTCGACTCATGCCAGGGCTGCCGTTCGTCATGGAGGAGGGCGACCGCATGGTGCGCGCGGCCGTCGACGGGGAGATCCTCGCCAAGCAGGGGGCGATGGTCGCCTACACCGGCAGCGTCGACTTCGCCTTCAAGGGAGCCGGTCTCGGTGGGTTCGTCCGGAAGGCGGTCACCGGCGAGGGTCAGGAGCTGATGAAGGTCACCGGGCGGGGCGACGTGTGGTTCGCCGACAACGGCGCGCACATCTCGCTGTTCACCCTGGAGGCCGACCGGCTGGTGGTGAACGGCAGGGCTCTGCTCGTGCTCGGCCAGGGCATGAGCTACGAGATCAAGAAGACCTCCGGCGGCATCGGGGCGATGGCGGCCGGGGGGCTGTTCCAGACCGAGGTGACCGGCACCGGGCAGGTGGCCGTCACGTGTCTCGGGACGCCACTCGTGCTGCCGACCGACCAGCCGGTGTTCGTCGACGCGCAGGCCGCGGTCGCCTGGACCTCACCTGTGCGCACCGAGATCGTGTCCTCGTTCAAGGCCGGTGCGTTGATCGGCCGCGGGTCGGGCGAGGCGTTCCAGATGAAGATGCAGGGCGCCGGTGGGTTCGTCGTCGTGCAGTGCGGAGAGGTGCCGGCGGCGCCACGCTGACGAGGGCTACCGTACGCGCGTGCCGGTGGGTCGCGCCCGAGAGCTCGCTGTCGTCGATCGAGCGCTGTGCTCGGCAGAGGAGGGCAGCGGCTCCGTCCTGCTCGTCAGCGGCGAGCCCGGGATCGGCAAGACCACGCTCGCCGCGGAGGGACGGCGGCGGGCCATCGCGCGCGGGCTGGACACCGGATGGGGAGGTTGCCCGGCCACGGGCGCGTCGCCGTTCCTGCCTTGGCGTTCGGCACTGCGCGAGGTCTGCCCCAGTGCCGCGGCGGCACTGACATCCGCAGACGGCGGGGCGGCGGACGCGCGCTTCCGGCTCTTCGAGGACGTCGTCGGTCAGCTCGCCGCGCAGGCGGCAACCACACCGCTGCTGGTCGTCCTCGACGATCTGCAGTGGGCCGACCCGGCCAGCGTGCAGCTGCTCCGCTTCCTGCTGCGCTCGTTGCGCAGCTGCCCGGTGGTCGTGCTCGGCACCTTCCGTGACGGCGAGGTCGTGGCGGGCGGTCCGCTCGCGGCAGTGGTCGAGGAGCTCGCGGGCGCCGGCTCGGCGCTTCGACTGACCGGCCTCGGACCGGCCGAGGTCGAAGCACTCGCCGCGGCACGGGGCGCGCCGGCTGGGGAGGTCGAGCAGCTGCACCGGCGCACCGGTGGCAACCCCTTTCTCGTCGAGCAGCTGTGCGACCTCGGCGACCTGAGTTCGGCGGCTCCACCGGCCGTCGCCTCGCTCCTTTCGCGCCGACTCCGCGGGCTGTCCGCGCAGTGCCGTGAGGTCCTGTCGGTCGCCGCCGTCGCCGGACGCACTGTCGACCTCCGCCTCGTCACCGAGGTGCTCGGCGCTCCGGCGGGTGAGGTGCTGACCTGCCTCGACCAGGCAGTCGCCGCCCAGGTGCTGCGCGCCGATGGTGGCGCGCCGGCGTACAGCTTCGTGCACGACCTCATGCGGGAAGCGGTCATAGGGGGTCTGCCCGGCCAGCGGCTGGCCGACCTCCACGTCCGGTGCGGCACGGCGCTGGCGGGGCGCGCCGCCCGGGTGGACGAGGCTGCCCTGCACCTGCAGGCCGGCATCCTCGTCGGCGACCTGAGGGCGGCAGTCGAGGTCACGATGCAGGCGGCGGAGCAGGCGATGGCTGCGCTCGCCTTCGAGCAGGCGGTGGCCCACCTGTCGTGGGTCGCCGACGCGCTCGGCGCGGACGCCGGCACCGACCTGCTGCTGCGGCTCGGTGACGCCCGGCTCAAGGCGGGGAACTGGGACGGCGCCGCGGACACGTTCCGGCACGCTGCGGACGCCGCCCGGAAGACGGGCGACGCCGACGCGCTCGCCCGCGCCGCACTCGGCTTCGGCGCCGGGCTCGGCGGTTTCGAGGTCCGACTTCTGGACGCCGGTCAGATCTCGCTGCTCGAGGAGGCCGCTGCCGCCCTGGGCGACGCTCCGTCACCGCTGCTCGCCTACGTGCTCGCCCGACTGTCGGTGGCACTGTCCTTCGTCGACGAGCCCGGCCGTCGCGAGTCCCTCACCCGACAGGCGGTGGACCTCGCCGAGCGGGTCGGCGACCCGGGCGCTCTCGCCCACGCGCTCGCCTCCCGCGCCGACGCCATCGCCGGTCCGGATCACGTCGCCGAGCGCCTCGTTCTTGCCACCCGGGTCGTGGCTCTCGGCCGCGAGGCCGGCCATGACGAGGTGACGCTGCTCGGGCACCGACTGCGGGTGGTTGCCCTGCTCGAGTCCGGGCAGATCCCGGCGCTCGACCGCGAGATCCTGGCTTTCACCACCTTGGCCGAGCGGCACCGGATGCCGGTCGTCCGGTGGTACGCGCCGCTGTTCGCCGGCATGCGCGCGCTGATGCGCGGCGAGCTCGAGACGGCTTCGCGGCACGCCGACGAGGGGGAGCGCATCGGCGCCCTCGCGGGCAGCGACAACGCGGTGATGCTCGTCGGCACCCTGCGCCTGGCCATCGCCGCCGAGCAGGGCACCGTCGCGGACTACAGCGAGCAGGTCCTCGCGATGGTCGAGCCCTACGTCGAGCGCAACCCGACCATGGTCGGGCCGTGGGTGGTCATCGCGGCCATGGCCGCGGCGACGGGCGACCTCGTACGAGCGCAGCGCGCGCTCGACGCACTGGGCCGGCTCGACTTCGCGAGCGCCGACCGCGACTCCGAGTGGCTGGGCACCCTGACCGGCGCGGCGCACGTCTGCATCACCCTCGGGGACGTGGTGCACGCCACCCGCGTCTACGACCTGCTCCTGCCGTACGCCGGTTCGTTCGTCGTGGACGGCATCGCCGCCGCCTGCCTCGCCGTCGTCGACGACGTGCTCGCGCAGCTCGCGGTCCTGCTCGGGCGCCCAGCCGACGCACGACGGCACGGCGCGGCCGGGCTCACGGCGTACGACCGGGTCGGCATGCCGCTCGCGGCGGCCCGGCTGCGCCGCCTGCTGGACGTTGATCCGGTCGCCCCCTCAGCGACCGAGGCGCGCGCCGGCGTCTTCCGCCGGGACGGCGAGCTGTGGCTGCTCCGCTACGCCGGTCGAGAGGTGCGGGTCGCCGATGCCAAGGGGCTGCACGACCTGCACCTGCTGCTGCGCTGCCCGGGCCAGGACCTGCCGGTGACCGCTCTGGTCGGCGGGGTGGCCGATGGGCCGGTCGACGTGCTGCTCGACGACACGGCCCGCCGGGCCTACAAGCGACGGCTCACCGATCTCGACGAGGCGCTGGCCGACGCGGAGGCGAACGGCGACGGTGAGCGGGCCAGCCGGGCGAACGCGGAGCGGCAGGCCCTGCTGGACGCGCTCGCCGAAGCGACCGGCCTGGGCGGGCGCAGCCGTGCCTCGGCCAACGACCTGGAACGAGCGCGGCAGGCCGTACGCGCCCGTATCCGACACGTGCTGCGACGCCTCGACAGTGTCCACCCCGAGCTCGCCCGCCACCTCACGGTCTCGGTCTCGACCGGGGCGCAGTGCGGCTACCTGCCCGAGCACGCCGTCTTCTGGGAGACCTGACCTGCGGTTGTGAGGCGGCGTCTCACGCCCTCCTGATGACACCACCGCAGAGGGGAGCGCACGATGACATCACTGCTCGACCAGCTGGTTCCGGTCCGTGACACCGAGCTGTTCGTGACCGGCACCGGCACGGGAACGCCCGTGCTCGTCATGCACGGCGGGCTCGGCGTCGACCACACCTACTTCCGCCCG
>JBBSKF010000107.1:0-13721 GCA_038256525.1 Mycobacteriales bacterium | reverse complement strand
GAGCGCCACGGCCAAGGTGGTGAACACCGGCACCAACCTCGCCGCGCTGGCGATCTTCGCGTACGGCGGGCACGTCCTGTGGGCGCTCGGAGCGGCGATGGCGGCGGCGAACCTCGCCGGCTCGCAGATCGGCTCCCGCCTGGCGATCCGTCGGGGCAGCGCCTGGGTGCGGCGGGTCTTCGTCGTCGTGGTCAGCGCGCTGGTGCTGCGCCTCGCGTACGACGTGCTTGCCTGACACGGAGGAGGTCACAGATTCAAGTCCTGTATCACCCACACCAAAAGGCCAGGTCAGCAAGGTAGAGCCCCCGGGGCTCGCCGTGGCTCGCGAAGATTCGCCGGGCGGGTCCGGCTTCGCCCGTTGCTGGTCATCAGGCCGGTCGGGCGCCAGGATCGTGGTGTCCGTTCCGGTCGACACCGAACTCCTCTGTGGTGCCTTTGAGCCTGTAGGTCAGCATGGTGGCGGAGGGCTTCCACGGGAACCGTGGACTGTTGCCTTCGAGCACGAGCGTCAGACTTTCGATCTTCCCAGCCCTCTCCGGCACGGACACCCGTTTCATCGCTGGTGTCAACAACAGGAGGTGAGGGTCATGGACGTCGTGCATCCCGGGTGTGCCGGGTTGGATGTTTCCAAGCGTGATGCCAAGGTCTGCGTCCGGAGCGCCGGCGTCGGTCGCGCCACCGTCTCGACGGTGATCGACGTCCGTGCCCGACTCGCTTCGCACGATGGCGTGCAGGGTTCGCCAGCCTTGAGGGAGCTTGGCGAGGCGGATTGCGACCAGTTGTTCGCCCCTCGCGCCGACACGCTTGGCGCGCTCGTCGGTGTGGACATTCAGCGGCCGGGCGAGCCGGCATCTCCACGGGTGCGCCGCCCGGAGCACTGCGGCCTGTTCGATGAGCCCCTGACCCGGCAGGTTCCCGGCGAGGTCCTCCCAGAAAGGGTCAGCGTCCGGTGTCCCGACTGCCTGCTCTGGGATGGCGTCGATCGACGCGTCGACGGGGGGCTTGGGTCGATCGGGCGCAGCGGCGGCTGGGGTGGTCTGCCAGGCACTTGCCATGCCTGCTGCTCGGCAGGCAATTTTGCCTGATGGGCAGCGGTGGGTCATACTGAAAGACATGGAGCGCGGGCTGCGGGATGTGAAGCGCGAGGCCACGGGGCGGGCGCTGGCGCAGGCCGCGTTCGACTTGGCGCGGGAGCGCGGCCTGGACGGTTTCATCACTGAGGACGTGGTCAACCGTGCGGGGTACTCCCGGCGCACGTTTGCGAACCATTTCTCCTGCAAGGAGGAGGCGGTCGCCTCGGTGGTCTTCAGCCGCATTGACGAGGTCGGTGAGATCTTGTCAGGCCTACCGGCGGACCTCCCGTTGCCCGATGCTCTCCTCGCGGTGATGCGGGAGCAGTTTACGGCCGACACGCTGGTGTCGATGCGGGAGCTGCTGGCGATGGCTCGGCGGTACCCGACGCTGGAGCCTTACGTTCTGGGTGTCCAGCAACGGATGCGCCAGTCTGCCCAGGAATTGTTGGGCTCGGTGGCTGGGGACCGATACCCCGGTATATACGTGCCGCTGCTCTTCGGAGCTGTGTACGGCGCCGTCACCGCCGCCCTGGAGGGCACCCTCGACGTGCGACTTGACGGCGACAGCGACGTTGCGCCAGGCGCGATGGACTACACCTCCTTCCTCGACATCACCTTCGACTACCTGCGCACCGGCTTCTAGCCACCCGCAGTTCACCCACTGAGGAGCAACATCCCGCATGTCTACGTTCCTGTATCGGCTCGGGCGAACTGCGTTCGGTCGACCCTGGTTGTTCATCGCGGGCTGGCTGGCCGCGCTCGCGGTGGTCGTGGCCGGCGTTGCCATCAACGGTGTGAGCGTGAGCTCGGAGATGAAGATCGAAGGCACCCAGGCGCAGACGGTTCTCGACCGGGTCACCGCTGAGCTCCCCGAAGCCTCGGGGGGCCAGGCAAGTTTGGTCTTCACCGCCCCTGAGGGTCAGCGTCTCGACACCCCTAAGCGCCTCGCGACGATCAGCAACACCGTCAACGAGGTCTACACCCTCAAGCAGGTCGTCAACCCCCTCGCGGCGCTGGGCGACCCTGCCGACGCCCCCGGCTCCGGCGCACAGCCGGGGACCACCCCACCTGCTGGGTCGAATCAGGGCCAGGCGCTGCCGTACCAGCCGCTGGTGGTCGACGGGAGACCGGTGCCCGGCGTGCTGATGTCATCGGACGCCCAGGTGGCGCTCTTCCAGTTCCAGTTCAAGGTCGCGACGTTCTCGCTGACCGACGATGACGTCACCGCAGTCCTCGACGTGATTGACCGCGCCGAGACCGGCTCGGACATCACGGCCCTGCCGAGCGACACATTGAAGACCTTGGAGGTTCCGATCGGGGTCGGCGAGGTCATCGGGCTTGCGGTCGCGGCGATCGTGCTGGTGCTGACCCTCGGGTCGGTGGTCGCAGCCGGCCTGCCGCTAGTGACCGCCCTGGTCGGTGTCGGGATCGGCGTCGGCGGTGCCTACGCCCTGTCGACGATGGTGACAATAAACTCCGCGACCCCGGTGCTCGGGCTGATGGTCGGCCTCGCCGTCGGAATCGACTACGCGCTGTTCGTGGTGAACCGTCAGCGGCGCCTGATCCTCGACCGGGGCCTCACTGCGCGGGAGGCAGCCAGTAGGGCTGTCGGGACCGCAGGCAGTGCCGTCTTCTTCGCGGGACTGACCGTCCTGATCGCGCTCACCGCCCTGAGCGTCATCGGGATCGCGATGCTCACCACCATGGCACTGGTGGCGGCCACCACGGTCGCGTTGGCCGTGCTCATCGCCCTGACCCTCCTGCCGGCCCTGCTGGGCCTGGTCGGAGAGAGGATCTGCTCAGCCAAGGCCCGAGAGCGGCGTCGCGCGAAGGTGGAGGCGGAGTCCCACAGCGTGGCCGACCACTGGGTCAAGGGCGTGATCAGGTTCAGGCGGCCAGTGATCGCTGTCGTCATCGCCATCCTGGGTATTGCCGCCATCCCGGCCGCGAGCATGGACCTTGGTATCCCCACCGGCGCCACCGCGAACACGGACACCGCCGCCCGGCAGAGCTATGAGGCAGTCTCACGTAGCTTCGGCGAGGGCTTCAACGGCCCCCTCCTGGTGACCGCGGAGCCGACCACGGCCGGCGCCTCGATCACCCCCGAGGCCACCGCCACCCTGACCAAGGAGCTCCAGCAGCGCGACGACATCGTGCTGGCAGCACCCGTGGGCACCAGCGAAGCGGGCGACCTGGTCGTGTTCAGCATCATCCCCACCTCCGGACCCAGTGACGCTGCCACCAGCGACCTCGTGAACTCACTGCGTGAACCGGGTAACCCCATCGCCCAGGAGAACCAGGTGAGCCTGGGCGTGACTGGCTTCACCGCCATCAACCTCGACATGTCCGAGAAGCTCGCGGGCGTGCTGCCCCTCTACCTCGCGATCATCGTCGTGCTCTCGCTCTTGATCCTGATGCTGGTCTTCCGCTCCGTGATCGTCCCTATCAAGGCCACCATCGGGTTCCTGCTCAGCATCCTGGCGACCTTCGGTATCACCACCGCCGTCTTCCAATGGGGCTGGCTCAGTGGCCTCTTCGGGTTCGACACCGGCGGTCCACTGATGAGCTTCATGCCGATCATCGTCACCGGCATCCTCTACGGCCTGGCCATGGACTACCAGGTCTTCCTGGTCTCCTCCATGCGCGAGTCCTACGTCCACGGCTACCATGGCCAGCACAGCGTCGTTCATGGTTTCGACCAGGCCAGCCGGGTCGTGGTCGCCGCCGCCGCCATCATGATCTCGGTGTTCTCCGGGTTCATCTTCAGCCACGACATCATAATCAAACAGATCGGGTTCGCCCTCGCCACGGGCATCCTCATCGACGCCTTCTTCGTCCGGATGACCCTCGTCCCAGCAGCCATGGCAATCTTCGAGGACAAAGCCTGGCGGCTGCCCCGATGGCTCGACCGCCTACTTCCGGACCTCGACGTCGAGGGCGACAAACTTGTCGCCATGCTCAACCAACAACCCGCCGCGGACCCGACGCCAACCAAAGTCGTGACCGTCTAGCAACATCGAGCGACAGTGCGACTATCGCCCGCCAGAGGTACGAGGATCGACAACCTGCGCGCGGCGAACCAAGACCATGCCGAGCGCCTCGGCCGCTCACTACGCTGCCTGATGTCGCCGTGAACGCTCCCGCCAGGACCACTACCAGGCCCCAGAGTCCCTGACCGGGCTCCCTTGCTGCCTCGGCTGCCGAGGACGTCCATGGTTCAGCTGTGATGCTCGGGCTCGCCGAGGTACCTCTCAAGATTGGCAAGCCCTCGCCCGAAGTCCCGACGCAACCTGCGTTCGGCCAGGAACCGGAGCCGGGGCGGTGGGTGCTCGCGAACCCATTCCGTGTACACGAGTTGACCCATGTACCAGCACCCACCCAAGGTAACGAGGCCGCCCACGAACCACCACACCAGGTACCGCGCGACGTCCAACCACGCGTACCAGAGCGGCTGCCACGCCACTGCGTTCATAGCCATGTACCTCACCGCCCTGACTGGAGGCCGAAGGGAAAGGCCACCGGCCCTGCAGATCGAAGGTGGAACCAGTTTACGCCTAAATACATAGGAGGGAAAGGGTAGTGTGCCGCTCCTATGGGCTCCCGCGAGGGAGGCGAGTGCGATGGCGGGGACGAGACGTAAGCCCGGTCTTTTGGGACTCTCCTGACGGATCCGTGAGTCACTATGAGCGGCCGAGGAGGCCGGGTCGGTAGCCGCCGAGGCTGAGCATGGCCAGTGCGATGAGGGCTTCGGCGGAGTGGAAGCCGAACGCGACGCGGGTCAGGACGCGGATCTTGGTGTTGGTGGTTATCTGGAGTTGCCTGTCCTGAAAGTGGCGATGACCAGGGTGTTTTCTGTCAGCGACATGTCGTTGACAGGCGCCGCAGGGTCAGTTGCACGGGCCGGCCGAACCTGCGGTTGTCCTCTGCCGGATCCCGCCGGTGCGCTGTTCACCGAGCAGCTGGGCGACCTTCTCGCGGAGTTGGTGGTTCTGGCCGCGGAGTGAGCGGACGTCGTCCAGCGCGGCGTCGAGTCGTTGGCGGAGTGAGGCGTCGCTCGCGCGCTGAGCCGCAGGCGGGCGTGGCGAGGATGGATGTTGAGCGGTGCGGAGTCGTTCAATCTCGGCGCGAAGTGTCGGGTCGCGGTAGAGCATCGACCGTGACACCTGGGCGGCGTCGGCGACGGTGATGAAGGTGATGGGGCCGCCGTCGCGGTCCAGGCGTCGTAGGGCGGCGCGAGCACGCGTCCGGACGTCAGTGGCACGACGTCGGGTGGCTACGGCCAGATGACCGGGATTCTCAGTGCTCACCTGGCGGCTCCTTGTCCTCGATGGCTTCCAGTGCGCCGATGACGCGCTCAAGGTTGGCGGCGACCTGCCGGTGGTTCGCGACCAGACGGGCGTTGCCGTTGCGTTCGGCGACATCGATGAGTTTGAGCGTGTCGTCGTGCTGGCGGCGGTGCAGCGGCAGGAACTGCGGTGTGGTCTGGAAGTCCGGGCAAGTCAGGCAGGCGTTCGGGTGCGGACAGTCCTGTTGCGGCGGGCGTCCGCAGTAGCCGTTGGGCAGGCTGGCCTGGACGCGGGCGAGGTTGTGCTTGACCCACTCGGCATCAGCTGTGGGGGCGTGGGGGTCGAAGCCGAGTTGCCGTCCGGCGATGTCGACGCGGCGGCGCTGGTAATCATCGAAGGCGGCTCGGACGGTCGCGTCGTGGATGGTGGCGTAGCGGGCGGTCATCTGTGGCGAGGCGTGGCCGAGCATCTTCTGCACGACGTGCTGCGGCACGCCGGTGTTGATCAGTCTGGTCCCGAGGGTGTGACGGAACTGGTGCGCCGTGACGCGCACCGGTCGGCCTGTCTCGTCGCGCAGACCGATGATGTCCTGCCAGGTAGCCAGCCGGCTCCGAAGCGTGGCGTAGTTGAACGGCTTGAGCCCGTCGGGGTTGCAGTACGGGGACGAGAACAGCCGGGTCGCTGGTGCGGTGGAACCGCGCCGGTCGAGAAGGGCTTGCTGCGCACGGACGGCGTCAGCGGCGCGTTGCGACAGTGGGACGAGCTGCTCGGCGGCCATCTTGGTGTTGTAGAAGCGCAGGCACGGCCATCCGACGCTGTCGTCGATGATCGGGTTGAACGGCAATGCGCACGCGTCGTTGGCCCGCAGACCCGTCTCCATGATCAGAATGAGCAGGTTGCGGGTGGTGTCGTCGGGCAACCGGGCCTGGTTGTCGCTGTTCTCCAGCTGCGCCATCACGAACTCGGGGATGAACCGGGGCAGCGGCCGAGGTCGGGCAGGTAGTTCGTCGAGGTAGACAGCGGCCTGCGGCGGCAGTTCCGGGAGCCAACGGTGGCGCTGGCAGGCTTCGAGGAAGCCGCGCAGGACGACCAGGTAGGTGTTGGTGGTGTTGCCGCCCAGCCGTGAGGCGGCCAGCCAGGACAGGTAGTGCTCGAGCACCTCGCGGGTGAGCCCGGCCGGACCAGTGACGTCGGGGTGCTGTTCGGCGAGGAAGCGCGAGAACCACCGCAGCGCACGCTCGTCGATGCTCACGCTGCCGAAGGCTTTGCCGGCGCCGAGCCGGAAACGCGAGCAGCGCTTGACCGCGGCCCGCAGCCACGGCTGGCTGATGCCGTCGAAGCGGATCTGGTGCGGCGGTCGGGACTGCGGCGTCCCCAGCACGCGGGCGCGCCAGATGTCGCTGGCGAACTCGGTCTCCGCGTCGGCGCCGTCAGCCAGGTCCCGCAGGTGCCGCCAGGCGTAGCGCAGCTGCCCGGCGGTTCGCCCGCCGCTGTCCCGGCGACCGCTGGCGACCGCGACCGCGAGCCAGTCCTGCACCGACCGGTCCAGCAACGAGCTGACGTCGGCGGCGCCGACCAGGTCGACCAGTGCGCTGATCATCGTCGGGAGTAGCCGGACGGTCCGGTCGTCGTGTCGGCACTGGATGGAGTAGGCGATCTCCAGTCGCGGCTGGACCGGTAAGGCCCGCAGGTCGAAGCTGTCAACCAGCTCAGAGCCCTTGCGTTGCTGGATCGGCCCTGTCGCCGCGGCGAACGTCTCGATCTCGGGCCGGCCGTGGTGGCTCCACCGGGTGTAATGCGCCATGCACAGCTGCTTGGTCCATCCGCCGCGGGCGCAGCCCTCGACCTGGCAGCGGCCTCGCGCGAACACCGGATCGGCGGGATCGATGCGGATGACCTGCTCGCGGAACTCCGCGCGCACCGCCACGAGCAGCCGCTCCAGCAACGGCTCCTGGTAGAAGCCGGGAACCGGCGCCAGCGCAGAGGTCATCGATCCGCACCCGCGTCGGCCCAGACCCCGGCACGGATCATCTCGGCGCGTACGTCCTCCACGGTCAGGTGCAGGTAGATGTCGCTGGTCGTGGTCACCGACCGGTGCGTGAGCATCTGGGAGACCACTTCGATCGGCACCCCGGCCCGGATCAGTTCGGTGGCGCGGGTGTGGCGCAGCAGGTGTGGGGTGAAGGCGATCCCGGTCTGGGCGCGCAGTCGGGCCACCATCTTGGCGACCGCGTCGTAGCGCAGCGGATGGCCCAGCGGGCTGCCCCACAGGTTGACGAAGATGTAGTCGGAGTCCAGTTCGCCGTACTCGCTGTGCATGTACTCGCTGTAGAGGCGCACCAGCGGCGCCGAGACCGGCACCGTCGTCACCGTCGCGGTCTTGGCCCGAGCTCCGTTGGCGTTGTCGGACCGCGGCACGATCGTCACCTCGCAGCGCCGGGACACGAAGTCGCTGTGCCGCAGGCCCAGTGCCTGGCCGATCCGCATCCCGGTCTCGGCGAGCAGCGCGAACAAGAACCGGTCGCGCAGCCGGCTGCAACCGGCGAGGATGACGGTGACCTGTTCGGCTGTCAGGGTGCGCGGTAATCGGCGCGGGACACGTAGCTTCACCGGCCGGGTCGGGACCGGGCGGCCCTTGGTGACGTGGTGCAGGAACGGCTTGAACGATCCGCGCGGCACCCGCCGCCAGGCCACCAGGCTGTCGGCCAACCGGACGCCCGCGCGGGCCTGGAAGTCATAGAAGCCGAACACCGCCGCCAGGTGACGGTTGACCGTTGCCTCGCACCGCTGCGCCGCTGAGGCGTCGAGCACGATCACGTTGTCGGCCGGGGCACGCAGCCAACGGACGAACTCCGAGACGTCCTCGACCTCGGCGCTGGCCCACTCACTCCGCCGGAGCGCGAGGAACTCGGCCCACAATGCCAGGCTGAACGCGTAGGCCCGTACCGTGTTCGGCGACCGCTCGATCGCCGCAAGATGCGCCAGGTAGCGCTCGATCGGCGCGACCGGATCAAGCTCCTCGTCGACCACCGTCCACGACTCCGCGCCAGAATCCGCCAGCACCAGTCGTTGCGCTTTCACCGCCCCCACCTCCAGCGAGGTCAGGCCCGACCGGTGCAGCCACCTGATCGAGTCACCGCGAGGTCTACGCCTGATCGTCAGCGACGTGGGGGACGTCGGACACAAACTCCAGAGAACGTGTCGCCGACGACGGCCTCAGGCCGCGTCAGCGACGTCAACGACAGGTGATTCTCGACTCCAGATAATGGTCGATTCGATGAGGGCGTTGGACAGGTCCTCACGGAGCGAGGCTTCTATCTGGGGTCGGTGTCGGCGGATCTTGCGGCCGAGTTCCGACGAAGGTCGGGATGCGGCAGCGGGCGGCCCAGCCCAGCCACCTGTCGAGGGCCTCGATGCCGGCGGCGGGCACGCTCAGACTGGCTTCCGGCCCATCGTCCCCGCAGGTTTTCACATCGCCGCCTGACCGAGCCGACAGGGCTTGGTGAACACGGGCATGCATCGCCACCACCGACCCCCGGCTAAGGGTGTCGCGGCCGTCGCGGCGTGACGCGGCTACCAGCACGCGAGGGCGAGGCCGGTCGCGACCGGGTGCATCCAGTCGCTGCGCAGCGCCTGGCCGAAGGCCGTGAAGACCGAGTAGTCGAGTGCCCAGGCGAAGCCGGCGGCCAGGACGACCGCGATGGCCCGGGACAGGGCGGCGGGAACCCGGAACGGAAGGACCTCGTCGATGACCTGCATGACGACGGTGAGCCCGAGCGCAAGACCGAGGAAGACGACGAAGGCATACATGGCCACCACTCCCTGTGGTGAGGTCGGCGGCGCGATCTGCTCCGCTCAGTGTGTTGGACTCCGCGCGCCGCATTCGGTTACCGGCGACTTTGCTGGCACGGTCTGGTGATGGACGTCGACCCACATCTCGTTCGCGCCGTGCAGCGCGGCGACGCGGGCGCGATGGACGCGCTGATCCGCGCCTCCTATGCCGATGTCTATGCCCTGTGCCGACGCTTGCTGACGGACCCGAACGACGCGGCCGACGCCACGCAGGACGTCTACGTGCGGGTGATGCGCTCGGTGCTGGGTTTTCGCGGCCAGGCGCGCTTCGGGACCTGGCTGCACCGGGTGACCGTCAACGTCTGCTTGACGGCACTGAAGAGGCGTGGCGACCAGCGCGCCCGCGCTCAGAGCGCCGGCCTGGCCGATGTCGTCGTGGACCTGCCGGATCACGCCGCCGACCCGGCGACGCTCGCGGAGTGGGCCGACCTCGCCACGCTTACCGCATTGGCCCTGACCTCGCTCACCGACGAGGCCCGGCAGATTGTCGTGCTGCGCGACGTTCAGGGACTGTCCACCAAACAGGCAGCACAGGCGCTCGGCATCTCCGAGGGGGCCGTCAAGGTGCGCCTGCACCGGGCACACGTGAAGTTGAGGGAGCTGGTCGGGTCGTGAGCACAGTCCGCGAGAGCCGCATGTGCACCGAGGTGCAGAGGAACGTCCCGGCGTACGTCGAGCGCACCCTGCCTCGGCTCCGTCGCCGGCTCGTCGGGTTGCACCTGCGCCGGTGTGCGACGTGCCAGCAGGCCTTCTCCGCCCAGCGCGACCTCGTGGCCGGCCTCCGGGCGCTGGCCATGTCACCGGAGCCGCCTCCGGACGGACTGCTGGCGCAGCTGTTGGCCCGAGCCGACGAGCCCGGCCTGCAGGCTCGGGTCGCCGTCCCGGCACGAGGTGCGGTGAGCGGAGCACGTCCGGCGCTGTCGGTGGGGCTGCTAGTGGCCGGCGCGCTGGTCGGGACCGGGTTCGGCTACGCCGGCTGGAAGGGCGCGCGCCGGCTGAGTCGGCGGTGAGGGAACCGCGCGTGACCCCCTCCGGGAGTGCGGATCAGCGCCGTCCAGGGCTGCGTGCGGTCCTTGCCCAGCGGAACTACCGGCGACTGTGGACGGCCCGCACGGTCAGCCAGTGGGGCGACACCTTCAGCTTCGTCGCGTTGGCGATCCTCATCTACCAGCTGACCGGCTCGGGGCTCGGCGTCGTCGGCGTCGGCGTCGGCGTCGGCGTCGGCGTCGGCGTCGGCGTCGCCGAGATCGTGCCGGTCCTGCTGCTCGCCCCGGTCGCCGGGGCACTGGTCGACCGGCTGCCCCGGATCCGGGTCATGGTCAGCGCCGACCTCGTCCGCGCCCTGCTCGCCGTGGTCCTCGCGATCTGGCATGACGACGCCAGCACCGTCTACGCCGTCGCGTTCGGGCTGTCCGCCGCCGCCGTGTTCTTCAACCCGGCCGCATCCTCCGTACTCCCCGCGCTGGTCCGCGACGACGAGCTGGTCGCGGCGAACTCCGGGATCTGGACGGCCGCGGTGCTCTCCCAGGTCGTGCTCGCGCCGCTCGCGGGGGGCCTGGTGGTGACGGTCGGACCGGGGGCTGCTTTCGCGCTCAACGCGCTCAGCTTCGTGGGGTCAGCGCTGTTCCTGCGCGGCCTGGGACTCACCGAACCGGCCAGGCAGGTAGGCCGGCGCCATCTTTTGATCGACGCGCGGGCCGGTGCCGGGCTGGTCCGCACCGACCCGCTGTTGCGCGCGCTGGCAGCCGGGCAACTGCTCGCGGCGCTGTCGGCCGGCGCGACGAGCGCGCTGCTGGTCGTGCTGGCCGCCGAGCACCTCGAGGCGGGCGCCGGCGCGTACGGCCTGCTCGTGGGCGCCATCGGGGTCGAGGCTGCCCTCGGCCCGCTGCTGCTGCTCCCCCTCGTCCGGGACCCCCGTCGGCCGGTGTACGTCTTCGGCCCGTACCTCCTGCGCGGGCTGGTCGACCTCGTCCTCGCCTCCGTCCGGTCCCTTCCGCTGGCAGCCGGGAGCCTGGTCGTCTACGGCCTGGGCACCTCCACCGGAGCGGTCACCTTCACCTCCCTGCTGCAGTCCCACGTCGACGACCGGACCCGCGGCCGGGTCTTCGCCACGATGGACCTGCTCTGGCAGGCCGGCCGCCTCACCAGCCTCGGGGTGGGCGGGCTGCTCGCCGACCGGGTCGGCGTGCGCGCCGTCTACTATACCTGGGCGGCGTGCTGCTGCTGCTCGCCGGCGCGGTCGGCTTCGCCGTCAGGGGGAGCGCTGGAGCACCGCAACCGCGACGGCCGCCTGACCCGCACTGATCGCGCCGTCGCCGTGCTCCGACCACGAGCAGCGCCGCCACCGGAGAAGGGCGCTGCGGAGCACATTACGGGGCACTGTCGGCATCCTGCCACCAACTCTCCGCCATGGCGGAAACAGCAGCGTGATCACCAGGTTACATTCCGTCAACGCGGGCACATCAGGCCCAAGACCGTTGCGGCGCAACCTTTTTCGTCTCATTCGAAACGCGCTTGCCTGAAGGGTGCCGAGGGTCCGACCCGACGCGACACCACAACTGGGCTCGATACGCAGTGCACTCTCCAACCCCGAGTGCGCCCCCGACCGAAAGGCACTCACATGATCAGCGGAACCGACCTCAACCGCCTCGCCGACCTCACCGTGTACGGCAGGGACGACGAGAAGATCGGCAAGATCGTCAACGTCTACCAATCCACCGACGGACCGGAGGGCACCTTTGTCACCGTGAGCACCGGGCTGTGGGGGTCGCACGCCAGCTTCGTCCCACTCGATCAGGCAGAGCTCGAAGGCGACAGGGTCCTCGTTCCCTACGACAAGAACCTCGTCAAGGACGCGCCCCGGATCGAGGCCGACGAGGACCTGACCGCCCCCGAGGAGGATCGGCTCCACGAGCACTACCAGGAGGCGACAGGCCAGGCGGGATCACTCACGTCGCACGAGTCGTTCGGGCGTGACGACCGGGCTGACGACGACCTGGGTCAGACCGAGCCTCGCTGGGATGCCAACACCCAGCAGGGTGCACCCGCCCGTCCGCGGTTGCGCAGGTTCGTCGCTGCCGATGCCCAGAGCACCGACCACACCTACCCGGCGGAGCAGGACACCTTCGGCTCCGGCCAGGGCCGCGGCACCGACGGAGCCCACTCCGACCAGAGCTATGCGGACGGGCGGACCCAGGACCGCGACCTGAATAAGCAGGGGCACCCCGTCCGCTGATCGCCGGTTGCCGAGCAGCTGCCCAGCGGTACGAATGGCGCTGCTCAGGCCGGCGCCCGTACGTCCTCGGGGAAGCTCTGCAGCACGCCGGCGGCCACCGCCGCCTGACCTGCGCTGATGGCACCGTCGTTGCACGGCAGGTGCTCGTGGACGAGCACCTGCAGCCCGGCGCAGCGAAGGCGGTCGGCCAGCAGGTCGCTGAGCAGGACGTTCTGGAACACGCCGCCGGTCAGCACGACGGTGTCGACGTTGTGGGCCGAGGCAAGGTCGCCGGCCAGCTGGGCGGCCCCCGCCGCGAGCCCGGCGTGGAAGCCGGCGGCGATCTGGGCGACCGGGATCCCGCGACGTCGATCGGCGACGATCGCGGCGAGCAGCGGGGCGGGGTCGAGCAGCGGGCCGTCGCCCGCCATCGGGTAGACCGCCGCACCCTGGATCGGGACCGTACGGGCGAGCGCCTCCAGCTCGACGGCGGCCTGCCCCTCGTAGGTCACCTGCGACCGAACCCCGAGCAGCGCCGCCACCGCATCGAAAAGCCTTCCCACGCTGGAGGTCTCAGGCTGTCGACCCGACCGCACCAGCGACAGCACGGCTTTCCAGCGGGGGTCGAGGCCCGGACCCAACTCGTCCGCCACGTCGGCGCCCAGGTGGCGGTCCACCCAGGACAGCGCCGACCGCCATGGTTCCCGGACCGCGGTGTCACCACCGGGAAGGGGGGCGCCGACCAGATGACCCACCCGCTCGAAACCGGCCAGATCGGCCAGCAGGAACTCGCCGCCCCACAGTGCGCCATCCGTGCCGAGGCCCAGCCCGTCGAAGGCGATTCCCAGCACCGGCGCCGTCCGGCCGTGCTCGACGAGACAGGACGCCACGTGCGCGTGGTGGTGCTGCACCCCGACCAGCGGCAGGCCGCTGCTCCGTGCCCATGCCGTCGACCGGTAGTCGGGGTGGAGGTCGTGGGCAACCACCGCCGGCTCGACGCGTCCGAGCCGGGTCAGGTGCTCGACCGCCTGGGTGAAGGCGGCGAAGGTCGACCAGTGGTCGAGGTCGCCGAGGTGCTGGCTCAGCACGAGGGAGTTTCCCTGCGCGAGGGCCACGGTGCTCTTGCGCTGGGCTCCGACCGCGAGCACCGGCCGTTCGACGCCGATCGGCAGTCGCACCGGTTGGGGAGCCCAGCCGCGGGCGCGTCGCAGGAGCTGCAGACGGCCGCCCGGTGCCGAGCGGAGCACCGAGTCGTCGGCCCGGATGTGGATCGGACGGTCGTGGGTGAGCAAGCCG
>JBBSKF010000106.1:0-13976 GCA_038256525.1 Mycobacteriales bacterium | reverse complement strand
TGCGACAGCTCGGGGATGTCGGAGGCGGCGAAGCCGGAGAAGACCGACACCATGATGATCGCGGCGCCGGTGATGAGCCGACCCGTGCGGCCCAGCCCCTGGACGACCGCCGCGGCGGTGTCGCCGGTCGCGTCGTAGCCCTCCTTGATCCGGCTGAGCAGGAAGACGTGGTAGTCCATCGACAGCCCGAACAGCAGCGCGAACGTGATGACCTGCATGTACGGCGAGATGCCCTCGACCTCGGGGAACCCGAACAGCGCCGACCCCCAGCCCCACTGGTAGGCCGCCACCATGGCCCCGAACGTGGCGCCGGCGCCGAGCAGGTTCAGCGTGATCGCCTTGAGCGGGATGACGATCGAGCGGAACATCACCAGCAGCAGCAGGAAGCTCGTGCTGAGCACGAACGCGAGCACCATCCAGGCCCGGGACAGCAGCAGGTCGATGCTGTCGATCGAGGTGGCCTGGTCTCCGGTGACGTACGCCGTGGCGGCGGTCCCGTCGAGCGCCGCCGGCACGTGCACGTCGCGCAGCCGGTGGATCGCCTCCTCCGCGCGCGGGTCCGCCGGGTCGTAGCGGTCGCCGGTGTCGAGGAACGCGACGTCGCCGCGGCGGTCGACGGTGGTGCCGGTGAAGGCCGGGTCGGCGTCGATGGCCATGGCGAGGGCGACGATCTCGTCCTGCGCGGACAAGGCGTTCTCGACCGCGATCGTCGTCGACGACTGCCCGCGACCGAACTCCTCGACGAGCAGCGCGCTCGCCCGGTGCGTGATGAAGTCCTCCGGCAGCGACTCCGGCCCCGGCGTGGTCAGGCGGAGCGAGGCGAGCGGCGCGGCGCAGACGAGCAGCACGAGGACGCCGGCGACGGTCGCGACGGCGGGGCGTTTGATGACGGCGCGCGCCGCGCGCTGCCAGCGGAGCGGCTCGTTCGTCGGATGCGTGAACGGCACCCGCCCCTTGTTGACGCGGTGGCCGAGCAGGCGGAGGACCGCGGGCAGCAGGGTCAGCGTCGTGATGACCGAGGTGATGGCGACGAAGATGACCGACAGCGCGATGCCGACGTACTCCGTCGTGGGGATGAGCAGCAGACCGCTCAGCGACAGCATCACCGTGATGCCGGAGAACAGGACCGCGCGGTTGGCCGTGTTGCCGGTGACGGTGACGGCGTCGAGCGGGGTCCGGCCGCGCGCCAGCTCTTCGCGGAAGCGCTGCACGGACACCAGTGAGTAGTCGATGCTCAGCGCGAGCCCGAGCATCGTCGTGAGGATGAGCACCGCCTCGGTGAGCTCGAACGCGCGTCCCACGACCGCGACCATGGCCAGCGCCGACAGGACCGACACTGCCGCGACGCCGAGGGGGACGCTGGCGGCGACGAGTGCGCCGAGCACGAGCAGGAGTACGACGAGGGCTGCCGCCACACCGATCAGCTCCCCGCGGGCGAGCTGCTCCTGGGCCAGCGCGCTGAACGCCAGTATCCCGGACTCCTCGCCGGACACGAGGAGGTCGAACCCGTCGATGTCCAGGCCGTCGACCGCCTCGACGAGCGCCTCGACGACGGCGACGTCCGCCGACGTCTCGACCTGCACGAGGGCGGTGCGGCCCGACTCTGCCACGCCCGCGTCGACGGTCGGCGGGGTGACGCTCTCGACACCATCGACCGCCTCGACCGCGCGGACCACGTCGCGAACGGCGGCGTCGTACGTCGGGTCGCCGAAGCTGGCCGAGCGGGAGGTGAGGATGACCGTCTCGTCGTACGCCTCGGATCCGGCGGAGCGGTGAAGGGTGTCGAGCTCGTTGCCCTTGTCGGATTCGGTCGTGATGAGGTTGCGCACCTCGGGTGTGACGACGCCCTCGGCCTGGCCGGCGAGCGGGAGGGCGACGGCGAGGGCAGCGGCCCACAAGCCGAGGGTGAGCCAGGGCCGGCGGGCTGAGGCGCGGGCGAGGCGCCCGGCAAGGCGGTTCTGCATGGGAGCTCCTTGATCGGTGTGGGTCTCACCGTGCCGATCCGGAGGGCGCTGCACCTCGGCCCGAGGGCTCGACCGTCCCCACCCGCGGGTGGAGACGGATCCGCCCGAAGGTGGAGCCGGAGAGGCGTCGTGATCTCTACGCTGACGCCATGCCCACCGCCCCCGAGGTCTCGACGGACCCGTTGCACCCCGCGTTGTCGGGGTGGCCGCGGGTGGGGCGCTACGTGTTCGCGCTCGCCGTCGGCGCGCTCACGGGTGTGGGCGGCGCGGTCGAGCGGCTGGATGGCCTGCCGGAGTCGCAGCAAGACACGGCGTACGCCGTCATCGCTCTCGACCTCGCGCTGGGCCTCGTGTCGCTCGCCCTGCTCTCCCTGCGCCGTCGCCACCCGCTCGCCGTCGCCTGCACGGTCGTCGCGCTGCTGTCGGTGTCCGCGGCGAGCTTCGGCCCGGCGCTGGTCGCCATCGTGTCCATGGGGACGTGGCGCCGGAGGCCGTGGGCCGTGCTGACCGGCGGTGTGTTCCTCACCGGTTTGCTCGTCGTCATCGTGCTCGACCTGCCGACGCGCGCGCCCGACGAGACGCCGTGGCAGGTGGTCGCCAGCGTGGTGCTTGGTCCTGTCGTCTACGGCGCAGCGGCGGTGACCGGCTTCTACATCGGCGCACGTCGTGAGCTGGCCGCGAACCGGGTCGAGCAGGCGCTCGCCGCGGAGCGCGAGCAGGCGCTGGTCGCCGACACGGTGCGGGAGGCCGAGCGCACCCGCATCGCCCGCGAGATGCACGACGTGCTTGCCCACCGCATCTCGCTCGTGGCGCTGCACGCAGGCGCGCTGGTCTACCGCGACGACCTCACCCGCGCGCAGACGGCAGAGACCGCGGCCACGATCCAGACCAACGCGCAGCTCGCGCTGACCGAGCTGCGCCAGGTCCTGGGGGTGCTGCGACCGGGTGACGGCGCGCACGACGTCGAGGCCCCGCAGCCGACGCTCGCAGAACTGCCGGCGCTGCTCGCCGACTCCCGGGAAGCAGGCACCGAGGTCACGCTCGACACGTCGCAGTTGGACGGGACGCTCGACCAGGTGCCGACCACCCTGTCGCGCAACGCGTTCCGCGTCGTGCAGGAGGCGCTCACCAACGCGCGCAAGCACGCGCCCTCCGCACCGGTGCGAGTCGCGCTGTCCGGCGCGCCGGGGGAGGAGCTCGAGGTGGAGGTGGTCAACCCGATGGCCGTGCGGAGCGGAGCAGCGCTGCCGTCGGCGGGTGTCGGTCTCGCCGGGCTCACCGAGCGGGCCGTCCTCGCCGGCGGCACCCTCGAGCACGGACCGCAGAGCGACGGGTCGTTCAGGGTGCGAGCGAGGCTGCCGTGGCCGAGCTGACCGCCGTGCGCGTTGTGCTCGTCGATGACGACCCGCTCGTGCGCGCCGGGCTGCGGATGATCCTCGGCGGTGCCTCCGATCTCGACGTCGTCGCGGAGGCGGCCGACGGTCAGGAGGGCGTCGACGTCGTCCTGCGGGAGGTGCCCGACGTCGTGCTGATGGACATCCGCATGCCACGGATGGACGGGCTCGCTGCGACGCGCCGGCTGGTCGACCGGGGTACGACGACGCGCATCATCGTGCTGACCACCTTCGACGCCGACGACATGGTGCTGACCGCGCTCAGCCACGGCGCCGCCGGGTTCCTGCTGAAGGACA
This sequence comes from Mycobacteriales bacterium, assembly GCA_038256525.1. GTDB lineage: Bacteria > Actinomycetota > Actinomycetes > Mycobacteriales > SCTD01 > SCTD01. Next base: position 10,321 of record JBBSKF010000106.1, on the reverse strand, counting down.
CGCCGCCGGCGGACCTCGTGGATGCCGTACGACGGGTCGCGGCGGGCCAGCCGATCCTCTCGCCGAGCGTCACGGCGCAGCTCATCGCGTCGGTCACGCGTCCACGGGACGAGCCGCGGCAACGGGCGGCGCAGGCGCGGCTGGACCGGCTGACCGATCGCGAGCGGGCGGTGGCGGAGGCGGTCGGGGAGGGGCTCACCAACACCGAGATCGCCGAGCGGCTGCACCTGGGTGTTGCCACGGTGAAAACGCACGTCGGGGCGCTGTTCAGCAAGCTCGAGGTCACGAACCGGGTGCAGGTCGCGCGGTGCCTGCACGAGGCGGGGGAGTAGGGCGCGCGACCGGCTCCGCTCGGCGAACGCGCCCCCACCGGACATCCGCGTCTGCCGCGGGGTGTCGCAACGGAGACCGGGCATACGGTCGCAGCATGAGAGCCGTCGTGCAGGACCGGTACGGATCGGCGGAGTCACTCCAGGTCCGAGACATCGACACGCCCGTGGTGGGGGACGAGGAGGTGCTCGTGCGAGCTCGCGCTGCCTCCGTCCATCCAGATATCTGGCACGTCGTCAGCGGCCACCCCTACGTTCTGCGCCTCATGGGCTCTGGATTGCGCAGGCCCAAGAACTGTGTGCCGGGGACCGACGTAGCGGGGGAGGTCGAAATGGTGGGGCGCAACGTGACGCGCTTCCGGCCAGGGGACAACGTCTTCGGCGAGACTGTCACCGGGTACCAGTGGCACAACGGCGGCGCCTTTGCCGAGTACGTGTCAGTTCCCCAAACCGCATTGGCGCTCAAACCCAGCAACATCACGTTCGAGCAGGCAGCGGCCGTGCCCACCTCCGGGCTGATCGCCCTGCACAATCTCCAGCAGGGCCGACTTCGACCTGGTCAACGTGTCCTGGTCAACGGCGCAGGGGGAGGCGTCGGCGCGTTTGCGGTGCAACTCGCGATGGCACAAGGTGCGATCGTGACCGGCGTCGACGCCGCCACGAAGCTCGACATGATCCGCTCACTCGGCGCGGACCATGTCATCGACTACGCCCAGGAGGACTTCACCCAGGCCGGTCAGCGCTACCACCTGGTCTTCGACGTTGTCGGTAACCGCCCCTTCAGGTCCTGCAGACGCGCACTCACTCACGACGGCTCCTACGTCCTCATCGGGCATGACGGATTCGGCGAGGGCGCCGGGCGCTGGCTGGGCAGCCTGCCCCGAATCCTCGGGCTGGTGGCGATGACGCCGTTCATCCGACAGCTGCCGCCGATCAACTTCTCGCTGCCTCCCAAGGAGGACTCGATGGCCGCCCTGAAAGAACACCTGGAAACCGGAGCGCTCACGCCGATCGTTGACCGGACCTTCGCGTTGAACGAGGTAGCCGACGCTTTGCGATACTTGCAGTCAGGGCAAGTTCTCGGCAAGATCATCATCAGTATCTGACTGATGTGATCGGTGGGTGACGGAGCACCCCCCAGCGGACTACGTGCGGCGGCCGACGATTCCGCCGGAGTCACCGACGCTGGGGCTGAGCGCAGCTCGCCACTCGGACAACCCGTTCGACTTCGCCCTGGTGTGCCTGTCCGGTCTGTTCGGACTGCGGATCTTCGAGACCGGCGACGCTGACATCGATGACCTCGGCGAGGAGCACGGACACCGAGTACTCCGGGTGCGTGGCAAAGGTGGCAAGGTTGTCCTGGCCCCGCTGCTACCCCGCCGCTTGGCCGCGGAAGTCGAGAGGTGGCGGGCGCGTGCTGAAGGCCGCGCGGACCTGGACTGCCCCACTGGCGGCGGGATCGCCCACCTACACCCCGGCGAGCCGGCGCCCCGACGGGCGCAGATAGACCACCCAGGTAAGGGCGAAGCAGGCACCGTAGAAGACGAGGAACGCGATATACGCGGCGTTGCCGGCACCGGTCTCCAGGAAGCTCTGCCGGAAGGCGACATTGACCAGCACCCCGCCGAATGCCCCAATGGCGCCGGCGATCCCGATCAGCGCCCCGGACAGGCGCCGCGCCTCCCGGTCGGAGACCGCCCGGTCGGCGCCACCCACGATGAGGGCGGCCGACTTGGCGCGGAAGATCGCCGGGATCATCTTGTAGGTCGAGCCGTTGCCGATGCCGCTGAAGATGAACAGGGCGGTAAAGCCGACCACGAACAGCGCGAGCGACCCCTGTAGCGAGGCGATCAGCACGACCAGCGCACCGGCGGCCATCGCGACGAAGTTCCAGAACGTCACCCGGGCGCCCCCCCACTTGTCGGCCATGACGCCCCCGACGGGACGGATCAGCGAGCCCAGGAGCGGGCCGAGAAAGGTGACATAGGCCGCGTCCAGCGGAGTCGGGAAGTCGGCCTGAAACTGGATCTGCAGGACCTGGCCGAAGGCGAAGCCGAAACCGATGAACGAGCCGAACGTGCCGATGTAGAGGAACGACATCACCCAGGTGTGGGGGTCGCGGCAGACGTCTCGCATCGCCCGCTTGTCGTTCTTGGCCGACGTCAGATTGTCCATCTTCCGCCACGCCATGAAAGCGGCGCCGAGCACGAGCGGGATGTACGCGCCGATGAGCAGCCGCGGGTGCGCGGCGCCCGCCGTCGCCAGCACGAGCAGGGCGGCGAGCTGTACGAAGGGGACCCCGAGGTTGCCGCCGCCAGCATTGAGCCCCAGCGCCCGCCCCTTGAACCGGTCGGGGTAGAAGGCGTTGATGTTGGCCATCGAGGAGGCGAAGTTGCCCCCGCCGACGCCGGCCACCGCCGAGACGAGCAGCAACGTCGTCAGGGAGACGCCCGGCTCGAGCACGATGAGGGCGAAGACGAGGGGCGCGAGCAGCAGCAACGCGCTGAACACCGTCCAGTTGCGGCCGCCGAACTTCGCTACCGCGAAGGTGTACGGCAGGCGCAGCGATGCGCCGAGCAGGGCCGGGACGATGGTCAGCAGGAACTTGTCCTCGGGCGCGAAGCCGTAGGCGGGCCCGAGGAACAGCACCAGCACCGACCACATGGTCCAGACGGAGAAGCCGATGTGCTCGGACAGGATCGAGAAGGTCAGGTTGCGCTTCGCGACCTTGTCCCCGCCCCCGGTCCAGAACTGCTCGTCCTCCGGGCGCCAGTCGTCGATCCAGTGCGACCGCGCTGCAGCGGGCGCGGTGGTGCCGCCGGTGGTGTCGATCAGGGCTGTCATGCAAGGCCTCCGCTGTCGGGGTGTGGCACGGACGTTAAGGAGGCGGTGTTCCGAAAAGGTCTTCCGGCGAAGGACGACACGTCACCTTGTGCTCACATGACGGGAATGCGCCTGTGCGTCAGGAGTCGGCTGCGGCCAGGCGATAGCCGCGCTTGACGACGGTCTGCACCACAGCGCTGGCTGGACCGAGCGCGGTGCGCAGCCGGGCGACGGTCATCTCCACGGCGTGCTCATCGGCGGGCTCGTCACGCCAGGCCGCCTTGAGAAGCTCCGGACGTGACAGGACGCGGCCCCCGCAGTCGACCAATGCGGTGAGCACGCCGGTCTGGCGCACGGTGAGCTCGACCGTCCGCCCGTCGACGAGCACGTTGTGGCCGCGCAGCTCGAGCCGGTGCCCTGCCGCGTCGACATGTCTGGTGCGCCGGGGCGGCAGCTCCTCGACGACGGTACGGACCAGTGCCCCGAGCCGGGCGCGGGCCGGCTGCACGGTGCGCACCCCCAGCCGCTCGAGCGGGGCGGCCGTCACCGGTCCCACGCACGCGACAAGGACGTCGCGGGCAAGGGCCGCGAGAAGTGCCTGAGACCGGCCCTCCTCGCGCGCAACCGTCAGCACGCTGGCCACGGCGGGGGCACTGGTGAAGGTGACGCAGTCGACCTGGCCGGCGCCGATCTGCTCCACCAACCGGCGCAGCGGGCGGATGTCCTCAGCCGGAACCCATCGATAGACCGGAATCTCGACGACCTCGGCTCCGGCGGCGCGCAGTGCGGCGGTGAACTCCGTCAGCGGCTCGCCGTGCAGCTGGATGGCGACCCGGCGACCATCGACGCCTTCCGCGAGCAGTCGGGCGAGCACCTCGTCACTCGCCTCGCTGTCCGGCGACCAGGTCTCGGCCAAGCCCGCGGCCCGCACCGCGCCCTTCGCCTTGGGCCCGCGCGTCAGCAGCTCGGAGTCGGTGAAGCGAGCCCGTAGCGCCTCGCCGAGGCCCCAGCCGTCCGCGGCCTCCATCCAGCCCCGGAAGCCGATGCCGGTCGTCGCCACGACCACGTCCGGCGGGTCGGCGACGCACGCCCTGGTGGCTGCGAGCAGCTCCTCGTCGTCCTGCGTGGGCACGATGCGGATGGCCGGCGCCTCGACCACGCGCGCGCCGCGCCGCGTCAGCAGGGCGCTCAGCTCCTCGCGCCGACGGGCAGCGGTAACGGCGACGGTGAAGCCCGACAGGGGCTGGAGATCGGTCATGGCGCTGCCTCCTCTCGAGCGGGCGTCGACAACATCGGACGTCGTGCACTGATCACTGTGGGGGCCGCAGGTTGCGTTCCTGTTTCCGGACGGTGTCCCGTACCCCTGCACGACGTGAAGTCCGCAACATGAGCACCTCGTCACACGTCCGGAACACGGGGGACACGGGTGCGGCACGGCCCGCGCGCACTGTGGTCGCGTGCCCACCCTGCTGCCGGCTCCGAGATCACTGGACGCTGCCTCAACCTCGGTGTCGACCCACTGCCCCTACTGCTCGCTGCAGTGCTCCATGACCCTGACCCCGTCCGCGTCGACCGCCGTCGTCGAGGCCGGCGCCGGGGGGCTGTGCAGCAAGGGCTGGACCTCGGCGGCGCTGCTCGACTCCTCCCGCCGGCTGACCTCGCCGCTGGTCCGCGACGGCCGGCACGGCCGGCTGCGCGAGGCGGGTTGGGACGAGGCGCTCGACCTGGCTGCCGCCGGCTTCCGGCGGGCCCAGGCGCAGGCCGGTCCGGATGCCGTGGGCGTCTTCGGCGGCGGCGGGCTGACCAACGAGAAAGCCTATCTGTTAGGCAAGTTCGCGAGAGTCGCCCTGCGCACCAGCCAGATCGACTACAACGGCCGATTCTGCATGAGCTCGGCCGCTGCGGGCGCGATGCGAGCCTTCGGGCTGGACCGCGGCATGCCCTTTCCGCTGGCCGACATCGGCGACGCAGGCTGCGTGCTCCTGGTGGGAAGCAACCTCGCCGAGACGATGCCACCGGTGATGCAGCACCTGAGCCGGCAGCGGGAGTCCGGCGGGTCGCTGATCGTGGTGGACCCACGCCGCACACCCACCGCGGCCGCAGCGACGCTCCACCTGCAGGTGCAGCCCGGCACCGACCTCGCCCTCGCGAACGGCCTGCTGTTCCTGGCGTTGGAGCTCGGGTGTGTCGACGAGGCCTACATCGACCAGCGGACCACCGGTTGGCAGGACGTGCGCCGCGCCGTCTCGGCGTCCTGGCCGGCACAGGTGGAGCGGACCACCGGAGTGTCCGAGCCGGACCTTCGTGAGGCCGTGCGCCTGCTGGCGGCGGCGGACCGCGCAGTGATCCTCACTGCCCGCGGCGCCGAGCAGCACGCCCACGGCGTCGACACCGTCTCGTCGTTTCTCAACCTCGCCCTGGCGCTCGGGCTCCCGGGGCGGCCCGGCTCGGGCTGGGGTTGCCTCACCGGCCAGGGCAACGGCCAAGGTGGCCGGGAGCACGGCCAGAAGGCCGACCAGCTGCCCGGCTACCGCAGGCTGGACGACCCGGTCGCCCGCGCCCACGTCGCCGCCGTGTGGGGCGTCGACCCGGCCGACCTGCCTGCACCGGGGCGCTCGGCCTACGAGCTGCTCGACGCGCTCGGCGAGCAGGGCGGGCCCAGCGCCCTGCTGCTCATGGGCAGCAATCCGGTCGTGAGCGCGCCGCGGGCCCGGCACGTACAGGCCCGACTGGCCTCCCTGGACTGCCTGGTCGTTGCCGACGTGGTGCTGTCCGAGACAGCTGCGATGGCCGATGTCGTCCTGCCGGTGGCCCAGTGGGCCGAGGAGGACGGCACCACCACCGATCTGCAGGGCCGGGTCCTGCTGCGTCGCCGGGCGCTCGACCCGCCGGCGGGGGTGCGTACCGACCTGCACGTGCTCGCCGGGCTCGCCGGCCGGCTCGGCTCGCCGACCGGCTTCCCAACCGAGCCGGAGGCGGCCTTCGAGGAGCTCCGGCGGGCCAGCGCGGGAGGCGCCGCCGACTACGCGGGGATCAGCTACGACCGGCTCGCCGCGGGGGAGGAGCTGCACTGGCCCTGCCCGTACGAAGGGCACCCCGGCACGCCGCGACTGTTCCTCGACCGCTTCGCGACCCCGAACGGCCGGGCCAACTTCGTCGCCGTGCACCCACCCGAGCAGGCCGAGCCGGTCGACGCCGACTTCCCGCTGCTGCTCACGACCGGCCGGGTCGCGGCCCACTACCAGAGCGGCGCGCAGACCCGGCGCATCGACGTGCTGGCCGAGGCCGCCCCCACCGCCTTTGTCGAGCTGCACCCGTTCCTCGCCGCGCAGCTGGACCTTGTCGACGACGAGCGGATCCGGGTCAGCACCCGACGGGGCGAGGCGTTCCTGCGCGCCCGCATCACCGACACCATCCGCCCCGACACGGTGTTCGTGCCGTTCCACTGGGCCGGACGTCAGCGGGCCAACCTGCTCACCAGCGACGCGCTCGACCCCGTCTCGAGGATGCCGTCGTTCAAGGTCTGCGCTGCCCGCATCGACCGGGTCGCGGAGGCGGCCCGATGAGGCGCGTGGTGGTGGTCGGCAACGGCATGGCGGGCGCGCGTTTCGTCGACGAGCTGTGCAGGCGCGACCCGGCCGCGCTGGTGACCGTGTTCGGCGCGGAGGACCGTCCGGCCTACAACCGGATCCTGCTGTCCGATGTGCTGGCCGGAAAGCGACGACACGACGAGATCGCGCTGACCGAGGCGCCCGGCCGGGTCGTGCAGCGCCTGGGCACCGCTGTCCGCAGTCTCGACCTGCGGCGGCGGACCGTCCTGGCCGACGACGGCACCAGCACGCCCTACGACGCCCTCGTGCTCGCCACCGGTTCGACCGCGCTCGTCCCTCCCGTGCAGGGCATCGCGGGCCCGGATGGCCTGCTGCTGAGGGGGGTTCACGTCTTTCGTACGCTCGATGACTGCGAAGCCATCATCGCCGCGGCCGGCAGGGCGAAGGTCGCGGCGGTCGTCGGCGGCGGGTTGCTCGGCCTCGAGGCGGCCCGGGGACTGCTCCAGCACGGACTGCGGGTCGAGATCGTGCACGGCATGGGTCACCTGATGGAGACCCAGCTCGACCCGACCGGCGGGGCGGTGCTCCGCCGCGCGGTCGAGGCTCTCGGCGTCGGCGTGCACCTCGGGTCCTTCGCCGCGGGCGTCACCGGCGGGCGGTCGGTCACCGGCGTCCGGCTCGCCGATGGACGACATGTCGCCGCCGACCTGGTGGTGCTGGCCTGCGGCATCCGCCCCCAGGTCGACCTGGCCCGCGCCGCCGGGATCGGCGTCGGCCGGGCGATTCTCGTCGACGATGCCTTGCGCACCGATGACCCGCACGTCTACGCCATCGGCGAGTGCGCGCAGCACCGCGACCAGGTCTACGGTCTGGTCGCGCCGGCCTGGGAGCAGGCAGCGGTGCTCGCCGATCTGCTGACCGGTCGGGTCGCGTCCTACACCGGTTCACGACGGGTCACCCGGCTCAAGGCGATGGACCTCGAGGTCGCCGCAATGGGCGACACGACACCGGAGCTCGCCGACTGCGTGGACGGCGTCGAGGTGCTGTCGTTCGCCGATCCGGTGCGCCACGTCTACAAGAAGCTCGTCGTGCGCGACGGCGTGGTCACCGGGGCGATCCTGCTCGGCGACCTGTCCACCGCCGGTCCGGTGACGCAGGCCTTCGACCGGGCGACACCGCTTCCCGCGGAGCGGCTGCACCTGATGTTCTCCGGCCTCGGGACCGCCGTGCCGGTCGACCCGGCCACCCTCGTCGACGACGCCCTGGTCTGCACCTGCAACCAGGTCACGGCTGGCGCAATCCGGGGGAGTGGCTGCCGCACCGTCGCCGAGGTGGCGCTCGCCACCCGGGCCTCGACCGGCTGTGGCAGCTGCCGTGGCCTGGTCGAGGGCCTGCTCGCCTGCACCGCTCCACCTCGCCGGCAACGGCCCGAACCTGAGCGGAGAAGCGCATGACCCGAAAGACCCTGGTTGTCATCGGCCACGGCATGGTCGGCCACCGGCTGGTCGAGCTGGCCGTCGAGCGGGGCCTGGTCGAGGACTGGGACGTCGTCGTTCACGCCGCCGAGCCGGTGCCGGCCTACGACCGGGTCGGACTGTCCTCGTGGTTCCGTGGCACCACCGCAGAGGAGCTCTGCCTGGTCACTGACGGCTTCTTCGACCACCCCGCGCTCGACCTCCGGCTGGGCGACCCGGTCGTCGCCGTCGACGTCGCGGCCCGCACCGTCACCTCGTCGTGCGGAACCGTCACGCCGTACGACGCGCTCGTGCTCGCCACCGGGTCCACGGCCTTCGTGCCGCCGGTGCCCGGTGCCACCGGAGCAGGCCGGTTCGTCTACCGGACGCTCGACGACCTCGAGCAGATCAAAGCGGCTGCGCAGGGCGCCCGCTCGGGCGCCGTCGTCGGCGGTGGACTGCTCGGACTGGAGGCCGCCGACGCGCTGCGCTCCCTGGGCCTCGAGACGACCGTGGTGGAGTTCGCGCCGCGGCTCATGCCGGTGCAGGTCGACGAGGCTGGCGGGCAGGCCCTGCGCCGGCTCGTCGAGGACCTCGGCGTGCGGGTCCGCACGTCGGCGGCGACGCAGCGGATCGAGCAGACCGACGCCGGCCTGCGCATGGTCTTCGCAGAAGGGGACCCCCTGGACGTCGATCTCGTCGTCTTCTCCGCCGGGATCCGTCCCGATGACGCGCTGGCGCGGCAGACCGGGCTGATGATCGCTGAGCGCGGCGGGGTCCTCGTCGACGAGGCCTGCCTGGCAAGCGCTCCCGATGTCTACGCCGTGGGCGAGTGCGCAAGTGCGGCCGGTCGTTGCTGGGGACTGGTCGCGCCCGGCTACGCGCAGGCCGAGATCGTGGTGGATCGGCTGCTCGGTGGTGAACGCACGTTCACCGGCGCGGACCTGTCCACCAAGCTCAAGCTGATGGGCATCGACGTCGCGAGCTTCGGTGACGCGCACGCGGTCACCGCCGGTGCGCTGGAGCTGGTCTATGCCGACCCGGTCGCCGGGGTCTACGCCAAGCTCGTGGTCACCGATGACGCCCGCCACCTGCTCGGCGGCATCCTCGTCGGGGACGCCTCGGCCTACCCGATCCTGCGACCGCTGGCCGGATCGGACGTCGTGCTGCCCGCCAGCCCGGCCGAGCTGGTGCTGCCCCGGCGCGACGGCGCGACCGCGGGCCTGGGGGCGTCGGCGCTGCCGGCCACCGCGCAGGTCTGCTCCTGCCGGGACGTGAGCAAGGCCGAGATCTGCACCGCCGTACGCGATGGGAGCTGCCGCGACGTTGCCGGGGTCAAGGCGTGCACCGGTGCCGGCACGGTCTGCGGCTCGTGCGTCGGACTGGTCAAGGATCTCGTCAAGGACGAGCTGGCCGGGCTCGGCGTCACCATGAGCACCGCCCTGTGCGAGCACTTCGAGCTCAGCCGCGCCGAGATGTTCGAGGTCGTCCGGGTCAAGGGCATCCGCACGTGGTCGCAGCTGCTGGCCGAGCACGGCCGGGGGCGGGGCTGCGACATCTGCAAACCGACCGCCGCGTCGATCCTCGCGAGCATCGACAACGCCTACGTTCTGGACGGTGAGCGCGGTGGGCTGCAGGACACCAACGACCACATGCTCGCCAACCTGCAGAAGGACGGGACGTACTCCGTCGTGCCGCGCATCCCCGGCGGTGAGGTCACCCCGGAGCACCTCATCGTGATCGGGGAGGTGGCTCGCGACTTCGGTCTCTACACGAAGATCACCGGGGGTCAGCGCATCGACCTGTTCGGGGCCCGGGTGGAGCAGCTGCCGCCGATCTGGAAGCGCCTGGTCGACGCCGGGATGGAGAGCGGTCATGCCTACGGGAAGTCGCTGCGCACCGTGAAGTCCTGCGTCGGTTCGACCTGGTGCCGGTTCGGCGTGCAGGACTCGACCTCGCTCGCCATCGCGCTGGAGCTCCGCTACCGCGGGCTGCGCAGTCCCCACAAGGTGAAGATGGGTGCCAGCGGCTGCGCGCGGGAGTGTGCAGAGGCGCGCAGCAAGGACTTCGGGGTCATCGCGACGGAGAACGGCTGGAACCTCTACGTCGGCGGGAACGGCGGCTTCCGACCGCGGCACGCAGACCTGTTTCTTCAGGACGTCGA
>JBBSKF010000105.1:0-14000 GCA_038256525.1 Mycobacteriales bacterium | reverse complement strand
GCTGGCCTTCGCCACCTCCGCCGTACGCGATGCCACCGACTCGGCCGAGGTGCTCGCCGCCGTGCGCGACCGGGCCGGCGTGGAGCTGGTCGTCCTGCCGGGCGAGCAGGAGGCGCGGCTGACCTTCCTCGCCGTGCGCCGGTGGTTCGGCTGGAGTGCCGGCCGGCTGCTGTGCCTGGACATCGGTGGCGGCTCGCTCGAGCTCGCCTCGGGCCTGGACGAGGAGCCCGAGGTGGCGCTGTCCCTCCCGCTCGGTGCCGGCCGGCTCACCCGTGAGCGCCTCGCCGGGAACCCGCCGTCGGGCAAGCAGCTGCAGGGCGTTCGGGCGTACGCGAAGGAGCAGCTCGAGCAGGCCCGCCCGGCGCTGCTCGCGGCGGGGGAGGTGGACCTGGGTGTCGTGACCTCCAAGACCTTCCGTTCGCTGGCCCGGCTGGACGGCGCCGCGGCCTACGCCCAGGGCCCCCGCGTCCCCCGCCGGCTGCGCCGCAGCGGGCTGGAGCGCATCGCCAAGCAGCTCGCGGGGCTGAGCGCGGCGGAGCGGGCCGAGCTCCCGGGAGTCTCACCGAGTCGCGCGCACCAGCTGCTCGCTGGAGCGGTCGTCGCGCTCGCGGCACTGGAGGTGCTCGGTCTCGAGGAGGTGTCGGTGTGCCCGTGGGCCCTACGCGAGGGAGTCATCCTGCGTCGACTCGACTGGCTCGCCGGGGCCTAACCTGAGGCATGGACCCGCCGCTCGACCGCACGACGCCGGACCGCCCGGCGGTCCCGGTCTGGCAGGAGCCGGCGGCGAAGGTCGCTCTGTCCACCGCGAGCGTCTACCCCGAGTCGACCGCCGCAGCGTTCGAGATCGCGGGCCGGCTGGGTTACGACGGCGTCGAGGTCATGGTCTGGACCGATCCGGTCAGCCAGGACGTGACGGCGCTGCGCCGGCTGTCGGACTACCACCAGGTGCCGATCCTCGCGCTGCACGCGCCGTGTCTCGTGATCACCCAGCGGGTGTGGGGCACCGACCCGTGGATCAAGCTGGTCCGCGCCAAGGAGGCTGCGCAGGAGTGCGGCGCCCAGACCGTCGTCGTGCATCCGCCGTTCCGGTGGCAGCGGGAGTACGCGCGGCAGTTCCTCGGAGGCATCCAGCAGATGGGGGACGACACCGAGGTGCGGTTCGCGGTGGAGAACATGTTCCCGCTCCGGGCGCGCGGCCGGGAGGTCTCCCCGTACGCACCTGACTGGGACCCGACGACCGAGGACTACCCGGACTTCACCCTGGACCTGTCGCACACGTCGGTGTCGAACACCGACGCGCTCGCGATGGCGGCGGTCATGGGTGAGCGCCTGTCGCACGTGCACATCGCCGACGGCGTCGGCACCGCCCGCGACGAGCACCTCGTCCCCGGCCGCGGCACGCAGCCCTGCGCCGAGCTGCTCGAGACCCTCGCGCGGCAGGGCTTCGACGGCCTGGTCGTCGTCGAGGTCAACACCCGCAAGGTCGAGGACCGGGCCGAGCGCGAGGCCGACCTCGCCGAGGCGCTGGCCTTCACCCGGCTCAACCTGGTGGCGCCCTCGCCGCGCACGCCACAGCCCTTCCGGCGACCGTGAGCCTGCCGCTGCGGATCGCGCTGTCGCTGGTCCGCCGTCCGACCCGGCACCGGTACGGCGCGGACCCCTCCCAGGTCGCCGACCTGCACCTGCCGCCTTCCGGCGTCGGAGGCGCGAGGCATCCCGTCGCGGTGGTGCTGCACGGCGGTCACTGGCAGCCGCCGTACGGCAAGCTCGTCTGCCGGCCGCTCGCGCTTGATCTGGCCGCGCGCGGCTGGGCGGTGTGGAACCTCGAATACCGCCGGCTGGGTACCGGCCGGGGCGGTGGGGGCGGTTGGCCGGCCACCTTCGAGGACGTCGCGGCCGGGATCGACGCGCTCGCGGAGCTCGCATTGCCCGACGGTCGGCTCGACGGCCGGCTGGACCTGTCGCGCGTGGCCCTGGTCGGGCATTCCGCCGGCGGCCAGCTGGCGTTGTGGGCGGCCTCCCGGCCGTCGCTGCCGGCGGGCGCGGTCGGGGCGTCGCCGAGGGTGGTTGCGGCCCGGGTCGTGGGACTGGCGCCGGTGACCAACCTGGTGCGGGCCGGCGCCAACGCCGTGCGACTGGTCGGCGGCCCCGTGGAGGAGGTGACCGACCGCTGGGCCCAGGCCGATCCGATGATCGCCGGTGCGCCGGGCATCCCGGTCCTCGTGGTGCACCCGACCGGCGACCAGACCGTTCCGGTCGCGCGTTCGCGGGAGTACGCGGCGGCCACCGGCGCGGAGCTGGTCGAGACCGTCGGGGTGCACCGGGACCCGATCGACCCCAGCAGTCCGGCCTGGGCGGCCGCGGCGAGCTGGCTCGGCCCCGGCTGACCCGGCCCCACCCCCGCGGCCCCCCGCCCCCGGGCCCCTCCCTGATCACCTGGCGATTCCGAGGCGCGACACGCCGGGTCGCCGCGCCAGATGATCAGGGAGGCGTCGCAACGGGGAGGGGCTCGCGGCTAGCGTCGAGGCCATGCTGCGCCCGGTCATCCTCGCCGCCTCCCGCAACCCGCTCGTGACGTCGCTGGTCCGCAAGGCGCCGCTGTCCCGCCGGGTGGTCCGCCGCTTCGTCGCAGGCGAGTCGGTCGCCGACGCCGTCGCGGCCTCCGGCACTCTCGTCGCCGCCCGCCTGTTCGTCAGCCTGGACCACCTCGGTGAGGACACCACCGACGCCGAGCAGGCGACCGAGAACGTCCGCGCGTACCTCGATCTGCTCCGCCTGCTGGCCACCGCGAGCCTCACCGCGTACGGCCAGGTCGAGGTGTCGGTCAAGCTCTCGGCCATCGGGCAGAGCATCGACGACGGTCTCGCGCTTCGAGGCGCCCGGACCATCTGCGCGGCGGCGCACGCGGCGGGCTCCATGGTCACGATCGACATGGAGGACCACACCCGCACCGACCGCACGCTCGAGACGGTGTCCGCGCTGCGGCAGGACTATCCCAAGACCGGCGCGGTGCTGCAGGCCTACCTGCACCGCACCGAGGACGACTGCCGGGTCCTTGCCACTCCCCACTCGCGGGTGCGGTTGTGCAAGGGGGCCTACTCCGAGCCGGCGCACCTCGCCTACCAGACCCGGGAGCAGGTCGACGCCTCCTATCGCCGCTGCCTGGACGTGCTGATGGCCGGCCCGGGCTTCCCGATGGTCGCGACGCACGACCCGGCGCTGATCGCGCAGGCCACCGCCGCCCGCGCCCCCGGCAGCTTCGAGCTGCAGATGCTGTACGGCATCCGTCCCGGCGAGCAGCAGCGACTGGCCGCGGCCGGACACTCGGTCCGGGTCTATGTGCCCTATGGCGAACAGTGGTACGGCTACCTCATGCGCCGACTCGCCGAACGACCCGCCAACCTCACCTTCTTCCTCCGCGCGCTCGCGAGCCGGTCGTGACGGTCGAGCGCACCATCGCGCTGCTCGGGGTCGGCAAGCTCGGCGAGGCGCTGCTGTCCGGGCTGCTCCGGTCCGGTCGACCGGCTGCCTCGATGCTCGCGGCGGAGCGCTACGCCGAGCGTGCCGCCGAGGTGGCCGAACGCTACGGCGTCGCCACCCCCACACCGGAGGAGGCGGCCGGCTCGGCGGATGTGCTGCTGCTGGCCGTCAAGCCGCAGGACATGCGGGCGCTGCTGACGGCCATCGCCCCGCACGTCCGGCCGGAGACCCTCGTCGTGTCGATGGCCGCGGGCATCCCCACCGCGTTGCTGGAGGAACTGCTCCCGGACGGCACCGTCGTGGTGCGCGTCATGACCAACACGCCGGTGTTCGTCGACGAGGCGATGTCGGCGATCTCGGCCGGCTCGCACGCCGGCGCCGAACACCTGCAGATCGTAGAGGACCTGCTCGGCCCGGTCGGCAAGGTCGTCCGGGTGCCGGAGTCCCAGCAGGACGCGGTGACCGCCCTGTCGGGCAGCGGCCCGGCGTACTTCTTCTTCCTCGTCGAGGCGATGATCGACGCGGGCATCCTGCTCGGCCTGCCGCGGGGGGTCGCCGCCGAGCTCATCGTGCAGACCGCGGTCGGCTCGGCCCGGATGCTGCGCGAGTCCGGCGAGCACCCGGTCCTGCTGCGCGAGGCGGTCACCTCGCCGGGCGGCACCACCATCGCCGCCATCCGCACGATGGAGGACCACGGTGTACGCGCGGCGATGCTCGCCGCGATCGAGGCGGCGCGCGACCGGTCCCGGGAGCTGGCGGCCGACGCCTGAGCGCCGGCCCCAGAGCGCCGACCGCCCCCCCGGTGATCCACGGAGACTTCGAGGTGGAACGGTCGAGCGGATCCACGTCGAACTCCGCGTGGATCACCAGGGGTCCGCGGGTCGCGGCGGCGGAAAGGCCGACCGGCGGGCGGGACGCGCCGTCCGTACGATGTGGAAGTGAAGCACCTTGTCCTCCTGCTGGCGGCGGCGCTGCTCGCGGCCGGGTGCAGTGGTGAGCAGGACCCGCAGGTGCAGGTCGCCGAGGTGGGCCGCGCGACGGTCGCCGAGGTCGTCGACGCGCCGGGCACCGTCGGGGCCCGCGCCACCTCCAGCCTCACCGCCCCCGCGGAGGCCACCGTCGCTGAGGTGCTCGTGGCAGACGGGGCGCAGGTGGAGAAGGGTGCGGTGCTGGCCCGGCTGACGAGCCCCGCCGCGCAGGACCGGCTTCGGCAGGCGCTGTCCGCGCGGGCCAACGCCAACAACGCCGTGATCGACGTGCCACGAGCCGATCTCCGCCCGCTGCAGGATCAGGTCGACGCTGCTGCGGCGGCCTCGTTCGCCGCGGGGCGGATGGCGGTCGCGCAGATCCCGGACCCGGCGCTGCGGGCCGAGGCGCAGCAGCGCGCGGTGCAGGCGGAACGGCAGTACGCCGCTGCAGCGGCCGCCGCGCGTGCTGCCCTCGCGCAGCTGGGGGCCGGGGCGGACGGGGTCGAGTCGGCGCTCGCTGCGGTCACCGGCAGCCAGCGGGCCCAGGCCGGCGCGGCGGTGGACCTCGCCCGGCAGACCGTCGACGCGCTGACCGTCCGGGCGCCGATCGCGGGCGTGGTCACTCTCGGCGCCGGCAGCGCCGCCGCGGCGCCGTCCGGGGCGGGCGACCTCGCCGGCCTGCTCAGCGGTCTGCCGCCGGCGGTTCAGGGCCCGGCCTCTGCGGCGCTCGGCGCCGGCTCGGCCGGCGGCGGTCCAGCGGGCGGCACCACCACGATGAGCGGGCTCGTGGTCGGCGCGCCGGTGCGCTCCGGGGCGCCACTGCTCACGGTCACCGACCTCGGTGGGCTGACTGTCGACGCGGAGGTCGACGAGACCGACGTGCTGCTCGTGCAGGCCGGCACCCCGGCGACCGTCGAGGTCGACGCGGTGCCGGACGCCCGCTATCCGGCGACCGTGACCGCCGTCGACCTGACGCCGACCACCTCGGCCCGCGGCGGGGTGTCCTACCGCGTGCGGCTCTCCCTGCTCGCCGGCACCACCGTGGACGACCAGCCCGCGCCGCAGCCCCGGCCGGGGATGAGCGCCGTTGTGGACCTGCAGGTCCGGACCGCGGAGAATGCGCTTGCGGTGCCGGCCGCGGCGGTGGTGCGCGACGAGGGGCGCGACGCGGTGTTCGTGATCGAGCAGGGGCGCGCGATCCGGCGTGAGGTCCGGCTCGGGGCGCAGGGCGCCGACCTGGTCGAGGTCGTTGCCGGGCTGCTGCCGGGAGCGCAGGTGGTCGTGCGCGATGCCGACCGGCTGCGCGACGGGCAGGCCGTCCGCACGTGACGGGGCAGCCCGGGCCGGCGCTCGAGGCGATCGACGTGACCCGCTCCTACCAGCTCGACGGGGTCACCGTGGACGCACTGCGCGGCGTCTCGCTCGTCGTCGAACGCGGTGACTACGTCGCAGTCGTCGGGCCGTCCGGCTCCGGCAAGTCGACGCTGATGCACCTGCTCGGCGGGTTGGACCGGCCAACGACAGGGGTCCTGCGGGTCGGCGGCCGCGACATCGCGGCGTTGTCCGGGGATGAGCTCGCCGCAGTCCGCAACGCCACCATCGGGTTCGTCTTCCAGGCCTTCCAGCTGCTCGGTCGCACCAGCGCCGTCGACAACGTCGCGATGCCGCTGGTCTACCGGGGGCTGCGCCGGGCCGAGCGCCGGCGGCGGGCCCGGGAGGCGCTGGAGCGGGTCGGGATGGGGCACCGGCTCGACCACCGACCGGCCCAGCTGTCCGGTGGTGAGCAGCAGCGGGTCGCAATCGCCCGGGCGCTCGTCGGCGAGCCGCAGGTGCTGCTGGCCGACGAGCCGACGGGCAACCTCGACACGCGTACCGGCAGTGAGGTCATGGCGCTGCTCGAGGAGCTCAACCGCGAGCAGGGGGTTGCCGTCGTCATCGTCACCCACGACCGCGAGGTCGCCGCCCGGGCTCGGCGCCAGATCCGGGTGCGGGACGGCCTGCTCGAGCCCGCCCCCACCCCCGCCCCGGGCCCCGCCCCCGCCCCCACCCCCGCCCCGGGCCCCGCCCCCGCCCCGGGCCCCGCCCCCGCCCCGGGCCCCACTTCCCCTGCGAAACAGCATCCCGGTCACCCCCCTGAGTGTCATCTCGCAGGGGAAGTCGTCGGTCGGGCCGTGGGGGTGCCCGGCCGGCATGGTCGGACGGCCCCGCCGTGAGGCTGGCCGAGGCGTGGCGGGTCGCGGTGACGGCGCTGCGGGCCAACCGGCTGCGGAGCCTGCTGACCATGCTGGGCGTGGTGATCGGCGTCGCGGCCGTCGTTGTGCTCGTCGCGATCGGCACCGGCGCGAAGCAGGAGGTCGAGGACCAGGTCAACGGCCTGGGCGCCAACCTCATCATCGTCGTGCCGGGCAAGCTGGAGTTCGGCTCGGCGCCGACCAAGAGCCGGCTGGAGCTCGCCGACGCCGACCGCATCGGCCGCGCGCTCGGCACTCCGGGGAAGGTCGCGGTGACGCTGTCCAGCGGCGAGACGGTCCGCTTCGGCAACAACAGCGCCTTCTCGACCGTCAACGGCACCAACCCGGCGGTCCCGGAGGTGTTCGTCCGCCCCATCGCCCGCGGGCAGTACCTGCGCGAGAGCGATGTCGACACCCGCCGGCGGGTCGCGGTGATCGGCAGCGGCCTCGCGACGACGCTGTTCGACGGCGCCGACCCGCTCGGTCGCAACCTGTCGGTGGGCGGCGTGCGGTTCCGCGTCGTCGGGGTGTTCGCGAGCGTCGGCTCGAGCCTGGGCTCCGACCGCGACATGGAGGTGCACATCCCGGTCACCGCGGCGCAACGTCTGTTCGGTGACCGGACCGTCGACGCCTTCGCCCTCAAGGCGCCGTCCACCGCCGAGATCGAGGGCGTACGCGCCACCGCTCTCGCGGTGCTCGCCGACCGCTACCCGGACGAGGAGTTCAGCGCGGTCACCCAGGACCAGATCCTCGGCACCGTCGGGCGGATCCTCGGGCTGCTCACCACGGTGCTGGCTGCCATCGCGGCGATCAGCCTGCTGGTCGGTGGGGTCGGCGTCAGCAACATCATGCTGGTCAGCGTGCGGGAGCGGACCCGCGAGATCGGGCTGCGCAAGGCGGTCGGCGCGCGCACCCGTGACGTCACGCTGCAGTTCCTGCTGGAGGCGGTGCTGCTCACGACGATCGGCGGGATCCTCGGCATCGCGCTCGGGGTAGGAGGATCACTGGGACTGTCGGCGGTCTTCGACCAGCTGCCGGCCGTCATCACCTGGTGGTCACCGGCGCTGGCCTTCGCGGTCAGCGCTGCGGTCGGGATCTTCTTCGGGGTGGTCCCGGCCCGCCGCGCCGGGCGCCTGGAGCCGGTGGTCGCGCTGCGTTCGGAGTAGGAGAGAGACAGATGAGTTGGTTCGACCGGAGGTCGACATGAGTGACAGCACGCTGATCGTCTGGGACGACGTCCTCACCGAGTACGACTTCGGGCCCTCCCATCCGCTGCGGCCGCTGCGGCTGGAGCTGACGATGGCGCTGGCCGGGCAGCTCGGGGTGCTCGACCGCCCGGGGGTGAGCGTGCGGCCGCCGGTGAGCGCCGGCGACGACCTGCTGCAGCTGGTGCACGACCCGCTCTACGTCGCGGCGGTCCGGCGGGCGCCGGACGAGCTGATCGGCCGGCTGGCCTTCGCCTACGGTCTCGGGACCGGCGACAACCCGATCTTCCCGCGGATGCACGAGCAGGCGGCGCTGGTCACCGGCGCGACCGTCGATGCGGCCCGCGCCGTGTGGGAGGGGACCGCGCAGCACGCGGTCAACATCGCCGGCGGGCTGCACCACGCGATGCGCGGTCATGCCTCGGGCTTCTGCGTCTACGACGATCCCGCGGTCGCGATCGCCTGGCTGCTGTCGGCGGGTGCGACGCGGGTGGCGTACGTCGATGTCGACGTCCACCACGGCGACGGCGTGGAGGCAGCCTTCTACGACGACCCGCGGGTGCTGACGGTCTCGCTGCACGAGAGCGGGCGCACGCTGTTCCCGGGCAGCGGCTGGCCCGAGCAGGTCGGCGCCGGCGACGGGGTCGGCACCAACGTCAACCTCGCCCTGCCGGCGGGCACCGGCGACGCAGGATGGCTGCGGGCCTTCGACGCCGTCGTACCACCTGTCCTGTCGGCCTTCCGGCCCCAGGTGATGCTCACCCAGCACGGCTGCGACACGCACGCGCTCGATCCGCTGGCCCACCTGATGATGAGCATCGACGGGCAGCGGGTCGCCTGCCGCCGGCTGCACGAGCTGGCGCACGAGCTGTGCGGCGGCCGGTGGGTGGTGGTCGGGGGTGGTGGCTACGAGCCGGTGCAGGTCGTGCCGAGGGCGTGGACGCACCTGCTCGCCGAGGTGACCGGCGGTTCGGTGACCGGTGCCACGCCGGAGGACTGGCGCGAGCTCGCCCGGAGCCGGGGTCGCGAGAGCGCGCCGACCTCGTTGTCCGACGGGCGCGACGCGGCGTGGACGCCGTGGGCCGGCGGCGCCGAGAATGCTGTCGACGAGGCGATCTCGAAGACCCGAGCGGCCGTCTTCCCGCACCTCGGCCTGGCGACGACGTGACCGTGACACATGCGGCGTTGCGCGCCCACCTGGTGGCCTCGCGCATCGCGGGGCAGGTCCGTACCTCGCGTCAGAACAACCTCGAGAACGCCGGGCGGATGGCGCGGGGGGAGGGGCACTACGCTTTCGGGTTGGTGCCGCTCCGGGCGTGGACGCAGGACGGCGTCGTCGCGGTCATGGTCGAGCGGTGCGGGATCAACGCCGATCCTGATCATCTCGAGGGCGTCGACACGATCGACCCCGACCTGACGATCGCGGCACTCGAGCGCTGGCGGATGCGCCTCGCCGAGGCGGCCTCGCGGCGCGAACGGGTCCTGCTGGCGACCGGCCATCCCACCGGGGTCCTGGCGATGCACCTGCGGATCGCGTCGGCTCTGCGCGCCGCCGGCGCCGAGGTGCTCGTGCCGGAGCTGACCTGGACGTGGGACTGCGGCGGGCCGCGCCCGTTGCGGGTCCGGGCAGTCAACGGGGTGCACCTGCTCGCCAGTGGCGGCGAGCTGCTGCACACCCACGACCCCGACCCGATGGTCGCGGTGCTGGCCGCTCTGGGCGACCAGGGGATCGACCCGCCGGACCTCGTCGTCGCCGACCACGGCTGGGCCGGGGCAGCCGCCCAGGCGGGTATCCCGACGCTGGGCCTGGCCGACTGCAACGACCCGGCGCTGTTCGTCGCCGAGCACGAGGGCAAGCCGATCGTGACGGTCCCGCTGGATGACAACGTGGCGCCACACCTCTACGACCCGCTGTCGGACTACGTCACCGACTGGCGGGTCCCCTGAGTCGCACCCGGGCAGGCAGCCCGCCGGACGGGGTCGCGAGGGGCCCGAGGGGGCCTGCTGCGCGAACCCCATCCGCCCCGCTATCCTCACGCAGCACGTGCGTGTCCGATGTCGCCGGTGGGGAAGCCGGTGACCGCGACGCGTGCCGACGGCGGTGAACCGGCATGTCCAGCTTGTCCGAGATCAAGTTCCTCACGGTGGCCGAGGTCGCCGAGGTCATGCGCGTGTCGAAGATGACCGTCTACCGGCTCGTCCACAGTGGCGAGCTCGCCTCGGTGCGGGTCGGCCGGTCGTTCCGGGTGCCCGAGCGGGCGGTGCACGACTACCTGCAGGTGGGCTTCGGCTCGACCGGCTGACGCCGGGTAGCCTTGCGCCTTCCGACTTCCAGCCAAGCTCCGAGCAGAGGTTTCCACGTGGGTTCCGTCATCAAGAAGCGTCGCAAGCGGATGGCCAAGAAGAAGCACCGCAAGCTGCTGAAGAAGACCCGCGTCCAGCGTCGCAACAAGAAGTAGCCTGCGCCCCGGAGGTCCTCGTGGCGCATCAGTGGTTGACGTTCCTGTCGGACTACGGTCACGAGGATGCCTTCCTCGGGGTGTGCAAAGGTGTCATCGCCCGCACCGCGCCGGAGGTCCGCGTCCTCGACGTGCTCCACCTGGTCTCCCGGCAGGACGTCGAGCAGGGCAGCGCCGTGCTGGCCAGCGCCATCCCGTACCTCCCGGCTCCTGCCGTCCACCTGGCGCTGGTCGACCCGTTCCGGGCGACACCGACGCGCGGGGTCGCGGTGCGTACGGCCGACGGCTCCACCTTCGTGGCCCCCGACAACGGCCTGACCTCCCAGGCCTGGGACGTCGCCGGCGGCGGGGTCGCGGCACATGTGCTCGACAACCCGGAGCTGTGGCATCCGGCGCCCGCCCGCACCTTTCGCGGGCGGGACGTCTTCTCGCCGGTGGCGGCCCGGCTCGCTGCCGGCCTGCCGATCGAGCAGGTCGGCACCGCCATCGCGGTGGACGAGCTCGAACGGCTCGCCGTCCGGGAACCCACCGTCGAGGACGACCACGTGCACGGCGAGGTGGTGCAGGTCGACCACTTCGGCAACCTGACGCTCAACCTGCATCGGGCTCATCTGGAGCAGGCCGGCATCCGCATCGGCGACGAGGTGGAGCTGCGCTGCAGTGGCAAGAGCCTGGTGGTGCCGTTCCTGCTGACCTACGGCGAGGTCGGTCGCGGTCGGCTCGCGGTCTGTGAGGACTCCTTCCGCACCGTCACGATCGCCGTCAACTCCGGCAGTGCCGCCGGCCGGCTGCGGGCGGGCCGGGGTGAGCCCTTGGTCATCTCGCGGGTCGACCCGGTCGGCCAGAGGCCCGTACAGCTGCCGCCGGAGCCCTCGGTCACCGGTCGTGGAGGCCTCCCCCGGTAGACTTCACCGGGTGGATCCCCGCGTCGTGCTCGTCACCGGTGTCAGCCGCTATCTGGGCAGCCGGCTCGCGGGTGTGCTCGCGGCGGAGCCCTCGATCGAGCGGGTCATCGGTGTCGACACGGTGCCGCCGCGGCGGGAGCAGGTGGCGCAGCTCGGGCGTACCGAGTTCGTCCGGGCAGACATCCGCAACCCGCTGATCGCCAAGGTGATCGCGCAAGCAGAGGTCGACACGGTCGTGCACCTCAACGTCATCGCCACCCCGCTCAGTGCCGGTGGGCGGACGGCGATGAAGGAGATCAACGTCATCGGCACGATGCAGCTGTTGGCGGCCTGTCAGAAGGCGCCGAGCATGCGCAAGCTGGTGGTCAAGTCGACCACCGCTGTCTACGGCTCGAGCCCGGCCGATCCGGCCCTGTTCACCGAGGACGTCGACCCGCGCGCGGTCCCGCGCTCGGGCTACGCCAAGGACGCGGTGGAGGTCGAGGGCTACGTACGCGGCTTCGGGCGGCGGCGGCCCGATGTCACCCTCTCGCTGCTGCGCTTCACCAACTTCATCGGCCCCGTCATCGAGACGCCGCTCACCCGATATCTCTCGCTGCCGGTCGTGCCGACGGTGCTCGGCTTCGACCCGCGCATCCAGCTGTGTCACGAGGACGACGGGATCGAGGTGCTTCGTCGGGCCGTCCACGAGGAGCACCCGGGGATCTTCAACGTCGGCGGCGCGGGCGTGCTGCTGCTCTCGCAGGCCCTGCGCCGTCTCGGCCGGCCCTCCGTGCCGGTGATCTCGCCCGCGGTGACGCTGGTGGCCAGAGCGTTGCGCAGCGCCCGGCTGGTCGACTTCTCACCCGAGCAGATGCGCTTTCTCGAGCACGGCCGGGTCGTCGACGTGTCCCGGCTCGAGCGGGCCTTTGGGTGGTCACCGCGCCCAACCGCCCAGGCGTTCGACGCGTTCGTCGACACCTGCCGGGCGTTGCCGTTCGAGGCGACCGCCTCCGGCGCCGAACAGGTGCTGCTGGACCTGCTCACGAGTCGCCACCCGGTCACCGCGGTCGACGTGACCGGCAAGGGCGCGGTCCATGTCTGAGGCCGGAGCTGAACCGGTCATGGGCAAGCTCCTGCCGCTCGATCCGGGCCGCGCCGGCGGCATCCCAGCGGCCGAGCCGGCGCCGGCCCCGCCGCCGTCCGGCTGGGACGCCAAGCTGGCCGGGGGCCTGGCGTTCCTGCGCCGCCGCATCACGGGCGACTACCCGGTCGACGACTTCGGTTTCGACGCCGACCTCACCCAGCACGTCCTGATGCCGCCGCTGCGCCCGTTGTACGAGAAGTGGTTCCGCGTCGAGACCCGGGGCCTGGACAACGTGCCGGACTCCGGGGCGGCGTTGCTCGTGGCGAACCACTCGGGGACGGTGCCGATGGATGCGCTGATGACCTCGCTGGCCCTGCTGGACCACCATCCGGCCCACCGGCACCTGCGCCTGCTCGGCGCCGACCTGGTCTTCACCCTGCCGGTCATCGCTCCGCTGGCCCGCAAGAGCGGCACGACGCTGGCCTGCCAGGCCGACACCGAGCGGTTGCTGAACAGTGGGGAGCTGGTGGGGGTCTTCCCGGAAGGCTTCAAGGGCATCGGCAAGCCCTACAGCGAGCGCTACAAGCTGCAACGCTTCGGTCGGGGCGGATTCGTGTCGGCGGCGCTGCGCGCCGGCAAGCCGATCATCCCCTGCTCCATCGTCGGCGCCGAAGAGATCTATCCGATGCTGGCCAACGCCAAGGCACTCGCCCGGCTGCTCGGCCTGCCGTACCTGCCCGTCACGCCGACGTTTCCGTTGCTCGGGCTTCTGGGGGCGGTGCCGCTGCCGTCGAAGTGGATCATTGAGTTCGGGGAGCCGATCGAGACGGCCTCGCTCGGCGGCGCCGCCGCGGCGGACGACCCGATGCTGGTCTTCAACCTCACCGACCAGGTGCGCGAGACGATCCAGTCGACGCTCTACACGTTGCTCATGCAGCGCCGCAGCATCTTCTTCTGAGCCGGCGACTGCCTCAGCTGATGGCCCGCAGCGCGGCGTGCAGCCGGCCGGGCCGTCGCGCGTGCCGGCGGTGCAGCGCCAGACCCGCCACCACGCTGCCGGCCAGCGCGCCCGCTCCTGCCGCGGCAGGGACGCCGACCCTGGCCGCCTTGCGTCCGGTGCGGAAGTCCCGGACGTCCCAGCCGCGGGCTCGGGCCTCCTCGCGCAGCGGGGTGTCGGGGTTGACCGCCACTGCGTGGCCGACCATGGTCAGCATCGGCACGTCGTTGCAGGAGTCGCTGTAGGCGGTGCATCGCGACAGGTCCAGACCCTCGCGCTCGGCCAGCGCCCGGACCGCCTCGGCCTTGGCCGGGCCGTGCAACGGCTCGCCGACCAGCCGGCCGGTGTAGAGGCCGTCCTGCACCTCACTGACCGTGCCCAGCGCGCCGGTGAGCCCCAGCCGGGCCGCGATGATGCGGGCGAGCTCGACCGGGGTCGCGGTCACCAGCCACACCCGCTGCCCGGCGTCGAGGTGCTGCTGGGCCAGTGCCCGGGTGCCGGACCAGATCCGGCGTTCCATCAGTTCGTCGTAGATCTCCTCGCCGTACGCCACGATCTCGACGACGGACTTGCCGGCCACCAGGCCGAGCGCCTTGTCCTTGGCCTCCGCGACGGCGTCCAGGTCCTCCTCGCCGCGGACCCGGAACGCCAGTTGCTGCCAACCGAACCGGAGCAGGTCTGAGGTGGTG